>CAMAOY010000062.1 GCA_945859865.1 Phenylobacterium deserti
CCGTATTCCTCTCCGATCACGCCATGCTCTGGAAAGACCTCGGCCAGCCGTCGGCGGATGGCCGCCTCGGCGCCCCGGTCCGCCATGGTGACAGGATCGAAACCGGCGTCTCCACCCTTGTCCTCGAGGCCGTGCTCCGCCCGGAAGAGGGGCAGGATAACGTCTGCGGAAACCCGGTTGAGATCGAGGATCAGCGGGTCGAGGACCTGGAGGCGTTCGGGAGAGAGCATGGGCCGATCTAGCGCTAACCCTCGAGGACTGTAAGGTGCCCGGGGCTGGCACTGGGATCCGGCAGGCCCTCGAAGAAGCTGGACAGTGGCGCCTGCATCGCCCGGGCGATCTTCCAGAGCCGCGAGGCGGCAATGCGGTTGGCTCCGCTTTCGTACTTCTGGATCTGCTGGAAGCGGACGCCGCAGGCCTCGGCCAGCTGGTGTTGGGTCATCCCAAGTTCCCGGCGCCTGCGCCGGATCTCCTGACCCAGGTGAGCGTCGATCACAGCATCCGGCGACCGTGTTCCAATCGTCCTGTCCTGGTCCTTGTCATGACGTTGTCCCTAGGATGTGACTCCCGGGTCGCGTTCCAAAATAGGACTTCCGCGCCAAGACGGGCAAACCCTGGGCCAGAGTGCGGATTGCCGCCCGCATCGGCGCTGGTCTAGTCTTGGGCGTGGCGGACTCATCGCAATCTTCCCTGATCCAGGACCTGGCCTGGCGCCTCGAGGCCCTGGCCTTCGATGCGGTGACCCTTCTCGCGCGGAGCTTCCCGATCGATGCCGTCTCGGACTTCGGCGCGACCCTTGTCGGGTGGCTGGGCCCCCTGACTTCAACGAATCGGGTGGTGGAGACCAATATCCGGATCGCATTTCCCGATCTGGACGACGCCGGGGTCGACCGGCTCCTGAAGGCGCAGTGGCGCGCCCTGGGGCGCTGGGCGGCGGAATTCCCGATCCTCGACAAGATCATCGCCGATCCCGGGCGGGTGGAGGTGGTCAATGGCGAGCGACTTGCCGCCATCGCCGGGGGCCCAGAGAGCGTCGTCTTCATTTCGGGACACTTTTCCTCGATGGAGATCATGCCGGCGGTGATCATCCAGGCGGGGATCACCTGCCAGATCACCTACCGGGCCACCAACAATCCCCACGTCGATGCCCGCATCCGAAAGAGCCGGTTCCGCTATGGTGTCCGCCTGTTCGCGCCCAAGGGCGGAGACGGTGCCCGGGAGCTGATCCGGGCCCTGGCGCGGGGGGAGTGCGTGGCCCTGATGAACGACCAGAAGTTCAACGGCGGCGTCCTGGCGCCGCTCTTCGGCGTCGACTGCCATACGGCTCCGGGCCCCTCGAGCTTTGCCCTCCGCTTCGCGATCCCCCTGACGCCCATGTCGGTGCAGAGGGTGGAGAAGGCCCGCTTCAGGGTGATCGTCCACGAGGACATCCACCTTGAGGATACCGGTGATCGCAATGCCGATATCGACGCCAGCGTCCGGCGGGTGAATGCCTTCATGGAAGACCGCATCCGGGATCGGCCGGAGGAGTGGTTCTGGGTCCACAAGCGGTGGCCGAACGACGTCTACCGTCGCCAGAAGGCCTGAAGATTCGTGGAGGCTGAAGATTCAGGCGGGCGCCCGGACCCCGAGTAGCAGGGTCGGGTCCAGACGGCGGTCCTGCCACTTCATCCGCCAGCAGAGGTGAGGCCCGGTCGCCCGGCCCTCCATCCCGACCGCGCCGATGACCTCACCGCGCTCGACGCGCTGGCCCGCCCGGACGCCAAGCCGGGACTGGTGCAGGTAGGCGGTGACCAGGCCCTGGCCGTGGTCGATCATTGTCAGCCCGCCCTCGAAGTGGAGTCCGGTCTCGGCAAAGCAGATCCGCCCGGGCGCCGGAGCCAGGATCGGCGTTCCCTTGGGCGCAGCGAGGTCGGCGCCGAAGTGCGGGGTCATGGGCTGACCGTTGAGGATGCGCTGGCCTCCAAAGCGGCCGGACACCCGATAGGTCTTCAGAGGCGGGGAAAATCCCCCGGCGAAATCGTCGGATTCGACCCGGCTGGCCCATCCCTTCGCCTTGCGCTCCGACTCCGCAGCGATTTTGGCGAGCAGGGCCTCGCCTTCCGGCTTCACCTGCTGAGGCGGAAGGCCGTTGATGCGCTGGATGTCAAAGCCGCCCGGCGCCACGGCAAGCCGCCGCTCGGCGGTCCGGCCATCCGCCAAGGTCGCCGTGACCTTCACCGCTGCGGGGCTGTCCCGGTCCAGGCCCACCAGGAAGAGGCCTGCAGGGGAGGCGATGCCCGCCTCACGGCCGTCGATCCGGATCCGGGCGCCGGGAGCGGTCCGGCCGATGAGGGTTCCACCCTGGCGGAGGGCTCCGGCCAGATGAATGTCCAGTCCTGCGGCCCGGGCGGCGACCGGGGCGGCAAGACTGAAGGCGAGGGCGCCGCCCAGGACAGTGCGCCGGTCGGCGGAGACAGTCAGGGGTTGCGCTCCCGCCAGCGAGCCAGGGCTTCGCCCGGTCCGGCATAGGCCTCCTGGAACTCCGCGCTCCAGTAGCGGAGGGCCTCGAGGGGAATCCTTCGCCCGGAAACGGCGCAGGAGACGAAGCGTCCGGGGCGAACGATCGTGAAGTCGCCATCGCCGTAATGGATGATGGCGAAGTCCTGGCCGCCGGAGGTGTCGGGCGCGTTCATGCCCTCACTCTAGCTTTCCAGGGCGGACGCGGGAAGGCGCCCGATCAGAAGAGATCGCCCTGCCGGGGCCGGGCGGCCGCAGGCTCGATCACCGCCCCCCGCTCGATGTCTGCGAAGACCAGTTGGACGGGATCTCCTGGCTGCAGGCTCGCGCCCTCCCGGACCAGTCGCCCATCGGCGTGGTGGACCCGGGCGAAACCGCGGTTCAGGGGTGCGCTGGGATCTGCGGACTTCAGCCGCGCGCCGAGGCTCTCGAGCCGCTCGGTGGACCGGGTGAGGCCGCGGGACAGAGCCGGCCCGAGCCGAACAAAGAGGCCGTTGAGCCGCTCGGTCTGGAGCTCTCGGGGCCTGTGCAGGAGTCCGGGCCTGAGACGGCCGCCCACACGGGCCAGCCGGGTTTCATGGACGCCGACATTCCGGGTCAGGGCGGCACCGAGCCGGTTCCGGGCCAGGCCCAGTCTCTGCTCGGCCAGCTCCACCTGATCCGGGACACGCGCAAGACTGCGCCCCAGGACCTCGAGCCGGCCCCTCCGGTCCTCCACCAGCCGGCCACCCATCCGGTGCATGCGGCCGGAAAGGTCGGCCAGTCCGGCCCTGAGCTCGGAGAGGACGGGGGTGGCGAACTCTGCGGCCGCCGTCGGGGTCGGCGCGCGCCGGTCCGAGACGAAGTCGATGAGGGTGGTGTCGGTCTCGTGGCCGACGGCTGAGATCAGGGGAATGCGGCTGGCGGCGACCGTGCGCACCAGGGCTTCGTCATTGAAGGGCCAGAGGTCCTCGACCGAGCCCCCGCCCCGGGCGACGATGACCACGTCCGGACGGGGAATCGCCCCGCCGGGCTCCAGGGCGTCGAATCCCCGCACCGCTGCAGCGACCTGGGCGGCGGCGGCGTCGCCCTGGACCACCACCGGCCAGACCAGGACCTGGCAGGGCCACCGGTCCCGGATCCTGTGCAGAATGTCCCGGATGACCGCCCCCGTGGGGGATGTGATCACCCCCACCACCCGGGGGAAGGCCGGCAGAGGGGACTTGAGGGAGGCCTCAAAGAGCCCCTCCGTGGCGAGCCTGGCCTTGAGCCGCTCCAGCTGGGCGAGGAGGGCACCGACCCCTGCCGCCGTCATGCTCTCGATGACGATCTGGTACCGGGAGCCCTGCGGGTAGGTGGTGATCCGGCCGGTCACCACGACTTCCAGGCCCTGCTCGGGGCGAACACTGAGATTGCGGACCGAGCCCTTCCACACGACCCCGTCGATCACCGCCCGCTCGTCCTTGAGCGACAGGTAGACATGGCCATTCGAGTGGAAGGTCACCTTGGACAGTTCGCCCCTGAGACGGACAAACCCATAGCGGTCCTCAAGGGTGCTCTTGAGGGCGAAGGCGAGTTCCGAGACGGAATAGGGCCGTGCGTTGTCCGAATCGTCCGCGCTGGCTTCAGGTGTGAGATCGCTCATGTCCGGAAAGGGACGCGCCGGACGACGTCAAGGCAAGCCCCAAGGCCTGCTTTCGATCGCGACGCGCCCCCCATCCCCAACGGATGCCGGACCTAGATGTAGCGACGGAGGCTGCGGGCCAGTTCGTTGGGGCCCGAGCGCTTCTTCGTCTGGGCTGGCTGGTAGGCGACCCGGGCGTGCTCGCCGCAATAGGGGCCCTCCGAGGCCCTACGGCCGCAGAAGGTGAATTCGTCGCTGGAGGGGTCACCGATGGGCCACTTGCACATGTGGGCACCCAGGGTGAGGACGGTCGCGACACCCGGTGCCTCGTCGATGTAGCGGACGGGGGGCTGCGGGGCCGTGGCCGATGTCGTCATGAGCGGCTGCGAGATCCGGCGCGGCGCGGCCGGGGCGGCAGCCGGACGCGCGGCGCGCGGGGCCTTGAAGACCGGACGCGCAGGCTTCGACGGGGCGGCGCGCCCCGAGAGCCCCAGCCGGTGCACCTTGCCGATCACCGCATTGCGGGTCACCCCGCCCAGCTGCTTGGCAATCTGGCTGGCGGACAGACCGTCCTGCCAGAGTTTCTTCAGCAGTTCGACACGTTCGTCGGTCCAACCCATGGTTCGCTCCACCATCCTGTCCGGGTCTCACGCCAAGCGCCGCCGGGATCAACATCTTGTTCCGGAGCCTTCACCCAACCGCCTCCGTCCACAACATATCGTAACGCGGACTGCCAAGACCACAACCGGCGCCACAGCGTCCATCCACAGAAACAATATATAGTTTGCTCTGTGATCTGGGGGCTGGATCCCAGATCTGGCAGGCCATTCCGTGTCTCGATCCGGCGCGTCAGCACGCTGGCGGTGCCTTTGCGGCAGGGCGTCGGGTTCGGCGAGGGGCAGTGGGGACACGGGCACCTGGCGCCTGGCTGGGCAGGTCGAGGCTCGGCCCGCCCCGGGAGATGGCAAGTCCGACTTGACCGCTTGCGTCCTTTGGCAGCCCGGCGCAAACCTGAGCCATGACTGATGCTGTGCTCCCCCCGTCCCCACCCACTCCACCGGAACCGAGGTCCTACCCCGGCGTGAACTGGGCCGGATTCCGGACCCTTTACCGCCGGGAGATCATGCGCTTCTGGAAGGTGGGCATTCAGACCCTGGCCGCCCCGGTGGTGACCTCACTGCTCTACATGATGGTCTTCGTCGTGGTGGCGAAGGGGGCAAGCCCACCGGTCCAGGGCTACGACTACGGCGCCTTTGTCGCGCCGGGCCTGATCATGATGTCGATCCTCAACAACGCTTTCGCCAACTCGTCCTCTTCCCTGCTGCAGGCGAAGATGAACGGCCTGCTCGGCGATTTCCTGACCCCGCCCCTGAGCCCCATCGAGCACGTGGCCGCCTTTGGCCTGGGCGCCGCGACCCGGGGGGTGATGGTCGGCATTGTCACGGCAGCCGTCGTCGCCCCCTTCGCCCACCTGCCGGTGAGCCACCCCTGGGCCATCCTCTATTTCGGCCTGGGCGCTGCCCTGATCCTCGGCCTGCTGGGCGTCATGGGCGGCCTGTGGAGCGAGAAGTTTGACAACGTGGCCGTGGTGACCAACTTCATCATCATGCCCCTGACCTTCCTGTCCGGGACCTTTTACCTGGTCGAACGCCTGCCGGAGCCCTTCCGGACGTTCAGCCACTTCAACCCCTTCTTCTACCTGATCGATGGGTTCCGGTACGGATTCCTGGGATCCGCCGAGGGCTCGGTCCTGGCGGGCGCAGTGATGACGGCCGGACTGGTCGTGGCCCTGGCCAGCGCCTGCCTGTGGATGTTTGACACCGGCTACAAGATCAAGAGCTGAGCCCCGCGAACGTTGACATTCCGGTCCTTCCGACGGAGAGGTTTCAACCTTCCAGTCCCCGTCGCCCTGCGGCGGGGACCTGACGTTTTGGAGGGTTCCCGATCGTGACCCAGAAGACGCAGCCCGAGGGCCTCAACGTTCCCGCCGACCACCTGATGGGCGTGTACAACCGCACGCCACTGGCGTTCGAGCGAGGCGATGGCGTGCGTCTCTACACGACCGACGGTGAAGTCTACCTGGACGCCCTGGCGGGGATCGCCGTCAACGCTCTGGGCCACTCCCACCCCAAGCTGATCGCGGCTCTCAAGGCCCAGGTGGACAAGCTCTGGCACGTCTCGAACATCTTCACGATTCCCGAGCAGGCCAGGCTGGCCTCGGCCCTGACCGATGCCACCTTCGCCGACGTGGTCTTCTTCACCAATTCGGGGACCGAGGCGGTGGAGTGCGCCATCAAGACGGCGCGCAAGTACCACTGGGCCCGGGGCCAGGAGGCGCGGATCGACATTATTGGCTTCGACGGCTCGTTCCACGGCCGGACCCTGGCGGCGGTGAACGCCTCGGGCAATCCCAGCTACCTGGAGGGCTTCGGTCCCCGCATGCCGGGGTTCCTCCAGCTGGAGTTCGGCGACCACGAGGCCCTGAAGGCGGCCCTCGCCTCGCCGACCACCGCGGCGGTGATCCTGGAGCCCGTGCAGGGCGAGGGCGGTGCCCGGGCCGTTCCCGACTCCTGCCTGCGTGAACTGCGCGCCCTGTGCGACCAGTACGGCGTGCTGATGATCCTCGACGAGGTCCAGTGCGGCTTCTCGCGCACGGGCAAGCTCTTCGCCCATGAGTGGGCCGGGATCGAGCCCGACATCATGGCCGTGGCCAAGGCCCTGGGCGGCGGCTTCCCCATCGGGGCCTGCCTGGCCACCGCCCGGGCGGCCGGAGGGATGACGCCCGGCTCCCACGGCTCGACCTACGGCGGCAATCCACTGGCCATGGCGGTGGGCCTGGCGGCGGTGGAGGAGCTGTGCTCGCCGGCCCTGCTGGACCACGTGGCCGAGGTCTCCGGCTATTTCAGCCAGCAGCTGGAGGGCCTGCAGGCGCGCAACCCGGACGTGATCGAGGATATCCGCGGCAGGGGCCTGCTGATCGGCCTGAAGCTCAAGACCCCCAACCGCGACTTCATGCAGCACGCCCGGGACGAGAAGCTGCTGATCGCCGGCGGCGGCGACAACTGCGTGCGGCTCCTGCCGCCCCTGGTCATCTCGGTCGACGAGGTGCGCGAGGTGGTGGAGAAGCTTGAGCGGGCCTGCGCCCGCGCCCGCGGCGCCTGAGGCGGCCCGCCATGCCGCCCGAGGAGGGAGCCATGAACCCCGCCGTCCGTCACTTCCTGGACCTGTGGTCCCTGGAGGCAACGACCCTTCGCCAGATTCTTGACGACGCGGCAGCCCGCAAGGCCGCGCGCGTCGGCTGGACCCAGGGGCGCGTCGACGCTGACGCGCCCGCCCGGCAGCGCACCCTGGCCATGATCTTCGAGAAGAACTCGACCAGGACTCGGTTCTCGTTCGATGCGGCCATGCGCCAGCTGGGCGGGGACGTGATCATCTCCACGGCCGCCGACATGCAGCTGGGCCGGGGTGAGACCATCGCCGACACCGCCCGGGTCCTGTCCCGAATGGTCGACGCCGTCATGCTGAGGTCGAACCGCCACACCGACCTTGAGGACCTGGCCGCCCACTGCGACGTGCCGGTCATCAACGGCCTGTCGGACACCGGCCATCCCTGTCAGATCCTGGCGGACCTCATGACCTTGGAGGCCCATCGCGGTCCGGTCGCGGGGCAGACCCTGGCCTGGGTGGGCGATGGCAACAATGTCTGCGCCAGCTTCATCCACGCAGCACCCCTGCTGGGCTACCGGCTCAACATCGCCTGCCCGGAGGGCTATGCCCCTGACCCCGTGGACCTGGCGCGCGCAGCGTCCCTGCAGGGCCATGTCTCGGTCACCCGGGACCCCCGAGAGGCCGTCGCCGGGGCCGACTGCGTGATCACCGACACCTGGGTCTCCATGGGAGACACCGACAAGGCCGAGCGCATGGCGGCCCTGGCGCCCTTCCAGGTGGACGAGGCCCTCATGGACCTGGCCCACCGCGAGGCGGTCTTCCTGCACTGCCTGCCCGCCCACCGGGAGGAGGAGGTGACCTCCGCCGTGATCGACGGACCCCGGTCGCGGATCTGGGAGGAGGCCGAGAACCGGATCCATGCCCAGAAGTCCGTCCTGGCCTGGTGCTTCGGCGCGATATGAGCGGCGGGGTTTCCCTGCAGGTGGTCGACGAGGACCGCGTCTTTCCCTTCCAGATCGAGGGCGAGGCGGTGCGCGGCCGGCTCGTGCGCCTGGGCGCTGCGGTGGACGAGATCCTGTCGGCCCACAACTATCCGGACCCGGTGGCCAACCTGCTGGGCGAGACCTGTGCCCTGGCCGCCCTGGTGGGCTCGAACCTGAAGTTCGAGGGCCGGTTGATCGTCCAGGCCCAGGGGAATGGGCCGGTCCGTTATGTAGTCTGCGACTACGATACCGCCGGAACTCTCAGGGGCTATTGCCGCTTCGACCCCGAGGCGATCACCATCCTCGCCGCCGGCTTCCAGAGCCCTGGCGCCCGGACCCTGCTGGGCGACGGCCTCTTCATGATGACGGTGGACCAGGGCCCCGACATGGACCGCTATCAGGGGGTGACGGCCATCGAGGGCGAGACCCTGGCCCTCTGCGCCGAGCAATACTTCGCCCAGTCCGAGCAGACCCCCACGCGAGTCCGGCTGGCGGTGGGGCAGGTCGACTCCGGGGAGGGCCCCCAGTGGCGGGCCGGCGGTGTCCTGATCCAGAACATCGCCGGCGACGATGCCCGAGGCTCCACCGAGGAGCCCTGGCGCCGCACCGAGGCCCTGTTCGAGACCCTCGGCGAGGACGAACTCATCGACCCCCTCCTGCCGGCCGGGGAGCTCCTTTTCCGCCTCTTCCACGAGGACGGCGTGCGGGTCTTTGACCCCCAGGCGCTCAAGGCCGCCTGCCGCTGCTCCCAGGCGCGGATCCTCGGCCTGCTGGCCTCGTTCAGCGCCGAGGAGCGCCAGGACATGGTGGAGGCTGACGGCCGTATCCGGGTGTCCTGCGAGTTCTGCTCCCGAGTCTACGAGGCCCTGCCTTCGGATCTGGACGGAGACGGCGCCTGACTCGGTGAGGCCGGTTCCCACCCGCGGATTTCGGCGCCATTCTGCCTTCCCAAGAAACGGGAGCCCGCCATGACCCTGCACACCAAGCTCTGTGACCTTCTCGGGGTGAAGCACCCCGTCATGCTGGCCGGCATGGGCGGAGTCTCCTATGCCGAGCTCGCCGCCGCGGTGACCAACGCCGGCGGCTATGGCGTGCTGGGCATGGCCGGCCAGGGGCCGGATTTCATTCGCGACCAGATGCGCAAGGTGCGCAGCCTGACCGACGGCCCCTTTGGCGTCGACCTGCTGGCCGCCGCGCCAGAGAGCCTGACCGCCGCCGTCGACGTGATCATCGAGGAGGGCGCCTCGTCCTTCGTGGCGGGCCTGGGCATACCCATGCCGATCCTGGACAAGCTCAAGACGGCAGGCCTCACGGTCATGGTGGTCTGCGGCGCGGTGAAGCACGCCGTCAAGGCCGAGCAGGCCGGCTGCGATGCGGTCATCTGCCAGGGCGGCGAGGGCGGGGGGCACACCGGCCTGGTCGGTGGCCTGCCCCTGATCGCCCAGACCGTGGAGGCGGTGAAGATCCCCGTGGTCGGGGCCGGCGGCATCTACGACGGCCGGGGCCTGGCCGCCGTGCTGGCCCTGGGGGCGGTGGGGGTCTGGGTCGGCACCCGGTTCATCGCCTCGCCCGAGGCCCACGCCGGCGACCTCTACCGGCAGACCATCGTGGACTCCGCTGACGAGGACACCATCCGTACCCGCTGCTACTCGGGCAAGCCCATGCGGGTGCGCAAGAACCCCTATGTCGACGACTGGGAGGGCCGCCCGGCGGACATCCAGCCCTTCCCCATGCAGGCCATGCTCTCCAGCCGGGCTGGCGTGATGGGCGGCATCGGCGGGCAGATCGAGGGGCTCGACGCCGACCGCTCCTGTTTCGCCATGGGCCAGTCGGCCGGCGGGATTCACGAGGTCCTTCCGGCGGCGGAGATCGTCGCGCGCCTGGTTTCCGGTGCCGAGGCGGCCATCGACCGGCTGTCGGGCCTCCGGGCCGCGCAGGTGACGGCGTGAGCGGGCGGCTGGACGGGAGGGTCGCTCTGGTCACCGGCGGCGGCTCGGGCATCGGCGCGGCGGCCTGCCGGGGCCTGGCAAAGGCAGGTGCCGCCGTGGCGGTGACGGACCTGTCCCCCGAGGCGGCGCTAACGGTGGCCGACTCCATCCAGGCGGCGGGCGGCAGGGCGAAGGCCTTCACCCATGACGTCACCTCCACCGAGGACTGGGAGCGCGTGGTCGGGGAGGTGGAGGCCGCCTTCGGGCGTCTGGACATCCTGGTCAACAACGCTGGCATGACCACCTTGGGCAATGAGCTCATGAGCCACAGCCTCGAGAACTGGCGAAAGACCCTGGCGGTCAACCTGGACGGGGTGTTCTTCGGCCACCGCTACGCTGGCCCCCTGATCCTGAAAGGCGGCCGGGGCGGCTCGGTGATCAATATCTCGTCCATCATGGGCAAGGTCGCCACCCCAGGGGCGGCGGCCTACTGCGCTTCCAAGGGGGCGGTGCTGATGCTGACCAAGGCTGCGGCCCTGGAATGGGCGCCCCTCGGCATCCGGGTGAACTCCGTCCACCCCGGCTATGTGGAGACGCCCATGGTCCACAACATCCTTCGCGAGGTGGAGAACGGCAACGGCGTGCGCGAGACCCTGGTCCAGCAGCACGCCCTGGGCCGGCTGGCCGAGCCCGTCGAGATCGCCAACGCCATCGTCTTCCTGGCCTCCGACGAGTCGAGCTTCATGACCGGCTCGGAGATGGTCGTGGATGGGGGCTACACGGCCCGCTAGGCTGTCTGCGCCTTTCGGAACGGCTGTCGCTTCCACTGGACGAGGGAGCGCCAGGCCCATTCGAAGGGGCCGTAGCGGAAGTGGGCCAGCCAGGGTTGGCTCCACAGGAGGATCAGGGCCCAGACGCCGGCGACCACCCAGAGCAGTTGGAACCGTGACAGGTGGCCATAGAGGCCCAGGCCGTAGCCACAGAAGACCAGGCTCGTGATCACCGAGGTCATCAGGTAGTTGGTGAAGGCCATCCGGCCCGCCGCCTCCAGTCGTGAGACCAGGCTGCGAAAGAGGCCGGCGCGGATGATCAGCAGCAGGGCCGAGGCGTGAGCCAGGGCGATGAAGGGCCGGGTAAGGGACTGCCAGACCTCCATCTCGTGCACCCGCAGGGGCTCGAAGCCCGACTGGTGCATCAGCCAGGCCAGCATGGCGGTGAAGGGCACAGCGCAGGCGTAGCCGAAAAAGATCAGCATCCCGTAGGCGCGGGTCGACCATCCGAGCGAAAAGAATCCCAGGCGGAAGAGTCCCATGCCGATCAGCATCTGGCCCACAGCCTCGGGGCCGGCGTTGAAGGGAATGAGCACCTGGAGCAGGGAAGCGATCCTGGCGCGGGCCTGCAGGGCCTCGCCGAACCCGCCGCCGAAGCCGGCGATCTCCTGCGCGTCGAAGCCGGGGGGCATGACGAAGGTCTGGGAGGCCCCGGCCCAGGCGGCTCGGGTCGTCTCGTCCGCCCCGGGCGCCATTGCGGCGGCCATCAGCGCCTTCAGGGGCTCAACGTCGCTGATGTGCCAGGCGAAGAGGGCGGCGAGGAGGGCGCCGCCCAGGCCGATCAGAAGGTGGGGGCTCAGCCGGCGGAAGGGGAAGACCAGGGCGCCGGCAACGGCGTAGGTCACCAGGATGTCGCCGAACCAGAACAGGTAGGCGTGGATCATGCCGATGACGAACATCCAGAACAGCCGACGGTAGTGGGTCTGGGCGGGGCCCAGCCCTGAGCCGGATCCCGCCCGGCTGGCGATGAGCACGGTCGACGCCCCGAACAGCATGGTGAAGAGGGCGCGCATCTTCCCATCGGTCAGGACGTTGTTCACCGCCCAGGTCCAGAACTCGGCGCCCGTGACGCCCCCGGCATAGACGGGGTTGATGTAGGCGTAGGTGGGCAGGCCCATGCCGACGATGTTCATCAGCAGGATGCCGAGGACGGCGAAGCCGCGCACCACGTCGATGGACAGGATCCGGTCGCTGGCCGCCTCCGATGTCGCGCCGGTTACGCTCATGGAAGGTTCCTCCCCCTGAGGAAGAAGGCTCCGCCCGACGGGCCCGGCTGTCAACCGATGCCGGTCTGGCCTCAGCCCTGCGGACGCGAGAGGAAGCCGATCGGGTCCTGGATGAATTCGCCGAACCCGCTCAGGCACCCCTGCCAGACGCCGATGTGCTCGCGGATTTCGTCGCGGGTCTGCCGGCCGTTGAGGAGGACGGCGTACATGACGCTGGGCTCCCCCGAGGGGGCCATGACCCCCCGGCAGGTGAGCTGGCTGCGGTTGTAGTCGTTGATCTGCACCATGTTGACGCCCTTGCGGGCGAAGGCGGTGTAGAGGGCGATGGCCTTGCAGGAGGTGAAGGCCTCGTCGCAGCCGACCATCTGGGCGCCGAAGCCGCCGCCTGGCGTTGTCACCTTCATGAAGACCTGGCCATCCGCCTTGCGGGCGATCTCGGTGGTCGCCTCCATGCCCGACAATAGGGCGATGATGTCTGCGGGCCTGCGGGCGTCGAAAGTGCTTGTCTTGGGTGCGCCTGTTTTGGGTGCGGCAGATTTGGGGGCCGCTGGCTTGGCGGTCGCTGACTTTGGACTGGCCGCGGGGGCTGCGGCGAGGGCCGGGGCAGAGGCCACCAGGGCCGTCGCCGCGAGGACCCCCGCCAAGGCTGCCAGCATCCAACAACGCCTACGGCTCAACACGCCTTGGTGATCCATGGCTCTCACCCGTTCCAAAACCACCCTGCGATCCCTAGATGTGAAACAACGCGAAGGATATTGCCATGTTTCCAATCTTGACGGTCGGACTTCTTGTGATTTTGGCCCTGGTCGTCGTGTTGTCGACGATCAAGATCGTTCCCCAGGGCCGGGAATTCACGGTCGAGCGGTTCGGTCGCTATGTGCGGACCCTCCGCCCGGGCATCAGCATCCTCACGCCCTTTGTCGAGACTGTCCGCGCCCGCATCAACATGATGGAGCAGGTGCTCGACGTTCCACGCCAGGAAGTCATCACCAAGGACAATGTCACCGTCCAGGTCGACGCCATCGTCTTCATCCAGGTGATGGACGCTGCCTCTGCGGCCTATCGCATCACCAACCTCGACTACGCCATCACCCAGCTGTCCATGACCAACCTGCGCACGGTGGTCGGCAACATGGAGCTGGACGAGGTGCTCAGCCAGCGCGACCAGATCAACTCCCGCCTGCTGGCCGTCATCGACGAGGCCACAAGCCCCTGGGGGGTCAAGGTGGCGCGGATCGAGATCAAGGACCTCCTGCCGCCGCCGGACATCACCAACGCCATGGCCCGTCAGATGAAGGCCGAGCGGGAGCGTCGGGCGGTGATCACCGAGGCCGACGGCGAGAAGCAGGCTGCCATCGCCCGGGCCGAGGGGGCCAAGCAGGCCGCCATCCTTGAGGCCGAAGGCCGCCGGGAAGCCGCCTTCCGGGACTCCGAGGCCCGGGAGCGCTCCGCCGAGGCCGAGGCTGAAGCCACACGCATGGTCTCTGAAGCCATCGCCAAGGGCGACGTTAACGCCATCAACTACTTCATCGCCCAGCGCTATGTGGACGCCTTCGCCAAACTGGCCGAGAGCCCACAGCAGAGGACCGTCATCGTGCCGGCCGAAATGTCGTCGATGATCGGCTCCATCGCCGGGATCGCCGAGCTGCTGGGCGGCAGCCGGAACGAAGCGAAGGGGGTCTGACCGTGGCGGTCCTGACGGAAATCCTGGCGGCCCAGCCTTTCTGGTTCTGGGCCGGGCTCGCTGCAGCCCTCCTGGCCGTCGAGGCCGCGACCGGCACGGGCTGGCTCCTGTGGCCAGCGGCGTCGGCTGGCGTCGTCGCCCTCGCTGCCCTGGTCCTGGATCTGGGCTGGATGGGGCAGGCGGTCCTGTTCGCCGGGCTCACCCTGGTCACGACCTTCGGTGCCCGACGCTTCTTCCCGAGGGGCGAGGCCGCCGCGCTGGGCGACATCAACGACACCTCCGCACGCCTGGTCGGCCAACCGGCGCGCAGCGTCTCTACCTTCCAACACGGCGAAGGCCGCATCGCCCTTGACGGCAAGGAATGGGCAGCGGAACTGGAGGGCGGCGGTGCCCTTGCTGCAGAAGCCGAGGTGGAGGTTACCGGGATCCGGGGCGCGATCCTGCAGGTCCGTCGCCGGCACTGAGGGCTTCGAGGCTCCGGCG
>CAMAOY010000063.1 GCA_945859865.1 Phenylobacterium deserti
GCGGCTCATGGCCAAGCCTTCGCGGCTTTGTGCGGCCATTGCAAGGCAGGCGGCGTCAGCGCGCCAGCAGACGTTCCAGCACGGCGTCCAGCAGGCGTCGGCCGTCGGCGGTGACCCTCAGTCGGTCCGGGTCGACGGCCAGGAGGCCCCGGGCCGCCAGGTCGCGGACTTCGGGGTGGTCTGGCGACAGGCTCAGGGGCGACAGTTCGGGGAAGGCCACGCCTTCCGCCAGCCGGAGCCCTGAGAGCGCCCGCTCGATCGCCGTCTCCTGCGGATCGAGCGCCTCGGTCTCCCCCTCGCCAGCTCCACGGGCAACGGCGGCGATGTAGTCGGCGGGGCGGGCGGCGCAGACCTGGCCCCTCCGCGTCCCGTCCAGGGTCAGGCGGCCGTGGGCGCCGGGGCCGACGCCCAGCCAGTCGCCGCCCCGCCAGTAGGTCAGGTTGTGGCGGGACTGGTCCGCCAGCGTGCGGGCGTGGTTGGAGACCTCGTAGGCCTCGAAGCCGGCGCGCTCCAACCTCGCCTGGGTCACGTCCCACAGGTCCGCCGCCTGCGGGTCGGCGGGGGGCGAAAGACGTCCGCGCCGCACCGCCCGCTCGAAGGCCGTCCCCGGCTCGATGGTCAGCTGGTAGGGCGAGATGTGACCCGCCCCGAGGTCGAGGGCGGCGTCCAGTTCCGCCGCCCAGGCCTTAGGGGATTGGCCGGGCCGGACGTAGATCAGGTCGATGGAGACCCGGGGAAACACCGCCACCGCCGCCTCGGCCGCCCGTCGGCCCGCCGCCGCATCGTGGTTGCGCCCTAAGAGGGCGAGGGCCTCGTCGTCGAGGGACTGCAGGCCGAGGGACAGGCGGTTGACCCCCGCGGCGGCCAGGGCGGCGAACCGGCCGGCCTCGGCGTCGGTGGGATTGGCCTCCAGGCTGACCTCGAGGTCCGGGGCGGCCTCCCAGAGGCTGCGGCACGCTGCGATCACCGCTGCCACCGCCTCGGGGGCCATGAGCGAGGGCGTGCCGCCGCCGAAGAAGACCGAGGTCAACCGCCGGGGGCCTGTGGCTGCGGCCCGCCGGGCCAGGTCCTCGACGATCGCCCGGGCCAGCTCGGCCGCCTCCCCGGGTCGCCGGTCACGGTGCACGTTAAAGTCACAGTAGGGGCAGATCCGGGCGCAGTAGGGCCAGTGGATATAGACCCCCAAGCCCGCCGCGTCGGGTCCAGGGTTCAAGCCAGGGCCGCCTTCAGGCGCGAAAAGGCCCGGGCCCGGTGGCTCATGGCGTCCTTGGCTGCGGGATCCATCTCTCCGAAGGTCAGGTCATGGCCGTCCGGCCGGAAGATCGGGTCATAGCCGAAGCCGCGCTCACCCCGGGGCGGGAAGACCAGGTCGCCGTCGATCCGGCCCTCGGTTACCACCGCCAGGTCGTCGGGCCAGGCCAGGGCCAGGGCGCAGGTGAAGAAGGCCCGGCGATCGGCCTCACCCCGTTCGGCCAGCTCCCGTTCGATCCGCGCCATTGCCGGGGCAAAGTCCTTGCCCGGCCCCGCCCAGCGGGCTGAAAGAACGCCCGGCGCGCCGCCCAGGCCCGTCACGGAAAGGCCGGAATCATCCGCCAGGGCCGGCAGGCCGCTGGCCGAGGCCGCCGCCCTCGCCTTGAGGAGGGCGTTGCCCGTGAAGGTGGCCTCGGTCTCCTCGGGCTCGGCGAGACCCAGCTGGCCGGCCGTGACGATGAAGTAGCGGCCCTCCAGGATCTCGGCCAGCTCCCGGGCCTTGCCGGGATTGTGGGTCGCCACCACCAGCCGGGACCCGGCCTCAAGTCTGATCGCCATGAAGAGCTCCCGGCCCGGACGGCCATTACGACATTTTAACGCGAAAACCGTCGCGTTCGCGACATAAGGGTGGAGATGGCGCAGCGGAACCGGGGGGCGACGACATGCCGACCATGCGAGCCCTCGGTCCGGGCTCCCTTTCCAGCTTCCTGAAGTCGGTCCTCGACGTCGTCTGGATCCTGCTTCTGCTGGTGATGGCCATAGTGGCCGCCGGCCTGTTCTATGGCGTCCTGGCCGCCTTCAATCCCGAGATGCCCTTCGCCCACAAGGTCCGATTCGAGGGCCTGGACCGACTTCAGGGCTGGGCCGTGGTCCTGGTCAGGATGCTCACCGCTGTCCTCTTCGTCGGCGGCGTCCTGATTATTGTCAGTCGCCTGCGGGAGATCTTTGCCACCCTCAAGGCCGGCGATCCTTTCCATCCGGACAATGTCACCCGCCTGAGAGTCGTGGCCGGTGGCCTCGTCTGGATGGAGGGCGTCCGCTACACCGTCTGGACCCTCGGTGCCCTCCTGCCGCCCCAGGCGGCGCCGGAACGTCCCAACCTGTCCCTCACCGCCTGGTTCTCGATCCTGGTGGTCGTCGTCCTGGCCGAGGTCTTCCGGGAAGGCGCCCGTCTGAGGCGCGAGGCGGAGCTGACCATCTGATGCCCGTGCGCCTGCACCTGGACCGTCTCCTCCACGAACGGCGGATGTCCCTGGCCGAACTGGCCGACCGGACCGGCGTCTCGGCCTCGGACCTCGCCATCCTCAAGTCCGGGGACGCCCGGGCCCTGAGGTTCACGACCCTGGAGGCCCTGTGCCGGGAACTCGGCTGCCAGCCTGGCGACATCCTGACCTACGCCCCGGACGGACCTACCCCCCCGGACGCGCCGGCCTGAGTCCAGGTGTCGCTGCAGCGCAACATGAGAGGTTTATCAGGCTTGCGCACCTTGCGCCGCCTCGGTTCGGGGTCTATGTGCGCCGCAACAATTGCTGCACTGCACAAGGAGCCGGCCATGACCCATGTTCTGGATATCCGCGACTACCCGGTCTTTGAAGGCCTTCTGCGCCGTCTTGAGGCCATTCTCGACGGCTTGATGACCCCGTTTGACGAGGAACTCGGCCGCATGTCGCCGATCGCCTTCCGCCATCTGCTGAACGCTCGGTTCTGATTCCGGACTGCGCCGGCCGCTGCTGTCTCTCCCGGCGGCGGATCGGCGCCCGAAGCGGGCGGTTCCTCAGGGGACCGCCCGTTTCCATTTCAGGGGGCAGAGGCCGCCGCCCTCTGCAGGGCGAAGAGTTCCCCGATCCCCTTCTCGGCCAGGCCGAACAGGGCCTCGAACTCGCCCCGGGTGAAGCCCCGCTTCTCGCCGGTCGCCTGGATCTCCACAATGTCGCCATTGCCGGTGAGGACGAAATTGGCGTCCGCCTCGGCGTTGGAATCCTCTTCGTACTCAAGGTCGAGGACAGGAACCCCCTTGCAGATCCCGCAGGATACAGCCGCCACCTGATCGATCAGGGGGGAGCGGGGGATCATGCCCTCGCGCACCAAAAGGTCGGTCGCCTGCTTCAGTGCCACCCAGGCCCCGGTGATGGCGGCTGTCCGCGTGCCGCCGTCCGCCTGGATGACATCGCAGTCGAGCGAGATCTGGCGTTCGCCCAGGGCCGCCATGTCGACCACGGCCCGAAGGGAGCGGCCGATCAGCCTCTGGATCTCCTGGGTGCGACCGGACTGCTTGCCTTCCGAGGCCTCCCGACGGCCCCGGGTGTGGGTCGCCCGGGGCAGCATGCCGTACTCTGCGGTGACCCAGCCCTGGCCGCGGCCGCGGAGGAAGGGCGGCACCCGCTCTTCGACGCTGGCGGTTACCAGGACCCGGGTGTGGCCGAAGGCGACCAGGCAGGACCCTTCCGCATAGCGGTTCACGCCCGTCTCCAGGGTCACGATCCGGAGGCTGTCGATGGGCCGGTCATAGGGGCGGCTTGCGGTCATGGCAGGGTCTCGGCTTGTGGGCGGAAGGAAGGCCCCGGCACCTTGCGCCGGCCGGGTGGGTGCTTATCCTGTAACTCAGGGCCTGCGTCCATGCCCGACCGGAAGCAGGGACCTTAAGAACGTGACCGGCCATTTTCTCCTGCGGGGTCCGACTCTAGCCGAACTCGACAGCCGCGCCCGCGACATCTTCCGCCGGGTGGTCGAGAGCTATCTGCAAACCGGCGAGCCCGTTGGTTCCCGGACCCTCTCCCGGGGGGGCATCCAGCTCTCGCCCGCCTCCATCCGCAAAACCATGCAGGACCTGACCGAACTCGGCCTGCTGGGTGCCCCCCACATCAGCGCCGGGCGGCTTCCCACCCATGCCGGCCTGCGCCTCTTTGTCGACGGCCTGATGGAGTTGGGCGACGTGGCTGACGCGGATCGCCGCGAGATCGAAACGCGGCTGGCGGGCCGCGGGCGCTCCGTCGAGGATATGCTTAACGAGGCCTCGATCCTCCTGTCCGGCCTGGCGGGGGGCGCAGGCATCGTCGTCACGCCTGTGCGGGAGGCCGGGGTCAAGCACGTGGAGTTCGTCTCCCTGGGCACCGGCCAGGCCCTTGCGGTGATGGTCTTCGAGGATGGGGCGGTGGAAAATCGGCTCATGCAGCTCCCCCCAGGGGTGACGCCCTCGGCCCTCCAGGAGGCCGGGAACTTCCTCAACGCCCGCCTGAGGGGCAAGACCCTGGCCGAGGCGGGGCAGGACATCCGCCTCGAACTGGACCACGCCCGCCGGGAGCTGGATGTCGCCGCCGCCCGCCTCGTCGAGGAGGGCCTGGCGGTCTGGGGCGGCGGCGAGGGCCGCGACCGCTCCCTGATCGTTCGGGGCCGCGCCAACCTCCTGGCCGACAGCGACACCCTCGAGGGCCTCGAGCGCGTGCGCATGCTGTTCGATGACCTGGAACAGAAGGAGCAGCTGATCGGCCTGCTGGACGGCGTGAGCGAGGCCCAGGGTGTGAGTATTTTCATCGGCGCCGAGACCCGCCTGTTCTCGCTTTCGGGTTCCGCGGTCATCGCGGCACCCTATATGACGGGCCAGAAGAAGCTCCTGGGTGCCATCGGCGTCATTGGCCCGACGCGACTGAACTACGCCCGGGTTATTCCGTTGGTGGACTACACGGCCCGGGTGCTGTCTCAGATGGCCGGGGTCTGAGCCCGGAGCCGGTCGCCGACCGCGGCGAAAGCGCATGAAAGGATAATTGAAATGTCCGAAGACCCCACACCCTCCACCGACGATCCCGAAGACGCGGACCTGGCCGAGGACGCCGCTTTCGATGCCTTCGCCACCCTTTCGGCTGAGAACGCCGCCCTGAAGGAACAGGTTCTGCGTTACGCCGCCGACGCGGAGAACACCCGCCGCCGGGCCGAGCGCGAGGCTAACGACGCCCGCGCCTACGCCATCCAGAAGTTCGCCCGGGACCTTCTGGCGGTGGCGGACACCCTGGGTCGGGCCCTGGCCACGCCCCCCGCTGGCGAGGACGCGGGGGTCCGCAACTTCGTCGTCGGCGTCGAGATGACCCAGAAGGCCCTGCTGTCGGCCTTCGAGTCCAATGGGCTCAAGACCCTCACGCCCACCGCGGGCGACCGGTTCGATCCGCACCATCACCAGGCCATGATGGAGCAGGAGAGCCCGGATCTCGCCCCCGGCGCGGTGATCCAGTGCCTGCAGCCCGGCTATGAGCTCCTGGGCCGCCTGGTCCGCCCCGCCATGGTCGTGGTTGCCGCCCGCAGCTCCGGCGGCGGGTCTTCCGAGGGCGATGCCCTGGGTGCCAACCTGGACACCCGGGCCTGACTGCGGACCCCTTTCCCAAGCCCAACAAATGATTAAGGTGAGAAGTCCACCTTGTGGGGCGGATTCGGCCTCGCCGTTCCCGTCCCCGGCTCAGACCGGACCCAACTGATGAAGCTGACGATCGAGCGCGCCGCCCTCCTGAAGGCCTTGGGCCACGTCCAGAGCGCGGTGGAGCGCCGGAACACAATCCCGATCCTGTCCAACGTCCTGCTCTCTGCCGAGCGGGGCCGGCTCAGCTTCTCGGCCACCGACCTCGACATGGAGATTATCGACGAGGCCGAGGCCCGGGTTGAGCAGGCGGGCCAGGTCACCGCGCCCGCCCACACCCTCTACGAGATCGTGCGCAAGCTGCCCGAGGGCGCTGAGGTCACCCTGGCCTGGACAGGAGAGGACCCGCGCCTGACGGTGTCGGCCGGGCGTTCGCGCTTCAGCCTCCCGGTCCTGCCGGCCGGCGACTTCCCGGTGATGTCCGCCGATGGCCTGGCCGGCCGGGTGGCCGTCGACGTGAACGACCTGATCCGGTTAATCGACCGGACCCGGTTCGCCATCTCCACCGAGGAGACCCGCTACTACCTGAACGGCCTCTACCTCCACACGGTCACGGAGGGGGGCGTTACCCGGCTCCGCGCCGTCGCGACGGACGGCCATCGCCTAGCCCTGGCCGAGATGCCCGCCCCGGAGGGTTCCGCCGGATCCCCCGGCGTGATCGTGCCCCGCAAGACCATTGGTGAGGCCCGCCGACTTCTCGATGACGCCGGCGAGACCGTCGACCTGGCGGTCAGCCCGCAGAAGGTGCGCTTCGACTTCGGTGGCGCTGCCCTGACCTCCAAGGTCATCGACGGCAGCTTCCCGGACTATGCCCGGGTGATCCCGCGGGACAACAACCGGGTCATGATGGTGGACAACCGCCTCTTCGCCCAGGCCGTGGACCGGGTCGCGACCATCTCCGCCGAGAAGAGCCGTTCGGTCCGCATGTCCATCGAGGCCGGTCGGCTGACCCTGACCGTCCGGAACATGGAGGCGGGTCAGGCGGTCGAGGAGCTCGAGATCGACTATGACGGCGAGGCCTTCGAACTGTCCTTCAATGCCCGCTACCTTTTGGATGTGACCGACCAGATCAGCGCCGAGCAGGCCGAATTCCGGTTCGGGGGACCCAACGACCCGGCCCTGGTGCTCGATCCGACCGATCCCGACGTGCGCTACGTCCTGATGCCCCTGCGGGTCTGATCCCGGTCATCGGCCCTCACCACGCCGGCGCGAACCGTCTATAGACTGGCGCCCGTGCGCTCGGTCCTGACACGCCTGTCCCTAACCGACTTCCGTTCCTACGACCGGGCGGAGCTGGAACTCGACGGCCGCTCGGTGGTGCTCACCGGACCCAATGGGGCGGGCAAGACCAACATACTCGAGGCCGTCTCCCTCCTGTCCCCCGGCCGTGGGCTCCGTAACGCCGCCCTTCCCGAGATCGGCCGCCGGGCGCCGGAGGAGACGACCGGGCGCGCCTGGGCCGTTGCCGCCTGGCTCGAGGTGGGCGGTGAGGTGGTCCGCCTGGGCGTGGGCGCGGAGTCCCCCGGGGCGAGCCGCCGCACCGTGCGTCTTGAGGGCGAACCCGCCACCCCGGCGCGCCTTACCGACCATGTCCGCCCGGCCTGGCTGACCCCTGCCCAGGACCGGCTCTTCCTCGAGGCTGCGGGGGAGCGACGCAGGTTCCTGGACCGGCTGGTCTTCGCCGCCGAGCCCGCCCACGCCGGCTTCGCCCAGGTCTATGAAAAGGCCCTGCGCGAGCGACTCCGCCTGCTGACCGACGGTCCCGCTGACCCCGTCTGGCTCGACGCCCTGGAACGGCGTCTCGCCATCAGCGGCGCGCGCCTGGCCGAAGCCAGGGCGCTCACCCTGGCCGCCCTCCAGTCCGAGATCGACGCCCGGGGTGATCGGCCCTTCCCCCAGGCCAGAATTACCCCGCTCGGGGAGTGGGAGCGCCGGGCTACAGAGGGCGAGACCGGCCCCATCCTGGAGCAGGCCCTGGCCTCGGCCCTGGCCGGGTCCCGGGGCCGGGACGCCGCCGCCGGACGGTCCCTGACCGGGCCGCACCGGGGTGACATGTCCGTGATCCACGCCGAACGGGGCCGCCCCGCTGCGGAGTGTTCCACGGGTGAGCAGAAGGCCCTGGTCCTGAACCTGGTGCTTGCCCAGGCGGCGCGTCTTTCCCGTGCCGAATCAGCACCGGCGCCTGTATTGTTACTGGATGAAGTCGCTGCGCACCTGGACCGCCGTCGGCGGTCCGCGCTGTTCGACGAAATCGAGGCGCTCGGGCTTCAGGCCTTCCTGACCGGCACGGACGACCCTCTCTTCGAGGACCTTGCGGGCCGCGCCCTCAGGATCCGGGTTGAGGGCTCCAGACTGGCTGTTGCGGACACTCCATGACCGACGAAAACGTGACCCCTTCCGAAACCCCCGCCGAAACCCCAGAGGAGGCCGCCGCCGCCTATGGCGCGGATTCCATCAGGGTCCTCAAGGGGCTCGACGCCGTGCGCAAGCGGCCGGGCATGTACATCGGCGACACCGATGACGGCTCCGGCCTGCACCACATGGTCTACGAGGTCGTCGACAACGCCATCGACGAGGCCCTCGCCGGCCATGCGACGCGGGTCGAGGTGATCCTCAACGCCGACGGCTCGTGTACCGTCACCGATGACGGTCGGGGGATTCCCACCGACATCCACGAGGGTGAAGGCGTGTCGGCAGCCGAGGTCATCATGACCCAGCTCCATGCCGGCGGGAAGTTCGACCAGAACGCCTACAAGGTCTCGGGCGGCCTGCACGGCGTGGGTGTTTCGGTGGTCAACGCCCTGTCCGACTGGCTGAAGCTCAAGGTCCACCGGGGCGGGCGCGCCTATGAGATGATGTTCCGCCGGGGCGACGCCGTCTCGCCCCTGGAGCCGACCGGCCCCTCCCCCCTTCGGGCGTCAGGCGAGTCCCTGACCGGCACAGAGGTCACCTTCCTGCCCTCGCTGGAGACCTTCGCCTTCATCGAGTTCGATCGCCGCACCCTCGAGCATCGCCTGCGCGAACTCGCCTTCCTCAATTCCGGGGTCCATATCCGCCTGAGCGACAACCGCGAGGCCGAGCCCTGGGAAGAGATTTTGCACTACGATGGGGGTGTGGAGGCCTTCGTACGCCACCTCGACAAGGCCAAGTCGTCCCTGATGAAGGCGCCGATCGTGGTACGGGGCCGCCGAGACAGCGTGGAGATCGACCTCGCCCTGTGGTGGAACGAAAGCTACCACGAGAACGTACTCTGCTTCACCAACAACATCCCCCAGAGGGACGGCGGCACCCACCTTGCCGCCTTCCGCTCGGCCCTCACGCGGATGATCACCGGCTATGCCGACTCCAGCGGGGCGGCCAAGCGCGAGAAGGTCAGCCTCTCTGGCGAGGACGCCCGCGAGGGCCTGACCTGCGTCCTGTCGGTCAAGGTTCCGGACCCCAAGTTCTCGTCCCAGACCAAGGAAAAGCTGGTTTCCTCGGAGGTGCGTCCCGCCGTCGAGGGTCTGGTGGGGGAGGGCCTCGCCAACTGGTTCGAGGAGCATCCCGCCGAGGGGCGGATGATCATCCACAAGATCGCCGAGGCCGCCGCCGCCCGCGAGGCCGCCCGTAAGGCCCGGGAGCTGACCCGGCGCAAGTCCGCCCTGGAGATCTCCTCCCTGCCCGGCAAGCTGGCCGACTGCCAGGAAAAGGATCCGGCCAAGTCCGAGGTCTTCCTTGTCGAGGGCGATTCCGCCGGTGGCTCCGCCAAGCAGGCGCGCAATCGCGAGAACCAGGCGGTCCTTCCCCTGCGCGGCAAGATCCTGAACGTCGAGCGGGCCCGGTTCGACCGGATGCTGGGCTCGGACCAGATCGGGACCCTGATCACCGCCCTCGGCGCGGGGATCGGGCGCGACGACTTCAACATCGAGAAGATCCGCTACCACAAGATCGTCATCATGACGGACGCCGACGTCGACGGCGCCCACATCCGGACCCTGCTGCTAACCTTCTTCTACCGGCAAATGCCCGAGGTGATCGAGCGCGGCTATCTCTACATCGCCCAGCCGCCCCTCTACAAAGCCTCCAAGGGCCGGGCGTTCCGCTACCTGAAGGATGACGCCGAGCTTGAGATCTACCTCACTGAGGAGGGTGTCGACGGTGCCTCCCTCGACCTGCCCTCGGGCGAACGTCTGACGGGGCAGGACCTTCTCGCCCTGGTCCAGACCTCCCGGGGGGCCCGGGCCAATATCGAGCGGCTCACGGCGCGGGCTCCGGCCTTCGCCATCGAGCAGGCGGCCCTGGCCGGACTGCTTGGCGAGGAGGGCGACCCCGCTGCTGCCGCCCGCCGCTTCGACCTCTACGCGGAAGAGGGCGACGGGCCCTGGACCGGCGAGACCTCGGCCGCCGGGGGCTATGCCTTCTCGCGCCGTCGCCGGGGCGTCACCGAGCGGGTGGTCCTCGACGACCTGCTGATCGGTGCCGCTGACGCCCGCCGACTGGCGGAGCGTTCTGTGTCCCTCGCCGAGGTCTTCTCCGGCCCGGCGGTCTTCAGCCGGCGCGACCGCACCACGACCGTGCGCGGTCCCCTCGACCTGACCGCCGCGGTCATGGAAGCGGGCCGCCGGGGCCTGACGATCCAGCGCTACAAGGGCCTGGGCGAAATGAATCCCGACCAGCTTTGGGACACCACCCTCGATGCCAACGCCCGCACCCTCCTCCAGGTCCGGGTCGCCCACGCCGACGATGCCGACGACATGTTCACCCGCCTGATGGGCGACCTCGTCGAGCCGCGCCGGGAGTTCATCCAGGCAAACGCCCTCGACGCCGAGGTCGACGTCTGATCAGGCGCCGGGCGGGGTCTCCCCCGCCACCAGGGCAAGCACTGCGGGGCCATAGCGGGCAAGCTTGGTCTCGCCCACGCCGCTGACCCTGGAAAGCGCCGCAGCGTCGGCCGGGCGGGCGGTGGCGATCTCCGCCAGGGTGCGGTCGCTGAAGATGACGTAGGGCGGTGCCCTCTGGCGCACGGCTTCGGCCCGACGCCAGGCGCGCAGGGCGGCGAAGAGCTGCGGGTCGCCCTCGAAGACGGTCTCCGAAGCGTCGCGGCGGCGTCGCC
The DNA here is from genome assembly GCA_945859865.1 of Phenylobacterium deserti. GTDB lineage: Bacteria > Pseudomonadota > Alphaproteobacteria > Caulobacterales > Caulobacteraceae > Phenylobacterium > Phenylobacterium deserti_B. The sequence continues at coordinate 10,746 of CAMAOY010000063.1, forward strand.
CCGGAGTCGCGGCAGCGTCTGCCCCTGCGGCCGGGTGCCGCTGGACAAGGCGTCCCTCCACCCGTCGTTCGCCACGGTAGACCGCGCGCACCGCATCCGCGTCGCCCAGGCCGATGAGGGGCCGGCCCTCGTTCGGATCCTCCCGCAGGAGACCATCGAAGATCAGCTGGTCGACCAGACCCCGCCAGGCCCCGGCCGGAAGCTCTGCGCCCACCCCGAAGGTGCTCAGGCCGGCCTCGAAGGCCGAGGGCTCGCGGGTCTTTCCGAGGAGGTGCTCCACCAGCCGGCCGCGGCCATACCGCCCGCCCAGGCGGTGGGCAGCGGACAGCACCTTCTGGGCCTGGAGGGTCAGGTCCTCGGCCTTCGGGGGGTCCAGGCAGTTGTCGCAGCGTCCGCAGTCAGCGACCGCCTGCTCGCCGAAATAGCGACGCACTGCCGCCGTGCGGCAGGTGCCCCCGTTCAGAAGCGCGTAGAGCTGGCGCACCTTGCGGACCTGCACCCCCCGGACCTCGTCGGAGAGGGCCTGGCCGTCGAGCCGCCGCAGGGCCCAGGCCATGTCCGCAGCGCCGTAGAGGGTGATGCCCTCGGCGGGTTCGCCATCCCGCCCGGCCCGGCCCACCTCCTGCCAGTAGGCCTCGATTGAGGCGGGGGGATCGGCGTGGATGACATAGCGGACGTCCGGCTTGTCCACCCCCATGCCGAAGGCAATGGTGGCCACCATGACAGCGGCGTCGGAAGCCAGGAACTCGGTGAGACGCCGTTCGCGCAGGTCGCGGTCGAGGCCGGCGTGGTAGGCCATGGCGGGCAGGCCGGCGGCGCACAGCTCGGCGGCCAGGGCCTCCGTCCCGTCCCGGGAGCCCGCGTAGATCACCCCCGGCCGGTCGCGCCGGGCCGAGGCCAGCTCGAGCACCCGCTTGCGCCCCGTGCCAGTCTTGCGCTCGGCCGAGAGGGCCAGTTCGGGCCGGTCGAAGGAGGCGACGAACTCCCGGGCCTCGCCCAGGTGCAGGCCCTCGCGGATGTCCTGCCGGGTCCGGGCGTCGGCGGTGGCGGTCACCGCCAGGCGCGGGACCCCGGGGAAGACTTCGGCCAGCCGGCCTAGCAAGCGGTACTCGGGGCGGAAGTCATGCCCCCACTGGCTGACGCAGTGCGCCTCGTCGATGGCGATGACGGAGAGGGGAATGCGCGACAGCCGCTCCAGCATCCAGGGCTGGAGCAGGCCCTCAGGCGAGACGTAGAGCAGGTCCAGGGTCCCGGCCTCGATCCGCGCCCAGGTGGCGGCGCGGTCCTCAGTCGAGGTGAGGGAGTCGAGGCGGGCGGCGGCGACCCCGGCCTGGATCAGGCCCGCCACCTGGTCGGCCATCAGGGCGATCAGGGGGCTGACCACCAGGCCAAGGCCCGGCCGCAGCAGGGCAGGGATCTGGTAGCAGACGCTCTTGCCCCCGCCCGTCGGCAGGACGGCCAGGGCCGGGCGCCCGGCCATCACCTCGGCGATCACCGGCGCCTGCAGGCCCCGGAAACCGGCGTGCCCGAAGACACGGCGCAGGACCTCCTGCGCCTCCTGTAGCGAATCGTCGGACATCCCCCTCTATCGCCCGCCCCGCCCTGACTGCGAAGGGGTGGCTGCGAAGCGGCAGACGGTACGGGCCCCGCCCTATTCGGCGGCCAGGGCTACGGGGGCGTCCTGGGCACCGCGGACCAGCCTTCCGGGCAGGGCACCGGTGGGCTCGCCGTCCCGATAGGTGACCTGGCCGGCCACCAGGGTGGCGACATAGCCCCGGGCCCTCTGCAGCAGCCGCCGTCCGCCCCCGGGCAGGTCATAGCCTACGGTGGGCGGCTCCACGGCCAGCTGGTCGAAGTCAATGACGTTGAGGTCGGCCCTCAGGCCCGGCGCGACCAGGCCCCTGTCGAGCAGGCCCACGGCCTCTGCGGTGGCGCGGGTCTGCAGGCGGACCATGTGCTCCAGGGGCAGGTGCGGCCCCCGGGTCCGGTCCCGGGCCCAGTGGGTCAGGTTGGTGGTGGGGAAGCTGCCGTCGCAGATCATGCCCACATGGGCCCCGCCGTCCGACAGGCCCGCCACGCAGTCGGGATGGCGCAGCATGTCGTAGGCCGGATCCAGCCCACCATCGGCATAGTTGAGGAAGGGCAGGTAGAGCATGCCCCGCCCGCCCCGGGCCATCATGTGCTCCAGGGCCACCTCTTCAGGCGCGACACCCCGAGCCGCGGCCAGGGCGGAGACGGTGTCCTGCCGGGCGGGCTCATAGTCCGGCGTCTCGGCCATGAGGAACATATTGTTCCAGTCCCGGGTCAGGCGCGAGGCGATGGCGGCGCTGCCAGGCGCCGCGGCATCGTCCAGCAGGGCGGCCCGGAAGGACGCATCCGCCAGACGCGCCACCCTCTGCGCGAAGGGCAAGGTCGCCACCGACTTCCAGGCCTCGGTATGGCTGAAGGGATTGAGGGTCAGCTCGAAGCCCAGCAGGACGCCCACCCCCCGACCCGCCACCTGGGCCCGCATGGGCAGCCCATCGGCGGTGGCGGCGGAGAGGGCGGCCAGGAGGTCGCGCCAGGCGTTGGGCGCCTTCGGGCCCTGCAGCAGGCTGAAGGACAGGGGCCGGCCCGAGGCTTCCACCAGCCGGCGCATCAGGCCGAACTCGGCCTGGGGGTCAGCGAAGTCGGAGACAAATTGCAGCACGCCCCGCCCGGCGGCCTTCAGCCCCAGGGCTATGCCCATCAGCTCGTCCTCGGCGGCGGTGAGGGTGGGCGTCGGCTGGCCGTCTGAGGTGCGGTGGTTGAGGGTGCGCGAGGTGGAAAAGCCCAGGGCGCCGGCCTCCATGGCGCGCTTGGCCAGGGCCGACATGGCGGCGATGTCGGCGGGGCTGGCCGGCTCGCGGTTGGCCCCCCGCTCGCCCATGACAAAGACCCGCAGGGCCGCGTGGGGCAGCTGGGCGCCGACATCGAGGTCGTAGGCCCGGCCGGACAGGGACTGAAGATAGTCGGGAAAGCTCTCCCAGTTCCAGGGCAGGCCTGCGGCCAGGACCGGATGGGGAATGTCCTCCACCCCCTCCATCAGCCGGATCAGCCGGTCGTGGTCCTCGAGCCGGCAGGGGGCGAAGCCGACCCCGCAATTGCCCATGACGGCGGTGGTGACCCCGTGCCAGGCCGACGGGGTCAGCCGGCTGTCCCAGGTGACCTGGCCGTCATAATGGGTGTGGATGTCGACGAAGCCGGGGGTGACGATTTTCCCGCGGGCGTCGATCTCTTCCGCGCCCGAGCCGGCGATGACGCCCACGGCGGCGATGCACCCGTCCTTTACCGCCACGTCAGCCTCGCGGCCCGGCGCACCGGAGCCGTCGATCACGGTGCCGCCGCGGATCACCAGGTCGTAGGCGCGTTCCCGTCCGGCCATGACGTCTCCTCCGTCGCGGTTCATGCCGCTCCGGAGAATTGAGGACCTATCAGGCCCCTAGGTCAAGACGAAGCCCGCGTTTCCCG
>CAMAOY010000064.1 GCA_945859865.1 Phenylobacterium deserti
CAGGACATCGCGGATGAGACCCTGGACGGCGCCGGGCACAAGATCTGACAGGAGGCCGGAAAGATGGGCCGATTGGCCTCCGGAACGGGTGATGACGGAAAGCATGGACCCATGAGCCGAGAGCGGCGGTTCAGGTCAAGTGCGCGCCAGACCGGGGATGCCGCGCGCGGCGGCGTGCTGCTGGCATCGCATCATGACTGTCTTCAGGGAGAGAGACGCTTGAATCCGGCTGTGAGCCAGGCCTGCCGCATGATCTGGGGTCTGGCCGCCGGGCCTGGCTGAAGGTGCCCGGCATCGCCCCGATCGAACACCTGCTGTGAGGCTGGGGGCACCCGCCCTCAGACGGCCTGCTTCAGGGCCTCCGCCAGCCGCTCTTCCTTCAGCTTCTCGGCGACAAGGAAGGCCAGTTCCAGCGCCTGCTCGCCGTTCAGACGGGGATCGCAGTGGGTGTGATAGCGGTCGGCGAGTTCGCCCTCGGACAGGGCCCGCGCGCCGCCCAGGCATTCCGTGACGTTCTGGCCGGTCATCTCGAGATGGACGCCACCGGGATGGACACCCTCGGCCCGGCAGATCTCCACGAAGCTCTTCACCTCGGAGAGGATCCGGTCGAAGGGCCGGGTCTTGTAACCGGTCGCTGCGGTCAGGGTGTTGCCGTGCATGGGATCGATGGCCCAGACCACCCGGGTGCCAGCGGCGCGGGTCGCCTTGAGGAGGCCCGGCAGACGCCCGGCGATCTTGTCGTGGCCAAAACGACCGTAAAGCGTAAGCCGCCCGGGCTCGTTGTCCGGGTTCAGGATGTCGATCAGGCGCAGGAGTTCATCCGCCTCAAGGGTCGGACCGACCTTCAGGCCAATCGGATTCTTGATCCCCCGGAAAAACTCCAGGTGGGCGCCGTCAGTCTGGCGGGTGCGCTCCCCGATCCAGAGGAGGTGGGCCGAGGTGTCGTACCAGTCGCCGGAGGTGGAATCGACCCGGGTCATAGCTTCCTCAAAGCCCAGCAGAAGGGCCTCGTGGGAGGTGAAGAACTCCACCCTGTGCAGGTCGGGGTGGGTCTCGGGCGTCACGCCGATCGCCGCCATGAAGGTCAGCGCCTCGGAGATCTTTTCCGAGAGGGCGCGGTAGCGTGCGCCCTGCGGGCTGTCATCGACGAAGTCGAGGGTCCAGCGATGGATATTGTGCAGGTTGGCGTAGCCGCCGCCGGCGAAGGCGCGCAGCAGGTTCAGGGTGGAGGCGGATTGACCATAGGCCTGCAGCAGACGCTGGGGGTCAGGTGTGCGGGAGGCGGCGTCAAAGTCCATGCCGTTGATATTGTCGCCACGGTAGGACGGCAGGGTGACGTCACCGATGGTTTCTGTGGCCGAAGAGCGCGGCTTGGCAAACTGGCCGGCAATGCGCCCAACCTTCACCACCGGCTTCCCACCGGCGAAGGTCAGCACCACCGCCATCTGGAGGATCAGGCGGAAGCTGTCGCGGATGTTATCGGCGTGGAATTCCTTGAAGCTTTCGGCGCAGTCTCCGCCCTGGAGCAGGAAGGCGCGACCCGCCTCGACGTCCGCCAGCAGCGACTTCAGCCTGCGGGCTTCACCGGCGAAGACCAGGGGCGGCATGCCGCGCAAGGTCTGCTCGACCGAGGCCAGGGCCTGGGCGTCCGGATAGTCCTCAGGCATGTGCTTGCCAGGACGGGAACGCCAGGTGGAAGGGCTCCAGGAAGGGCTCATCTTACAACTCCGCACCCGCATCAGCAGGCGCGGCGTTTTATACGGAATGACTGGAAAGGTCGATAGTCCGGGCGCGCAGGACGAGGATACAGGCCAGGGCGGTCAAGGCACCAAGGCCCAGCCACCACTCCTGCCAGACCCCGAAGCTCACCGCCCCGAAGACGAGGTAGGCGGCGGTGGCGGCGGCGCTGGCGGCGGCGGCAGGTGACCGCGCTGGCCGGGACAGGCCGGTGAAGATGGCTGCCCAGACGATGGCGGCGGCCACGGCTCCGATCAGGCCAAGCTCCATCCAGATCTGCAGGGCAGCATTGTGGGGGTGCAGCCGAATGCCCGGTCCGAAGGCCCGGCTGGCGTCGAGACCCCAGCCCGGGAGGGGACGGGCCCAGATCCAGTCGACGGCCTTCCTCCAGTATCCCAGCCTCTGCATCCAGGACTCTGACAGGTAGGGAGCAAGACGGGCGTCGAGCCCGAGGGCAAGGGCCGAGGAGAGGAGGAGGGGCGCTGCGAGGAATCCGCCCGCAGCCAGCCCTCCCAGGATTCGCGGACCGGCCGCCGGAAACCGCCAGACCAGCAGGGCTGTCGCGGCCGCGATGGCCGCGGCGAGGACCGGGGCGTCATATCCGAACTTCCAGGCCGGAAACACGATCCCGGTAAGGGCAAGCGCCGCAAGGGCCCACCGAGCCCGACCCTTCGCGGCCACAAGGGCGGGCGGCGCGAGCAGGGTCAGCACATACAGGCCCTGGGCGACATTCTTGACGGCATAGTCGGGGCGGACGGTCTGCCCGAACGCCCCCAGCAGGGCCTTGTAGCCGGCGGCGTCGGTCAGGGCCTCGACGAGGAGGATCGTGGACAGCAGGCCCACGGCGGCGACCAGAACCTTGAGAAGTCCACTCAGGCGCGCCTCTGAAACCGCACGGGCTGCACTCACGGCGGAACCGTAGAGGGCCAGCATGAAGACCAGCTTCAGGCCGGTCTGTCCCTCGAGGTCCGGGGCCCGCCAGGGGCTCCAGAAGACGGAAGCGCAGGCCCAGACGAGCGCGGTGAAGAGGGCCAGCAACAGGGCTCGGTCGGCGATGCGGACCCGGAGGGCCGGGGCGGTCAGAAGGCCTGCCAGGGCCACGGCGGGTGCAAATCCCAGGGCCCCGGCCCAACCCAGCAGGGGTGTGAGGACCAAGAGGCCTGCGAGAACGCCTGCCGTCCAGCGGCCGTCGACGGCCCGGGGCGGAGTCGGGCTCAAGCGATGGGTCGCACGACGGGCTCGCTGAGCGTGACCAGCTCTTCGGCCAGGGTGGGATGGACGGCGCAGACGGAGTCCCACTGGGCCTTGGTGACGCCCAGCTTCAGGGGTACGGCCGCCATCTGGATGATCTCCGGGGCATCAGGTCCCACGACGTGGCAACCCAGCATGCGCTGGGTTCCGGCGTCTACAATCAGCTTGACCAGGGCCTGCTCCTGGCCGCCGTAGAAGGTCTCCTTCATGGGCCGGAACCGAGACATATAGATGTCGATCTTCGGATAGGCCGCGCGCGCCTCCGCCTCGGTGAGACCCACGGTCCCGACTGGCGGTTGGCTGAAGACCGCCGAGGCTACGGCCTCGTGATCGAATGAGGTGGGCTGGCCATAGAATTCCGTCCGGGCAAAGGCGGCGCCCTCGCGGATGGCCACCGGCGTGAGGTTGATGCGGTCCGTGACGTCACCGACGGCCCAGACGCCGGGGGCGGAGGTCTTGGACCAGGCGTCGACCCGGATCTCGCCGTTCGGACCGGTCTCCACCCCCGCCGTCTCCAGGCCCAGCCCCCGGGTGTGGGGCTTGCGGCCTGTCGCCAGCATGACCTGGCTGGCCGGCAGGACCTGGCCATCGGACAGGCGGCATTGAAGGTCCCCGGAACGACCTGAGATCTCTACCGGATGCGCCCCGAGGATGAGCTTCACCCCCCGCCTCTGGATCTCTGCGGCGACGTGGGAGCGGATGTCCTCGTCAAACCCCCGCAGGACCTGGTCGCCGCGATAAACCAGGGTCACATCGACGCCCATGCCGTTGAAGATGCCAGCGAACTCCACGGCGATGAAGCCGCCGCCGACGATCACGATCTGCTCTGGCAGGGCGGGGAGGTCGAAGGCCTCCTCGGAGGTGATGGCGAGGTCCGCGCCCGGCAGGTCATCAGGCTTCCAGGGCCGGCCGCCGGTGGCGATGAGGATGCGCTGTGTAGTGACCGCTCCGCGTCCCTCGACCTCGAGACTGTTGGGACCGGTCAGGACGGCCCGGCCCTCCACGATTGCGGCGCCCGACCGGGTCAGGTTGGCCACATAGAGGCCGGAGAGACGGGCGATCTCGCGATCCTTGGCCTCCCGGAAGCGTGTCCAATCAAAGGTCGCCCCCGAGGCGGACCAGCCGAAGCCCTCGGCGAGGTGGGCGTAGTGGGAGAACTCCGAGGCGTAGACCATGAACTTCTTGGGCACGCAGCCACGGATCACGCAGGTGCCGCCGACCCGGTATTCCTCGGCCACGGCGACCCGTGCGCCGGAGGCCGCAGCCAGGCGTCCTGCCCGGACCCCGCCGGACCCGGCTCCGACGACAAAGAGATCGTAATCAAACTGGCTCATCGGCGAACTCCCCTCGCGGCGGGAGGAGTCTAGAGCATATCGGCGCGCTGTTGAATGCCGGGGCGGTCAGGCGAGATCTAGGGCTCGATCTGTATCACGCCGGAGTCCGTCGCCACCAGGGCGAGGTCGGCGAGGTCCAGGAAGAGGCCGTGGTCCACAACGCCGGTGACAGACTTCAGGGCCGCAGCCAGGGCCGCCGGGGCGTCGATCCGACCGCAGGCGATGTCGAAGATCACGTTACCGCCGTCGGTCAGGACAGGAACGCCTTCCTTCATCCGCAGGCGGGGCGCGGCACCGATGTCGCACTCGGACAGGGCGTCGCAGATCCGGTCCAGGGTGGTGCGGTGCCCGAAGGTCACCACCTCCACCGGCAGGGGAAAGGCCCCGAGGCGGGCGACGCGCTTGCTGGCGTCGGCGATGACCACGCATCGGCGCGAGGCCTCCCAGACCAGCTTCTCGCGCAGGAGGGCCGCACCCCCGCCCTTGATGAGTGAGAGGGCCGGACCGATCTCGTCGGCGCCGTCCACGGTCAGGTCGATGGGGCCGGTCTCGCCCAACTCGGCCACCTGAAGGCCCAGTTCCTGCGCCAGGGCCGCCGTGGACCGCGAGGTCGCCACGCAGACAACATCCAGCCTTCGGGCGGCCAGCGCGCGCACGAACCAGATGGCGGTGGAGCCGGTGCCCAGGCCGACCACCATTCCGGGCTGGACGAGGGCGGCAGCGGCCTCGCCGGCGGCGCGCTTCTGGTCCTCGGCGCTCACGACCCGTCCTTCGCCTTGCGGGCCGCGATCTCGGCGGCCTTGCGCTCGCGAAAGGCGGCGGCCCAGCCAACCTTGTTGCTCTGCTCACCCCGCGCCACGGCCAGGGTGTCGTCAGGCACGTCGCGGACGATGACCGAGCCCGAGCCCGTCATGGCCCCGGCCCCGATCGAGCGCGGGGCGACAATGGCGGTATTCGAGCCGATGAAGGCGCCCGGGCCGATGTGGGTCTCGTACTTGTCGAAGCCGTCGTAGTTGCAGAAGATCGTGCCGGCGCCGATGTTAGCCCCCGCCCCCACGGTTCCATCGCCCAGGTAGGCGAGGTGGTTGGCCTTGGCACCCTTGTCCAGGCGGACCTTCTTGACCTCCACGAAGTTGCCGATGTGCACGTCCTCACCGATGTCCGCGCCGGGACGCAGGCGGGCATAGGGCCCAATCAGGGCGCCGGGGCCGACCTTCGCGCCCTCCAGGTGGCTGAAGGCCCGGATCACGGCGCCGGTCTCAATGCTCACGCCCGGGGCGAAGACGACGTAGGGCTCGACCTGGACGCCGGCCTCGATGCGGGTGTCCCAGGAGAAATGCACGGTCTCGGGCGCGGCCATGACCACGCCCTCGGACAGGAAGTGCGCCCTTTGACGCTGCTGGAAGACGGCCTCGGCCTGGGCCAGCTGGGCGGGGGTGTCGGCGCCCATGACCGCACTTTCTGGGGCGTAATGGGCCCTTACCCCGCGGCCCTCGGCGGCGGCGATGGCGACGGCCTCGGTCAGGTAGTACTCGCCCTTGGCGTTGGCGTTGGTCAGGCGGGACAGCCAGTCGAACAGCCGGGCGCGGTCGGCGCAGAGCATGCCGGCGTAGCAGTCGCCCACAGCCAGTTCCTCCGGCGAGGCGTCGCGGGCCTCGACGATGCGCAGGACCTGGTCGCCAGGCCCCGACAGGATCCGCCCGTACAGCAGGGCATCGGCAGGCTTGAAGCCCAGCAGGGCCAGGTCCGCTCCCGCCGCGCGCAGGCTGAACAGCGGGTCCAGGTCGTCGGGTTGCAGCAGGGGGCAGTCGCCATTGACCACCATGACGTCGCCGTCGAAGTCCGCCAGGGCCGTGCCGGCCGCCAGGACGGCGTGCCCGGTGCCCAGGGGCGGGTCCTGCACGGCGATGGCGGCGGGTCCCAGCCGGGCCTCGACTCGCTCACGGACGACAGGGCTGTGGGTCCCGACCACCACCACCACCCGTTCACAGCCCGTCTCGAGCACGGTGTCGATGACCCGGTCCAGCAGTGTGCGCCCACCGATACGGTGCAGCATCTTGGGGATGGGGGACTTCATCCGGGTCCCCTGCCCAGCGGCGAGGATGACGGCGGCGCGGGCGGTCATGGCGTAAACCCCGGAATCGCAGGCGAGATGGCAATCATGGCGGCTTTAGCTGAAACCGCCAGCGGAGTCCCCGCCCCAGGTCCCTGAACAGGAGCGTCCATGCCGTCCGAAGCCCAGCCCCTGGCCGGCGCCGTCATCGCCTTCGACCTGGACGGCACCCTGGTGGACTCCGCCCCCGACCTTGTGGGGACCCTCAACCACATTCTGGCTGAGGAGGGGATCGCCCCCCTGCCCTTCGACCAGGGCCGCAGCCTGATCGGCCACGGCGCCCGGCGCCTGCTCCAGCGTGGCTTCGAGGCCCAGGGCCTGGAGGTTGCCCCCGAGGCACTGGAGCGGCTCTGGCTGCGCTTCATCGCCCATTACAACCTCCACAGCGCCGACCTGACCCGGCCCTTCCCCGGCGTGCCGGAGAGTCTCGAGGCCCTGCGCGCCGCCGGCGCCCGGCTGGCCGTCTGCACCAACAAGCTGACCCGCCTGTCGATGCCCATCCTCGAGGCCCTGGACCTCGCCCGCCACTTCGACGCCGTCATCGGGGCCGACCTCGCGCCTGCGCCCAAGCCCGACCCCCGCCACCTGGAGATGGCCGTACAGGCCGCCGGGGGCGACATCCGACGGGCGGTCATGGTGGGGGATGCGGGCACCGACGCCGGCGCCGCCCGGGCCGCCGGCACGCCGCTGGTCCTGGTGAGCTTCGGCTACACCGAGGTCCCCGCCTGGGAGTTACGCCCCGACCGGCTGATCGATCATTTCGACGAACTGGTCCCGGCCTGCCTGGAGCTTCTGGCGCCGGCGTGAATCGCGGCCTATCCTGGAGTCTTGAGCTTCGCCGCGTTCAGGACGGGGCCAGGGGGAAGACCATGACGGCATCCATTATCCAGCGCCTCTGGGCGCTCTTCGCCGTCGTCCTCGCCTCGCTTGCGACCCCCGCCCTCGCCGCCGAGGCCCATCCTGGACAGGCCGTATATGACCGGGCCTGCGCCGCCTGCCACAACGCCCCTGAGCCCGGCAGCCGCGCCGCCCCTGTGGCCAGCCTGCGTCAGATGGACGCCCGAACCCTGCGCGCCTCCCTCACCACTGGCGTGATGAAGGGCATCGGCGACAGCCTCTCGCCGGACGACCTGCGCGCCGTGGTCGACTACCTGGCCATCAAGCCCAAGCCCGTCTCGGACGACTGGATCGAAGGCGCCCGCTGCCCCGCCGACCGCCGCACCGTGGACGTGAACGCCCCCATCCCCTCCGGAAGCTTCGGGATCGGCGCCGACAACCGCCGCCGCCTGACCGCCGCACAGTCCGGCCTGACCACCGCAGACGTCAGCCGGCTCAAGCCCGCCTGGACCCTGGCCATCCCCAATGCGACGACCATGCGCTCCCAGCCCACCCTTCTGGGCTCGACCCTTTTCTATTCCGCCAGCCAGGCCTCGACCCTGCTGGCCATCGACACCGGGACGGGCTGCATCAAGTGGGCGGCCAAGACGCCTTCGGGCATCCGCACCAGCCTGGCCCTCGGCCGCCTCGGCAAGGCCGGGCCCCTGGCCGTGGTGGGCGGCGACGAGGGCGGCCACCTCCAGGCCTGGGACGTGGCGACTGGCAAGCTGATCTGGCGGGCCGATCCCCGCCATAGCACTGGCGGCGTCCTGACCGGCGCCCCGGTCTTCGCCGGCGAGAAGCTGATCGTCCCGATTTCGGCCCTGGATGTGGCCCAGGCCATGCGCCCGACCTTCGCCTGCTGCGCCACCCACGGTGCGGTCAGTGCAGTGGAGGCGGCCACCGGCAAGGTGATCTGGACCTGGCATGCGACGCCCGAGGCCAAGCCCCTGGGCGTGAAGAACAGCGCCGGCGTGGAGATGCTTGGGCCTTCCGGTGCGCCGATCTGGTCGACCCCCGCCGTCGACCTGAAGCGCGGCCTGGTCCTGGCCTCCACTGGCGAGAACACCTCGCCGCCGGCCACCGGGACCTCCGACGCCATCATCGCCATCGACCTGGCCACCGGCAAGCAAAGGTGGGTCTTCCAGGCCCTGGCCAACGATGTGTGGAACATGTCCTGCCCTTCTGGCCGGGAGAGCCGTCGCAAGCCTGGCCCCAACTGCTTCTTCTTCGACAGCGACAGCGTCCTGCGGGACCACGACTTCGGTGGCGGGCCCGTGCTCTTCCAGGCGGGCGGCCGGACCCTGGTCCTGGCCGGCCAGAAGTCCGGCGATGTCTGGGCCCTGGACCTGAAGACCGGCCGCAAGGTCTGGAGCGACAAGTTCGGCCCGGGCACACCCCTGGGCGGGGTGCACTGGGGCATAGCCGCCGACGAGACCCGGGTCTTCGCCCCCATCGCCGATCCCGGCGTGCCCGAGCCGGTCAGCGCCTCGGGGGTCCACGCCCTCGACGCCGCCACGGGCAAGCGCCTCTGGTCCTGGCGGGTCCTTCCCGATTGTAGCGAGGCCCGCAAGGCGCGCGGCCCCGGCTGCGAGCGGGCCGGCATCTCGGCCCCGCCCCTGGTGGTGGATGGCGCGGTCCTGGCCGCCGGCCTCGACGGGCGCCTGGGGGTATTGGAAGCTGTCACCGGCAAGGTGCTGGCCAGCCTCGAGACCGCCGGACCCCGGGACAGCCTGAACGGCGTGCCCGCCCGGGGCGGCGCCGTGGACTCCGGCGGCCTCTTCGCCGGCGGCGGCATGGTCTTCGTCGGCTCCGGCTACGCCGCCTTCGGCCAGCCAGCCGGCAACGCCCTGATCGCCTTCCGCCCCGGACCCTGAGGCCGGGGCCCCGCTTGCAGCGCGCAGGCGGGCAGGCTATAGCCGCAACCCTTCCGGCGGATGCGTAGCTCAGCGGTAGAGCACCTCGTTCACACCGAGGGGGTCACAGGTTCGATCCCTGTCGCATCCACCAGAGTTTTGAATGAGTTACGTGGGTCTCATGTCACCCCATTCGTAACCCCCGATACCACATAGATACCAAGCGATAGATACCCGTCGGAATGCTGGCTTTCCCGAACCGTGCAATTTATGCGACCGATTCCGGGAAGCTGAGGCCGGCGATCAGACCTCAAGCATTTGGATGCTTGTCGATCGCAACAAGCGCATCGAGGTCTAGCCAGCCCCGCATTGCGGCTGCGATGGTTGTCACCGGCTTCCAAGCAGCTTTCCATTCGTCGGTGACATGAAATTCGGCTTCGGTGATGCCAGTGACATCTTGGCCGAGGATGAAGCCATAGGCCTCGAAATCCTGCTCCCCCTTGACCACCACAATCTTCCAGAAGCGGTCGGGAATCTGGATGCGGGCCGCCCCATTCGTGTCCTTTCCGCGGAACCAGCGGTCGGTCGGACTAAAGATCGGGCCAGCGAAGATGCAGGCGGCCTCGACTTCCGTCTTGGTCACGTCGGCGATCGCGGTTTCTAGATCGCCCCAGTTTTCTTGGCCATATTGACCCTGGTTGAACGGCTTGATCTGTGGCGAGCAGTTGGTGACGTGAAACGTGTCCCCGTTCGCCATCTGGATTTCCTCAAAACGCTCGCCCCAACACACGTCGTCCCGCCGGACGATATGTCCCTTATCGAATGCGCTGCGATCCTCAGTATAAAAGATGTCGGGGAGCTGATAGCGCGGATCCATGCGCGGATCTTCGACCCAGAGCTCCATGAACTTGTTGTTCGGCGGCCAGCCGGCGAGCCCGTCGCGCGACGTAGCCTTCCCGTCGACCACCTTGCGTCGCTTGCGCCAATCGACATTCGCCGCCGTGTAGAGCGCAAGCCGCCTCTCGCGCTGCATCCAGACCGAGAAGTGTCGGTATTTGAGCTCAGTTCCGGCATCGCCGAGCAAAGGCGCCAGGACACGCATGCCGTCAGCCGTGACCTCGGGCATCGGCACATCGCGGTCGCTGTCGAGACAGCGCAGGTTGAAGCCGGGACGCTGGTCGAGGTCATCATAGATGAACGGGGTGCGCATCTCGAGCGCTTCTGTCTCGAGCGGGCTCGCCGGCAACCTGCCCGCTTGCAACGCGACCGCGCCGGTGCCCTGTCCCGCGACCTCGAGCGAAATGCGCAACTCCAAGGGAATGACGACTTCGCTTCCCGAACGACGCGCAGATGAAACTGGCTGATCTTCCATCTCGACTTCCTCCTCCATTCCCGGCACAGCCCCTAGTCTGCTTGCGACGGTCTGTCCTGTTCCTGTCGGCGAATCGCGATGCTCGAGCGCACCGATGGTGGTCGACATGACATCCCCGCCGCGCATCGCCGCCTCTATATCGGCAACACGCGCGGGCCATTGCGCGCCCGTAAGGTCGAGCAGCCGCGCCGCGATGCGGCTGATACGGAACCCGACATTAGCCTCCCAGACGACATCGCTTTCGCCGAGCCCGTCGAGGCTGTCCGTGGTCCCGCCGGCCGACAGCACGTAGCGCTCGCCTTCGCGTTTGATCCGCCCATTGGCGTGGAGCGCTACGACTTGGAAGCTGTCATTGAACACCGGTGCCCCCGAGGAACCGTGCGCCGTGTCGGTCTTGTACCAGAGATAGGGTTCGTGCTCGCCGGCGCGCACGACCTCATTCTCACGCAGCGCGATCTGCATCGGCACCCCGTCGGGATGTTGCAGGATGGTCACGAAATCTTTTTCCCTGACCTTTCCGCTTTCGGCGATGAGACGCAGGAAGCGGCGCTCGGCGATTGCAGCGCCAGCCAGAGATCGATCGCGCACTCCGACCACGGCGAAGTCGAGATCCTTGTCCGAAACGTGGAACAGATCAGCGCCTAGCTCAAATTCGTCGGGATCGGCTGGAGGATGCCCCGCCACGTCGAACCAATAGTTGAAGCCGATGGTCGAACTTGCGACCGAGGCGGCAGTCGGAAAGACATGGTGATTGGTAAGGATGAGGCCGGGCGCGATGAGAAAGCCGGTTGCCCAGCCCTGGCGACCGCCGCCGCGCACCCGGATGCGACCGACGCAGCGCCTTGCGAGCAGGCAACGATCTAGGAAATGGACGTCGAGCAGGTCGTTGGTGCCCATCAGGGCTTCCTGTTCGAGCGGCGTCGCCGACTGCCCGTCCGCGGTCAGGAACTTGAAGCGGCGAGCTACCGCATCGGCTGATGCCGGACCGGAGGGCACCGGTTCTGCGGTCGGTGCCTCTCTTTCGAACAGGTCGAGATCGAGCGATGTGAGCTTCACGGTCTATGTCTCTCCCTCAGCGCCAAGCGGCGCGCTCGTCAGCCCGGCGAGTGATCGTGCTCAAGATGGTCCATTATTGTGAAAGCTGCTTGACGGCAGGTGGCTATGTGATCACCCCCGCGAGGGTGGGCGTTGCCCCGGTTCACTTGAACAAGGAGAAGGATTTGCCGACGAAGATGCCAAACTTGAATTCGTCGCCCTCGGTCAAATAGCCGAACCGCAAGCCCCCGATTATTCCGTCCTTGTCGTCTGCCACGAAATAGATCGGCAGATCGACTGCCAGACTATCGGCCAGGAGATCAAACTCGACGTGAGGCGCGAAGCCGAGATCGCTCTTCACCGTCACATTCACACCGAGGGGGTCAAAGGTTCGATCCCTGTCGCATCCACCAATCTCCCCGCCCCGCGCAGACCCATTGACCCGCCCCCCGCCGGGACCGAGAATCCTCCGCCGCGCGTTTAAGCCAGGGGAGGCCGCACCATGCGTCATGAGGTCGAAGTCGAGGTCCTGGAAGAGCTCCTCGCCCAGATCGCCGAGGGGCGGAACGCCGACGCGGGCGCGGTGCGGGCCTGCCCGGCCTCGACCTGGACCTGCCCGGATCGGCTGGCCCTGGAGAGGCAGGAGCTGTTCGACGGCCAGCCCCAGCTGGTGGGCCTGTCGGGAGACCTGCCCTCGCCCGGCAGCTTCCTGACCACGGACGACCTCGGCCCGCCGGTCCTGGTGGTGCGCGGCGACGACGGGAAGGTGCGGGCCTTCGTCAATGCCTGCCGGCACCGGGGCGCGGTGGTGGAGACCGCCCGGCGCGGTACCAAGCCGCTCTTCTCCTGCCCCTTCCACGCCTGGTCCTACGACGCCCGGGGCGCCCTGCGGGCCGTGCCCATGGCCGAGCAGTTCGGACCCCTGGAGACGGGAAGCCTGGGCCTTCTGCCCCTGCCGGCGGCCGAGCACTGCGGGATGATCTTCGTCCACCCCCAGGCCGACGGGGTGATCGACGCGGCGGCCCTGCTGGAAGGGCTGGAGGACGACTTCACCAACTTCGGCTTCGCCGGGTACAGCTTCGCCCTGGAGGATCGGCTGGAGCTGGACCTGAACTGGAAGCTGGTCACCGACACCTTCGGCGAGACCTACCACTTCAAGCGCCTGCACAAGGACACCCTGGCCCAGACCTTCGAGGGCGACGTCCTCAGCTACCGGACCTGGCGGCGCAACCACCGAATGGTGCTGGGCAAGCAGGCCATCCGCGAGATGGCGGCGCGGCCGAGGGCGGAGTGGCGAGTCACGGACGGGGGCTTCCCGGTGTACTTCCTGTTCCCGAACGTGGTCATCAATGTCGGCGAGGGGGCGATCGCCGTGGTGCGCTCCCTGCCCCATGCGACCGACCCGGGCCGGTGCACGGTGCAGATCAGCTACTACGGTACGGACCGGTCGCCGGAGGAGATGGAGACCTTCCGCCGGGGCTTTGGCGACGTGGTGGTGAACGAGGACCTGGCCGCCGCTGCGGGCATGCAGCGGAACCTGGGCTCGGGCCGGATCGAACAGGTCCTGTTCGGACGCAACGAGGCACCCCTGCACCACTACCACCAGACCTTTCGCAAGGCCCTGGGACTGGCACCACTGGAGGCGGTGGGCTGAGGGGGGCTGGAGCCCTACTGGGCGCTCACCGAAAACCGCCGTCAGGATCCGGATCAACGCCCCTACCCTGCAAGGCGCGGCGCTGGTAGATTCGACCTCTCAGTTCCCGGAGCCCGATCATGATCCGCAATCCTGGCCTTCTCGCCCTTTCGGCCGCAAGCCTCCTCGCCCTGGCCGCCTGCCAGACCGGGCCAGAGGGCATCACCTCGCCGACGGCAGCGGTGCGGGGCTTCTATGGTCCCTATACGGGCGACTTCCGCGCGGCCGAGACGGCGCGCCTCAGCCCCGGGCTGGCTGCGGAGGTGGAGAGGGCCAAGGCGAACGAGGTGGAGTCCGCAGCCCTGACCAAGGCGGGCCCCAATCCCACGGACAAGCCGAACATACTGGAGGGCGAGATGTTTGCGGGCCTCAGCGAGGGTTACACCAGCTACAGCCTGGGTCCCGCCCGGATCCTCGGCGACCGGGCCTCTGTGGCGGTGACCTTCGCCAACAAGGGCTACAAGACCCGCTGGACCGACGACGTGAAGCTGGTCAACGCCGACGGCTGGAAGATCGACAACGTCCAGTACACCGGCGGATGGACCGGCCAGACCAGCCTGCGCGACACCCTTCGCCAGTTCAACACCCTGCCCGTCGCGCCGTGAGGGGCGCCCAGAGGGGCGTCCATCAGGCGGCGAGGATGAAGTCGCCGGCGGTCAGGATGGGCCTCGTGGTCCCGAAGGTCGCCAGGGCGATGGCTGCAGCTCCGCCCAGGCCATCCGCGTCGTAGTAGAGGGTCCCGGTGGTGGTGTCGTAGACCA
>CAMAOY010000065.1 GCA_945859865.1 Phenylobacterium deserti
GTGTGCGGACCGAATTTCACGGGACCAAAACGCACACTGCGACCCGCCCGTGGGGCGGATCGCAGGTTGCCAGGGGATGAACGCCCCCAAGTCGCTCCGGTTGACCGAAGCGGTGGATCAGAACTTTGCCTGCATCCCGAACTCGAAGACCCGACCCAGCGGATTTTGAGTCATGTAGTCGTAGTTGTACTGGCTCTTGTAGAAGGGAGGCTGGTTATCGAAGACGTTTTTGACCGACAGGGTTGCGGTCCACCTTTCCTGGAAGGTCAGGCGATAGGTGAAGTCATTAACCCACCGGTCATCGCGCGCGGCACGATTCCCAGCAACAACGACGTTCACGTCATCTGTTCCGGCCCAGTACCGTGTGGTCCAGCGGAGATTATGGCCACCGACACTCCAATTCGCGTACACGTTACCCCGAAGAGCTGGATATGAATAGAATGCCGAAAGAAGCTCAGACTTGCCTGCCCTGTTCAGGGCACCGTCGAACACAATAGACGTATTCAGCAGAATCCCTGCACCCCGCTTGTAGTCGGTGAGAATGCTTGCATCTCCCCCCACGGTGAGATCCCCGGAAAAGAAATCAAGCCAGGAATAGGACCCGTTGATGTCGATCCCGGTGATCTCGGTATCCGGGCCATTGATCACGTTGTTTCGAACCGAAAGGAAGTTGTTCGGATGGCAGGACGGCACCGCCTGTCCGCCATAGAGCGTCGGGTTGACGACGTCGGTTCCGAACTGGAAGCGCTGGAAGAGAGCCGATGTCCCGCACTGCCAGTTCGCTGGGTTAGATGACGGGAACATCGAGCCGTAGACCCGCGCTGCGGTTTCCGTCGTGATCTCATCCTTGAAGGCGAACTTATAGAAGTCGATCTGCCCCTGGAATGTCCCGGACTCGAACAGGAAACCAATATTGTAGGTCTCAGCGGTCTCCGGCTGGAGATTGGGATTTCCAAAGGTCTGAACCGGTCGATAGAGCGGGGCGCCCGTCACCGGGTTGGTGAACTGGGCCTGGATAAATCCGTAACCGGGGTCGAGCGCCGCTACCGGAGGTGCCCGGAAGGTGGTGCCGGCGGAACCGCGCAGGGCCATCCAGGGCGTGACCTGCCACCGGACCGAAGCCCGAGGATTGGTCGTATCCCCGATGTTACCGCCATAACGCTCGGTACGGATGGCGAGGCTCGCCACAACGTTGTCGAGAACCGGCACCTGGAGTTCTCCAAAGAGAGAAGTCACCTGCCGGTCGACTTCGCTTTCCCTGCCAGATCCGATGAAGGTGAACGGGCCACCCCCTGGCACCGCACAGGTCGGCAAGCCGTCACCATAGGGCCGGCTGTCAACGCAGGGCGTGACCTCGCCATCGAAGTTGGTCGAAAGTTCGATTGTCCGGTCGTTGTACCGCAATTGCGCGCCGACGGCCCAGCTGATCGCATCGTCTGTCCAGAGCTTGAAGTCTCCGAAGTCCCCCGCCAGCTGGACCTGAGCTGTCGCGAGCTGCTGGGTGGTCGTGTTGACCGCATTATCTTGCAGCCATCCCCAGAGCGCGGGGTCGACTGCAGGTCCCGCCTTCAATCCTGTGGACGCCGCATAGTTGGCACCGTTGATGCTGGACTTCTGGATCGAGTTGGCGAACGGATTGAAGTACTGGCAGGACCCAACGCCCGGCGCTCCGGTCGAAGGGTTACAGCCCGGCCCGCCAAGCCCGCGCAGAGCCAGCTGGATGCGGCTTACATACCGGTCAGGTGTCTTGTTGATCTGTTCGGCGCGCATGTAGTTGAGGGACGTGCGCCATTCCCAGCCATTCGCCAGCTCGCCGATGAACCCACCCACAACACGGAAGGACGTGATCTCGTTACTCTGACGGTCAGCGTCGAATCCATAGAGAGGGTTGCCCCCCATGGCCGCTGGCCGCCACTGCGTCTGGTTCATGGTGACGCCGTTGGCGAGAGCCGCGGCGCAGATCGCAGCCGTGATCTGCGGTTGAGTCCCCGTCGGACAGGGATTGAACAGGGCCTGAAGCCCGGGGTTGCTCGCGGGAACATAGTAGCGCGACTGAATGGCCCCGGGAGCCGCCGGCATGGGAGACGTCCCGCCGCCGGGTGACGAACCACTCGCCTCGATCGGCGTGGGAAACTGGACCGTCGACTGTGAGGCAGAGACCCGATCCTCCGGGACTTCTGTTCGGGACCAGAGAATCTCACCATGGAACCTGAGCGAGTCGCTCAGCTCGAAATTGGCCTCACCGAACAGTTGGTAGTGGTTCTCGTTCGCCACACGGGTGTCGTGATAGGTGAACGGATAGAAGCACTGGCCGTTCGGCACGAAGGAGAGGCCGCCCAGCTGGTTACAGCCCGCGTCAGAGAAGGTCGACGAAAGGGTCGCTCCCAGCGGAATGCCGGGGCGGGTCGGATCCTGCACGAACCCGCCATTGGGACCGATGACCGGGGTCCCGAGGATGGCATTGTATCCGCCGGGATTGCTGCCCCCAGAGATACCACTGATGTTGAGGGAGTCAGGGAACACGGCGTTCGGCAGCGTCCAGGGCAGATCAACGCCATTCAGCTCGCTGCGGTGCCGGTAGGACGCCGCCAGCAGGACGTTGCCGTTCTCGAGCTTCCGTCCCCAGGCCAGGGAGGTTTCGTAGTCTCCATCCGAGCCATCGATCAGGGCGTATTTTCCGTTGACCTCAAAACCATCCAGGTCCCTGCGGGTGATGAAGTTCACAACCCCGGCCACGGCGTCTGAACCGTAGGTGGCCGCAGCACCGTCGCGCAGGACCTCGACCTGGCCAATGGCGATGGTCGGGACCACGTTGATGTTGACGAACTCCTGTCCGCCCGCGGCGGTGATGGTCGACAGGCGCTCGCCGTTCATCAGCGAGAGCGTCCGGGTTAGCCCGAGGCCCCGAAGATTGATGGTCGCGACGCCGGCCGCTGCGCCCCCGAGGAAGCGGTTGGACTCACCGATATTGCCGCCTGAGACAGACGGAATGGTCCGCACCAGATCGACGAGGGACGGGCTGCCCTGCTCCTGCAGCGCCTCGTTGGTGATGACGTCCACCGGCAAGGCGGCGTCCTCCGGTGTGCCCCGGATCAGGGAGCCGGTAATCACCACTTCCTCGACCTGATTGTCAGAAACCTTGGCCGCGCTTTGAGCTGTGGCCTGGGTCGCCATACCGAGGCCAAGGGTGATCGCCAGAGCCGAGCTGGCATAAAGGTACAAGCGCCTGGACATTATTTTCGTTTCCCCCTGTTAGCGGCTTAGGCCAGCTAATCCGGGTCAGATTGTCCACAATTCTCAGGATATGCAAGACACCAAGGTACGAGCCCGGCGCGGCCTGGCCTATTGGTCGAAAAATCGGGTCCGTCGCAGACGATTGGGGTGCGTCTGGGGTAACGCCTTCTGGCGCCAGCGTGGGATGTCGTACTGGGAGAAGCCCTGGCTGGCCGACGGCCCACCCAGGGCCCGCCTCCAACCTATCCGCCTGGGTTGGGCTGAGACAGGCACCCAGACCAGGCAAACCCAGAAAGATAAGGAATTCAAACCTGCGTGGCAGTCCCTAGGGGAGTCGAACCCCTCTCTCCAGGTTGAAAACCTGGCGTCCTAACCGATAGACGAAGGGACCACGGACGCGGGAGCGGCGTCTATATCCGCCTTCCCGAGGGCGTGCAAGACGCTGGGGCCGGGTTTTGCACCCGGGCCGGTTCAGCCTGCGTCGGTCCGGCGCGGATCGGCGGCGTCCTCGATCTCGAGCTCGACCGAGGCGCGGCCCTGCCAGTCGTCTGGACGCAACCGGCCCGCCAGGTGGAGGATGCCGCCCCCCTGGAGGAGCTGGCCAAGGGGGGTCTCCTCCGCGCGCCAGGCGACCGCCTTCAGGCGTCCCCCCGCGGAATCCGTGAGCGTGGCCCGGACATGGCCGCCGCGCATGACCATGGGGCGCTCCACGCGAACGGAGGCGGCCGCAAAGACCGGTTCGGGGTTACCGGGACCAAAGGGTGCCAGGCGTGCGAAGGCGTCCAGAAGCGAGCGGTCGGCCCCCTTGGGGGTGATGAGGGCGTCGATCTCCAGGACGTCGGCCTCGGCCGCCCGGGCCTGATCCTCGCCAAGGCGCATGGCGAGGAAGCTCGTGAACTCGGCTATGCGCTCCGGGCGGATTGAGAGGCCCGCCGCCATGGCGTGCCCGCCTCCCGACAGCAGCAGTCCCTCGTCGAAGGCAGCCTGCACGGCGGCACCCAGGTTCACGCCCGGCTGGGAACGTCCGGAGCCCTTGCCGACACCGGCTGCCAGATCGAGGCCGATCACGATGGCCGGCCGGCGGTAGCGCTCGCGCAGGCGTCCGGCGACGATGCCGATGACGCCCGGCGCCCAGCCCGGAGCCGAGACCACAAGCACCGGAGTCTCTGCAATATGCGGGTCGGCCTCGATCCGGGCGACGGCCTCGTCGATCACCGCCTGTTCCACCGCCTTGCGCTGGCCGTTGAGCTCGTCCAGCTCGGCCGCCAGGGCGGCCGCCTCGTCGGGGTCATCGGTAGACAGGAGCCGGGCACCCAGGTCCGAACGTCCGATCCGGCCGCCGGCGTTGATCCGGGGCCCCAGGATGAAGCCGGCATGGAATGTGGTCGCCGTCCCGCTGATCTTGCCGACATCCGCCAGGGCTTTCAGCCCGGGATTGGCCCAGCGGGACATCACCTTGAGCCCCTGGGCGGTGATCGCCCGATTGAACCCGGTCAGGGCGGTCACGTCGCACACCGCCCCCAGGGCGGCGAGGTCGAGCCATTGGCGCAGGTCCGGCTCGGGCCGCGAGGCGAACAGGCCCCGCCGGCGGGCCTCCCGGTTCAGGGCTGCGAGCAGGACAAAGGCCACGCCCGCTGCGGCCAGCATCCCCTGCCCCGAATTGTCATCTGGCCGGTTGGGGTTCACGAGGGCGGCGGCCGGGGGGATTTCGCCCGGGCGCATGAGGTGATGGTCGATGACCACCACGTCGAGGCCGATCTCCCGGGCGGTGGCCAGGGCGTCCTGGGCTGCGGCCCCGCAGTCCAAGGTGATGACGATCTCGGCACCCTGGTCCTTCAGGGCCCGGAAGACGACCGGATTGGGGCCATAGCCCTCCTTGACCCGGTCGGGGATATAGATCGGGACCTCCCGGCCCATGGCACGCATCCAGCGCACCACCTGGGCAGCGCTGGCCGCACCATCGACGTCGTAGTCGGCGAAGACGACCATGGAGCGCCCGCGCTCCAGGGCGTCGACCAGGATCTCCGCCGCCCTGTCCATGTCCCGGAAGGAGGAGGGGTCGGGGAAGAGGGCCTTGAGCGTGGGGTTGAGGAAGACCTCGCCCTCGTCAGGACCGACGCCGCGGGAGGCCAGGGCCCGGGCCAGGGGTTCGCTGAGGCCCAGGGCGTTCTGGTGCCGGCGGACCAGTTCGGGAGCCGCAGCGCGCGCCGCCCAGGCCCGCCCACTGACCGAGCGGCCGACCCCGAGAAAGGGACCTTCCGCCAGGGTCATCGTTGTCAGGCCGGACGCCGGAGGCGGACTTCGCGGACCGTCTGGGTGGAGGAGACCATGACCAGGCTGTGGGTCAAGATCTGCCCGCCCTCCCGGCGGACGCCATCCAGCAGGGCGCCCTTGGTCACGCCGGTGGCGGCGAAGATGGCGTCTGCCCGGACCAGTTCGTGCAGGTCGTACTTCTTGTCGAAGTCGGTGATGCCCACGCGCCGCGCCCGTTCCTTCTCGTCGGCATTGCGAAAGACCAGCCGGCCCTGGAACTGACCGCCGACGCACTTCAGCGCGGCGCAGGCCAGGACCCCTTCCGGGGCTCCACCCTGGCCGACATAGAGGTCGATGCCCGTTGCCGGGTCGGCCGTGTGCATGACCCCAGCGACGTCGCCATCCGTGATCAGGCTCACCCGGGCACCGACTGAGCGGATCGAGGCGATGATCTCGGCGTGACGCGGCCGGTCGAGGACACAGACGGTGATCTCCTCGGGGGGTACCCCCTTGGCCGCGGCAAGGGCCCGCACATTGTCTGCAGGCGAGCGGTCGAGGTCGATCACGCCGGCGGGGAAACCTGGCCCGCAGGCGATCTTGTCCATGTAGGTGTCGGGCGCATTCAGCAGTGTACCCTTGGGAGCCCATGCCATCACCGCCAGGGCGTTGGCCATGGCCTTGGCCGTCAGCGTCGTGCCTTCCAGCGGGTCCAGGGCGATGTCGATGGCGACCCCGCCCCGGCCCACCTTCTCGCCGATGTAGAGCATGGGCGCCTCGTCCCGCTCCCCCTCGCCGATGACGATCTCGCCGTCGATGGCCAGGGCGTTCAGGGCCGTTCGCATGGCGTCCACGGCCGCCTGGTCAGCGGCCTTCTCATCCCCACGCCCAGCCAGGGTGGAGGCGGCGATGGCGGCAATCTCCGTGACGCGGACTGCGTCGAGGACAAGGCTGCTGTCCAGCTGCTCAGTGATCATCAAGGGTCTCCGGACGGCGAATGCGCCGCATTTATCTTCGATTCTCAGATGCTTGCGATGTGCAGCAGACGGGGCGGCTCAAGAACTGCGGGCAGCCGGCCGATCCGGTCAACCGCAGCGGCAAGCACAGACTCGGCCACGGCGTGTGTCGTCATGACAATGGGGACGCCTGGAGTTTCACCGGGCGGCTTCTGCAGAAAGCTCTCAATCGAGACGCCGGCCTCGGCCAGCTCCTCCGAAACCGAGGCCAGGACGCCAGGTTCATCCCGCACCATGACCCGGATATAGCCCCGGCCCACCGCCGCCGTCCCCGCAGAGGGCGCACAGGGCTGCAGGCTTGCGGCTGGTGCCTGGAAGACGGGCCTCCGGGCTCCGGCCATGACATCAGCGATGTCGGCTGCCACCGCCGCCGCCGTTGGACCTGCCCCCGCGCCGGGTCCTTGCAGAAAGATACGCCCGATGCGGTCACCCTCGATGAACAGGGCGTTGAGGGCGCCGTCCGCCTGGGCGATGGGATGGGTCTTACGCACCAGGAAGGGCCGCACCTGGACCCGGGCGCCCTCCCCTGCCCGCTCGGCGGAGGCAATCAGCTTGATGCGGTAGCCAAGGTCGCCTGCAAGCCGGATATCCAGGAGATCGACGCCGGTGATCCCCTCCACCTCGGCCGCTGCGAAGTTGGGGGATCCGCCGAAGGCCAGGGCCGCCAGTATGGTGATCTTGTGGGCGGCATCGAAGCCGCCGACGTCCATGGTCGGGTCCGCTTCGGCATAGCCCAGCCTCTGAGCGTCCGCGAGGACGTCGGAAAAGGCTGACCCGGAGGTTTCCATCTCGGTGAGGATATAGTTGCACGTGCCGTTGAGAATGCCCGACAGGCTTCGGATCTCCTCGCCCACCAGGGCTTCGCGGACGGTCTTGATCGCCGGAACGCCGCCCATGACCGCCGCCTCGAACAGCAGGGCAACGCCCTTGGCCTCGGCCATGGCCGCCAGCGCCGCGCCGTGTTCGGCAATGAGCGCCTTGTTCGCGGTTACGACCGCCTTGCCGGCCCCGAGGGCCGCCTCGACGGCGGCCTTGGCCGGACCGTCCGAGCCGCCGATGAGTTCAACGAAGATGTCCGTGTCCGGGGACTGGGCCAGGGCCACGGGGTCGTCGAACCAGGCCAGATGGGAGATATCCACGGCCCGGGGCCGCGACCTCGATCGCGCAGAGACCCCGGTGACCAGGACCCTTCCCCCTGCCGGGGCAAAGTCCGGATGTGAGGCGAGGAAGTCCAGAAGCCCGCCGCCAACCGTCCCGAGGCCCGCGACGCCGACGCGCCAGGTCCGCACTTCCTGAGGTTTGGTCACGGGTTCGATCCTGAATTTTGGGCCCGACCGAGGATGTCCTCGGCGTTCGCAAGGAAACGCCGCACATTGCGAGCGGCCTGGCGGATGCGGTTCTCGTTCTCGACAAGGCCGATGCGCACGAAGCCCTCGCCGTATTCCCCGAAGGCGACGCCAGGCGCCACGGCCACGCCAGCCTCCTCAATGAGCAGTTTGGAGAACAGCATGGACCCGGCCGAACGGTAGGCCTCCGGCAGGGGCGCCCAGGCGAACATTGAGGCTGGCGGGGCGGGAATGTCCCAGCCTGCCCGCTTCATCGACTTTACCAGGGTGTCACGCCGGCCCTGGTAGATGGCGCGGATCTCATCGACGCAGTCCTGGGGTCCGTTGAGGGCGGCGGCGGCGGCCACCTGGATGGGGGTGTAGGCGCCGTAGTCGAGGTAGGACTTCACCCTGGCGAGGGCCGCGCAGATCCGGGCGTTACCCACCACCATCCCGACCCGCCAGCCGGCCATGGCGTAGGTCTTCGACAGCGAGTTCACCTCGACCGCTATGTCCTTGGCACCAGGCACCTGGAGCACCGACGGCGGTGGATTGTCGTCGAAGTAGATTTCCGAATAGGCGATGTCAGACAGCACCAGCATGTCGTGCCGACGGGCCAGGGCCACGGCCTCCTTGTAGAAGTCGAGGTCCACCCACTGTGCGGTCGGGTTGGACGGGTAGGACAGGATCAGCACGGAAGGCGGTGGGGCGGAGTGCTTCACCGCCCGGCTGATGCCGGCGAGGTACTCCTCGGGCGACAGGGCCGGGACGTGGCGGATGACGCCCCCCGCCATGATGAAGCCGTAGGCGTGGATGGGATAGGCGGGATTGGGGCAGATAATCACGTCGCCAGGTGCCGTCAGGGCCTGTGCGAGGTTTGCAAAGCCCTCCTTGGAGCCCAGTGTGGCGATCACCTCGGTGTCCGGATCGAGGTGCACCCCGAAGCGGCGCTCGTAATAGCCAGCCATGGCCCGGCGAAGCCCAATGATACCCTTCGAGGCGGAGTAGCGGCCGGCCTTGGGATCGCGGGCGGTTTCGACCAGTTTGTCGACGATATGCTTGGGCGTCGGCATGTCGGGATTGCCCATGCCGAAGTCGATGATGTCCACGCCCTCGCCGCGCAGGCGGGCCTTGATGCGGTTCACCTCCTCGAAGACGTAGGGCGGAAGGCGGCGGATACGGTGAAACTCGGGTGTCATGTTTGCTCTGGCCGCACTGAGGACGGCGAAATGGGAGCCTCTCCTAGCTTGGCATAACCTTCGCTCCGAAGGCCGCCAAGCGGTTTGAAGTCCTGGCCCCCGCTGGCCCTATCGAAGGGGCGGCGGGGGCGGTGTAGCTCGCTTGCGCATATCGGCGGCGAAGGCGTCGGCTGCGGCTGTCGCAGACACGGTTGGTGCGGCGGGCCCACTCGCCACCGACGTCTGGGCCGCGAAGGCCTCGGTCTGCCGGAGGGTCCAGGTGTTCTCTGCACCGTCCCTCTCAAGAGCCGCGCCCTCCGCCAGCACCTCGCCAGCCGCCCGACCCCAGGCCGCAAGCGGGCGCTCGTCTACCGGCAGGACGGGAATGTCCGAGAAACGGGGATAGGCCTTTGCTCCGGCGGCAAGTGCCCGGACCTCTGTCGTGGCCACTGTTGGCGGCGGGCCTGCCGCCGGCCGGGATGCACAACCGCTCGCCAGCAAGGCCAGTGCCAGGGGCGTCCCCAGGAGGCCGCGGACGGGAATCGCAATGTGCGCCGGGAAGGGGTTCATGATTACTCCGGTCTTATGGCATGATCGTCCTCATAGAAAGCCCGGGAACCCCCAGTGGGGAGATGGAGGCGAGGACATGGCTAGCAAGGACTCAAAGGTTTCTACCGGAGGTGCGTCTCCGCCCCGGAGCCCGGCGAAGCGCAAGCCCGCCGCGACGGCAAAGGCCTCCGCCAACGAACGGCCCGCTGCAGCTCCGGAGCCCTCACCTGCGCCGGGCCAGGGCGCCGAATTTGCGGCTGCATTCACAGCGGCGGCGGGTCCCGCCGGGCTTGAAGCTATAGAGTCGCTGTCCCGAAACCTCGCAAGGGCCGCCATGACCGCCCAGGGCGCCATCGCCGAGTCCGCCCTCCGCCAGGCGGATAGGGCACCCGGGATTGACGCAGATCCCTTCCATGTGGGCCCCTCGATGGCAAAGGTGATGTCCAGTCTCGCCGGGCAGCCCGACGCCGTGCTGCAGGCCCAGGGCGACCTCTGGAAACGCTATGTCGAGCTCTGGCACTTCGCCGCCCGCCGGGCGATGGGCGAGACTGCGCAGCCGGTTGCGACCCCTGGAAAGGGTGACAAGCGGTTCAATGCGCCCGAATGGACAGACAACCCCGTCTTCGACGTCATCAAGCAGTCCTACCTGATCACCTCCGACTGGATGAATGGGCTCGTTACCCGCGCCGGCGACGTGGACCCGATGAGCCGGCGTCGGGTGGAATTCTTTACCCGGATGCTGACGGACGCCCTGTCGCCCTCAAACTTCCTGGCCTCAAATCCTGAAGCCCTGAGGGAAGCTATGTCGAGCCAGGGCCAGAGCCTCGTCCGCGGCATGGAGAACTTCGCCGCCGACCTCGCCCGGGGCGGCGGCCAACTGGCCATCAGCCAGACCGACTATGAGCAGTTCGAGATCGGCGTGAACGTCGCCACGGCGCCCGGCAAGGTGATCTTCCAGAACGAGATCATCCAGCTGATCCAGTTCACTCCCACGACTGAGACGGTCCACGAGATCCCGCTCGTCATCTTCCCGCCCTGGATCAACAAGTTCTACATCCTCGACCTCAGGCCCGAGAACTCCATGATCCGCTGGCTCACCAGCCAGGGCTTCACGGTCTTCGTCGCCTCCTGGGTCAATCCGGATGGGGGGCTCGCAGACCGGACCTTCGAGGACTACATGCGGCTGGGTATTTACGAGGGTACGGCGGCCGCCATGAAGCAGGCTGGCGTCGACCGGGTAAACACCGTCGGATACTGCATCGGCGGGACACTGCTCTCGGCCACCCTGGCGCATATGGCCGCCAAGGGCGACAGCCGGATCGCCTCCGCGACCTTCTTCGCCGCCCAGCAGGATTTCTCCGAAGCCGGCGACCTTCTCCTGTTCACCAGCGAGGAATGGCTGTCTGACCTCGAGAAGCAGATGGAGGCTGGCGGCGGCGTCCTGGCTGGCCAGGCCATGGCGGACACCTTCAACATGCTCCGCTCGAACGACCTGATCTGGTCCTTTTTCGTCAGCAACTACCTGCTGGGCAAGGAGCCCAAGCCCTTTGACCTTTTGTTCTGGAACTCGGACCAGACGCGGATGCCAAGGACCCTACACCTCTATTACCTGCGCCGGTTTTACGGGGACAACGCCCTGGCCCGGGGGGAACTGGAACTGGATGGCGTGAAGCTCGACCTGGGACAGGTCAAGACCCCGGTCTACGTCCAGTCCTCGAAGGAGGACCACATCGCTCCAGCACGTTCGGTCTACCGGGGTGCGCGGCTCTTTGGCGGTCCGACCACCTTCACCCTGGCCGGCTCGGGACATATCGCCGGCGTGATCAACGCGCCGGTGGCGAAGAAGTACCAGCACTGGACCCACGACACCCTGCCAGAGAGCCTTGAGGCCTGGCAGGCCGGAGCGGTAGAGGCGCCAGGTTCCTGGTGGCCGCACTGGGCCGAATGGCTGAAGTCCCGCTCGGGAGCCCAGGTCCCCGCCCGGGATCCCTCCGCCGGGCCCCTTCCCGCCCTCGAGGACGCCCCCGGGAGCTACGTCAAGGTCACCTCCTGAGGCGTTGCAGGGCCAGTCTTAGGCTGGCCGCCAAGGCCCCGATGGGGAGTGTCAGGCTCACCATCCACGGAGAGAGGGGCGATGGTCCCTTCTCGAGACCAAAGCCCATCAGGCGCAGGCTGGAGGGCAGGAAGCCCGTGGTCCCAGAGGTCCAGTCCATCCACAGGGTCCCCATGCCCGCAAGGCAGGCAAGGGCCCAGAAGAGGCGGCCCTCCAGGACCGGCGCCCGCAAGACCCTTACCCCTGTCCAGAGCATGAAGACCGGGGTCGCCGCTGCCAGCCCCAGAAACAGCCACTGGCCTGCAGTCCGGCCCGGTGCCCAGAAGGCCTGGGCGGCCTCATCCGTCTTGGTCACCTCGGTGTAGGACATGGTCAGGGCCCTGTAGACCCGCACGACCTCGTACCCGCCCGAACCCGAGGCTGGCGGTTCTGGTTTCGCGGACAGGAGGGCCGACTCCTTCCGGGGTGTCTGGGCCGTTGCGGGGGTCACCTTCCTCCACCCCACCGGAACCACGGTGAGGTCGACCACCGCCCGCCGTTCTGCGAACTGGTAGAGGTATTGGAGTTTCGCCTGTTCCGGACCTGGAGCGCCCTTCCCTCCGGCCTGCCGTGAGGCCAGCAGGCGGATGGACCAGGGGGGATCGGCGGGAAAGGCCTGGCGAACCTTCTCAATGCCAGCAGCGTGGTCCGGCGAGGCCATGAGCTGGGGGGCAATCCCCCGGTCAATGGCCGGCCAGTCACCGCGCTGGACGGCGTCGATGAAGAGCCGACCCATCCGGTCTGCGTCCAGTTCCGCCTTCGGGGCAGCGCAACCCGCGAGCAGCACCAGGCCCAGGAGGGCCAGGAGCCCCCTCATGCCGGACGGAACCGCAGTGCGACCCCATTGCTGCAGTATCGAAGTCCCGTAGGGCGGGGCCCATCGTCGAACCGGTGTCCATGGTGTCCGAGGCACTGGGCACAGTGGTACTCGGTACGCGGCACGCCAATCATCCAGTCGGTCTTCAACCCGAGGGCTCCGGGGATGGCGGTATAGAAGCTCGGCCAGCCGGTTCCGCTCTCATACTTCCAGGCGGACCGGAAGAGGGGCAGGTCGCATCCAAGGCAATGATAGGTTCCGCTGCGCTTCTCGCGCAGGAGGGCGCTGGAACCGGGCCTCTCGGTATCCGCCTGCCGCAAGACGGAAAAGGCGCCAGGCGGAAGCCGACTCCGCCAGTCGGCGGCGGTCAGCTTGCGGAAGGACGACCCCGCATAGGTGTCCTGCGCAGCCGGAGCCGACCTTGGCGCCAGCGTTACAGCTGCGACGCCCAGGAGAAGCCCGCGGCGGGTGGAAACAGTCCTAGAGACCGGCATATTCTTCTAGCCCCAGCATCAGGTTGAGGTTCTGGACACAGGCACCAGACGCGCCCTTGCCCAGGTTGTCCAGGATCGCCACCAACCGTGCCTGAGTCCCGTCATGGGATCCAAAGACGAAGAGGCTCAGGAGGTTGGTGCCGTTGAGCGATTCCGGATCGAGGTCCCGGACATAGCCGGCCGCACCCGAGCGGGTCTTCTGCAGTTCGGCGCAGGCCTCTGCGGAGGCGACACGGACAAAACGCTCGCCGGCATAGGCCGCTTCCAGCGCCTGCCGAACGGCCTCCGGCAACGGGCGCTTCGGCAGGGCCGACAGGACCAGGGGAACCTCCACCAGCATGCCCTGGGCATAACGCCCCACGGCGGGAGCGAAGACCGGCGGGTGGGCAAGGCGCCCGTGGATCTGCATTTCCGGGAGGTGCTTATGGGCCAGGGACAGACCGTAGGTCCGGAAAGCATCTGACGTTCCCGCCGCCAGCGGGCCCTCGAACTCGCCGATCAGCCCCTTGCCGCCCCCGGAATATCCCGAGATCGCATTGACAGTGACGGGGAAGTCCGTCGGCAGGAGCCCGGCCTCCACAAGGGGCCGGACCAGCCCGATGAAGCCTGTCGGATAGCAACCGGGATTGCTGACCCGGTGTGAAGCCTGGATCGCGGCGCGCTGTTCGCGGGTCATCTCGGCGAAGCCGTAGGTCCAGCCGGATGCGGTGCGGAAAGCCGTGGAGGCGTCGATCACCTTCACGTCGGGAGACTCGATCATGGACACTGCTTCCCGGGACGCATCATCCGGCAGGCAGAGCACCACCAGGTCTGCCGCGTTCAACAGCTCACGTCGCGCCTCGGGGTCCTTGCGGCGTCCAGGATCAATCGAAAGGAGGGCCAGGTCGGCGCGACGCTCCAACCGCTCGCGGATCTGGAGGCCCGTTGTTCCGGCCTCACCATCAATGAAAACCTTGGGGGTCATGCGGCCTGTCCTGGGGTCACGACACGAAAAGGGGCGCTCCGGTAAGCCCGAAGCGCCCCAGTATCCCGATTGG
>CAMAOY010000066.1 GCA_945859865.1 Phenylobacterium deserti
GCCATGCGCGGGTTACGGGCGAACCGGGCCGCGTGCCGGTCGATGAAGTCCCAATAGAGCCGGTTGAAGGGGCAGGCACCCGGGCCGCTCCGCACCTTCACGTTGTAGGCGCAGCCGCCGCAATAGTCGGACATCCGGTGGATGTAGGACCCGCTGGCGGCATAGGGTTTTGAGCCCAGCAGTCCGCCGTCGGCGTACTGGCTCATGCCCAGGGTATTGGGCGCCTCCACCCACTCGAAGGCATCGGCATAGGCGCCCAGGTACCACTCGTGGACCGCGTGGGGGTCCACCCCTGCCAGCAGGGCGAAGTTGCCGGTCACCATCAGCCTCTGGATGTGGTGGGCGTAGGCCAGGTCCAGGGTCTGGCCGATGGCGGCCTTCATGCAGGCCATGTCGGTCTTCCCGGTCCAGTAGAACTCTGGCAGGGGCCGCCGGGCCTCCAGGGCGTTCCGCAGGACGTAGGTGGGCCCCTCCCGCCAGTAGATGCCCCGCATGTATTCCCGCCAGCCGATCACCTGTCGGATGAAGCCCTCGGCGGCATTGAGGGGAACCTGTCCCGCCTGCCAGGCCGCCTCTACCGCTCGGCAGACTTCCAGGGGGCCCAGCAGGCCGATGTTGAGGTAGGGCGAGAGCACCGCGTGGTGCAGGTAGGGCGAGGCCACAAGCATGCCGTCCTGGTCGTCGCCAAAGCCG
Source organism: Phenylobacterium deserti (assembly GCA_945859865.1). Taxonomy (GTDB): domain Bacteria; phylum Pseudomonadota; class Alphaproteobacteria; order Caulobacterales; family Caulobacteraceae; genus Phenylobacterium; species Phenylobacterium deserti_B. Next base: position 694 of record CAMAOY010000066.1, read on the forward strand.
GGCAGGGCGGTCTCCACAAAATTCGCCAGGCTGGCCAGGGCCTGCTCCCGGGTGACCGCGAAGCGAAAGTCGTCCAGGCTCCCGAAGCCGTCGGGAAAGCGCCTCGCCACCATCGCCAGGACCTCACCGGTCACGACGTCGGGGTCATGCCGAAGGGGCTCCGCCGGGAAGAGGCCACCAGCCGGCGGGGCCCGGTTTTCGGCGTCGAAGTTCCAGCGCCCGCCGGCGGGTGCCTCGCCTTCCATCAGGAGGCCGGTGCGCCGGCGCATCTCGCGGTAGAAGAACTCCATGCGCAGGGCCTTGCGGCCCTCCGCCCAGGCCTCGAAGTCGGCGTGGGAGGCCAGAAACCGGTTGTCTTCCAGTACGGTCACCGGGACCCCTAGGGTAGCCGCCCAGCTGTCAGCCTCTTGGCGCAGGCGCCACTCTCCCGGCTCAGTCAGGTAAACCGCCGAGGCGCCGTGGCGGCGCACCGCCCGCTCCAGTTCTCCGCCCAGGGTTCCGGTATTGCCGTCCGCCTCCAGCGCCAGGTAGTCGACCCGCCAGCCGGCCGCCCTCAGGCGGGCCGCGAAGTGGCGCATGGCCGCCAGGACCAGGACGATCTTCTTTCGGTGATGGCGGACATAGGTCGCCTCGCCCATGACCTCAGCCATCAGCACCACGGTGCGCGCAGGATCGCGCCCCCGCAGGCAGGACAGGGCATCGCTAAGCTGGTCTCCAAGGATCAGGACGAGATCGGTCATGGCGCGTCTATGCCACGGTCCGGGCGCGCGCTCTACCAGGGCACGGTCCGCCCCTCGGCGTCGAAGAAACCGCCGGTGGCGGAGGCGGGCAGGGCGTCGATGACGGCCAGGAGCCTGCCCGCCGCTGTCGCCGGACTCTGAGCTTTCTCATCATCGCCGACGAAGGGCGCGGAGAGCGGGGTGGCCACAGTCCCCGGGTGAAGGGCCAGGCAGAGGGCCTCGGGATTGCGCCGGGCCAGTTCGATCGAAGCGGTACGGATCAACTGGTTCAGGGCCGCCTTGGAGGCCCGGTAGGCGTACCAACCCCCCAGCCGGTTATCGCCGATGCTACCCACCCGGGCCGAGAGGGCGGCGAAGACGCATCGGCCCTTCCGGGGCAGGCGGGGCAGGAGGTGCTTCATCACCAGGGCTGGCCCTGTGGCGTTGATGGCGAAGGCCTCGGCCATGGCCGCCGGGTCGATCCGCGAAAGGCTCTTCTCAGGGGCCATTCCGGGGCCCTGCAGGACGCCGGCGGCATGGATCACCAACCTGAGGTCGCCGGCCGACGCGGCGTAGTCGAGTGCAGAGGCCACGGAGGCCTCGTCCCTGAGGTCCAGGGGCGGGTCGCTGCTCCGCCCCAGGCCGATCACCCGGTCGAAGCGGCCAGACGCCTCCAGGGCCTGGACCAGGGCTGAGCCGATCCCGCCCCCCGCGCCGATGACCAGGGCGATCCCGCTCGCCGCGCCTGGCTCAGAGCTGGAAGCCTGGGAAGTCTGTTCAGGGCTGGACATGCCCGGGCCTCCGTGGGGTTTCGCCTGCGGGACAGGGTCGCCCCACAGACTGCCCGCATACGCCTTCCCGGATATCCCGGCGATCTTCTCGTGGCTCCCTCGCCTGCGGGTCCCGGTCGCTTATGCGGTGCGGGCCCTGAAAGCCTTCTAGATTTCCTGATCCCGCTCGGAACTTTAATCCATCGTTCAGGGTCGAGTTTTCCGGCATGAGGCGAGGCCCAGGAGCCCGGCCCATGCAAGATTTTCTGCTATTCGCCCTCGTCGGTCTTCTGGCCCAGGCGGTGGATGGCGCCCTCGGCATGGCCTATGGGGTCATTTCGTCAACGGTCCTGCTGAGCTTCGGCGTGCCGCCCGCCATGGCTTCCGCCACCGTCCACGCGGCGGAAGTCTTCACCACCGCCGCCTCGGCCGGCTCCCACGCCTGGCACCGGAATGTGAACTGGAAGCTGTTCGCCCCCCTCGCCCTTGGCGGCTGTGTGGGCGGGGCCCTCGGCGCCTTCGTCCTGACCTCGATCGACGGGGCTGTCCTGAAGCCCTGGATCACCGGCTACCTCGCCCTGATGGGTTGCGTGATCCTCTGGCGCGCCCTCCGCGGTCCGGCGCCGCGGCTCTTCCCCGTGAAGTTCAGCAGTCCCCTGGGCTTTTTCGGCGGCCTATTCGACGCCATCGGCGGCGGCGGCTGGGGCCCGACGGTCACCACCGCCATGCTCGGCGCCGGTGGCGATCCCCGCACCAGCATCGGCACCGCCAACACGGCCGAGTTCTTCGTTACCACCACCATATCGGCGACCTTCCTGGCGACCCTCCTCACCGGGCATTGGAAGGATGCCGGAGGTATCGCCGACCACGCCACGGCGGTGGCGGGCTTGGTCGCCGGAGGCCTGGTTTCGGCCCCCCTGGCCGGCCTGATGGTCAAGCTGGCGCCCCAGCGGATCCTCACCGGGGCGGTCGGGATCCTTGTCGCCTGCCTCGCCGCCTACCAGGCCGCCCGCCTCGCTGGCTGGATCTAGAGCACCAGCTTGTCGAAATCGCTGGCGTCGTGGCGCTCGAGGAGCTGGCTCTCGGGCTTGCCGAAGGGCCGGTTCACGGCTCGTCCGCGCTTGGCCGCTGGCCGGGCGGCGATGGCGTCGGCCCAGCGGTTGACGTGGACGTACTCGTGAACCTGCAGGAACTCGCCGCCGCTGTAGAGCTCGCCCTTGGCCATGGCACCATACCAGGGCCAGATGGCCATGTCGGCGATGGTGAAGTCCGGACCGGCGATGAACTCGCTTTCGGCCAGGCGGCGTTCCAGCACGTCCATCTGGCGCTTCACCTCCATGGCGAAGCGATCGATGGCGTATTCGATCTTCATCGGCGCATAGGCATAGAAGTGGCCGAAGCCACCGCCCAGGTAGGGCGCGCTGCCCATCTGCCAGAACAGCCAGGACATGCATTCGGCCCGGGCACCCGGCTCGGTGGGCAGGAAGGCACCGAACTTTTCGGCAAGGTGCACCAGGATGGCGCCGGACTCAAACACCCGGACCGGCTTCGGTCCGCTGCGGTCCAGCAGGGCGGGGATCTTCGAGTTCGGGTTGATGTCGACGAAGCCGCTCGTGAACTGGTCGCCCTCGTTGATGCGGATCAGCCAGGCGTCGTATTCGGCCCCGGAATGGCCGAGTGCCAGCAGCTCCTCCAGCATCACCGTCACCTTAACCCCGTTGGGCGTGCCCAGGGAGTAGAGCTGCATCGGGTGGCGACCCACCGGCAGGTCCTTCTCCTGGGTAGGCCCGGCGATGGGCCGGTTGATGTTGGCGAACCGGCCGCCGTTGTCGCGGTTCCAGGTCCAGATCTTCGGCGGGACGTATTCAGCGTCGGACATGTGGGGCTCCCTGTGGAGGCCATCGCGCGTCGCGACGGCCGGTCTTGCGCAGGATAGCGGCGCTGACGCCCTCTCTAAAGGGGGATTGAATGCGCTTTGCGGTTGCCTCCCGGCGCAGGGGCGTCAAAATTGGCAACTACAGGCCCCTTCAGGACCGGTCAGGAGTACGACCCCGATGACACCCGCCGATGACGCCACCCCCGTTCGCTCCTTTGACAAGGAAGCCCTGAAGGCGAAGTACCGGGCCGAGCGTGACAAGCGCCTGCGCGCCGATGGCAACGGCCAGTACGTCCGGGTCGCCGGGGTCTTCGCCGGATATCTCGACGATCCCTACACGCCCTTCCAGCCCCGCGAGCCCAAGACCGACCATGTGGAGTTCGCCTTCATCGGCGGCGGCTTTGCGGGCCTCGTCGCCGGCGCCCGCCTTGTCGAGGCTGGCATCACCGATGTTCGGATCATCGAGAAGGGCGGCGACTTCGGCGGCACCTGGTACTGGAACCGTTATCCCGGCGCCCAGTGCGACACCGCCTCCATGATCTACATGCCGCTCCTTGAGGAGACGGGCCACGTGCCGCGGGAAAAGTACGCCCACGCCCCCGAGATCCTCGAGCAGTGCCAGCGCATCGGCCGCAAGTACAACCTCTACGACAACGCCCTCTTCCACACCGAGGTGAAGGACCTGACCTGGGACGCGGAGAACGACGTCTGGGTCATCACCACCAACCGCGACGACCGCTTCACCGCCCGATTCCTGGGCTCAGGCACCGGGCCCCTGCATGTCCCCAAGCTGCCGGGCATCCCGGGCATCGAAGGTTTCCGCGGCCATTCCTTCCACACCAGCCGCTGGGACTATGACTACACCGGCGGCGATCCCCTCGGCGCGCCCCTCTCCAAGATGGGCGACAAGCGGGTGGCCATCATCGGGACGGGTGCCACGGCGGTGCAGTGCGTTCCGCACCTGGCCCGGGCCTGCAAGGAGCTCCTGGTCTTCCAGCGCACCCCTTCGTCGGTGGACGTCCGGGCCAACGCCCCTATCGATCCGGAGTGGTTCGCCTCCATCGCCACCCCCGGCTGGCAGCAGCGCTGGCTGGAGAACTTCACCGACAACCAGGCCGGCGGCGGCGCGGAAGAGGATCTGGTCAAGGACGGCTGGACAGACCTGTCCCGGCGTATCCGCGAGAAGATGAAGACCATCCCGCCCGAGCAGATGAGCCCCCAGGCCATGCTTGCCGCCTTCGAGGACTCTGACTTCGAAAAGATGGAGGAGATCCGCGCCCGGGTGGACTCCATCGTCTCCGACAGCAAGGCCGCCCAGGACCTCAAGGCCTGGTACAACCAGCTCTGCAAGCGGCCGTGCTTCCATGACACCTACCTACAGGCCTTCAATGAACCCGCCGCCCGCCTGATCGATACCGACGGCAAGGGTGTGGAGCGCATCACCGAGACCGGCGTGGTCGTGGCAGGGGTCGAGTATCCCGTCGACTGCATCATCTATGCCTCGGGTTTCGAGGTGGGCACTGACTACACCCGGCGCACCGGTTTCGACCTGACTGGCGTGGATGGGCTGAAGCTCTCGGAGGCCTGGGCCGATGGCATGCGCTCGCTGCACGGCCTGCACGTCCGGGGCTTCCCCAACGCCTTCTTCGTCCAGCCGACGCAGGGCGCCAACCTGATCTCCAACGTGCCCCACAACCTGACCGACTCCGGGCGCACCATCGCCACGGTGGTGGCCGAGGCGAAGCGGCTGGGCAAGGTGCGGGTCGAGGTGAGCCAGGAGGCCCAGGACGCCTGGGTCGCCCTCCTGCTCACCGGCCCGGGGCGGATCATGATGGGCTCGTCAGAGTGCACCCCCGGTTACTACAACAACGAGGGCCAGGCGATGGGGCCGGGGGCGAAGTACTATGTCGGCTACCCATACGGGGCCAGCGCCTTCTTCCGCTATATTGATGGCTGGCGGAAGTCCGGGGCGTTCGAGGGTCTGGAGTTCGCCTGACCCCGCCCGGCGGTAGGCCAGGGGCGCTAGCCTGCCAGCTGAGCCTTCCGATCCCGACGGCGGCGGGTCAGGACATGCTCGGTGTAGCCGTTGGGCTGGGCCCGGCCCTCGAAGACCAGCTCCAGAGCTGCCTGGAAGGCCAGGCTCTCGGGATGGCCGGCCATGGGCGAGTAGGCCGCGTCGCCAGCGTTCTGGCCGTCCACCACCGCAGCCATGCGCGCGAAGGTCTCGCGGACCTGGGCCTCGGTGCAGACCCCGTGGTGCAGCCAGTTGGCGATGTGCTGGCTGGAAATCCGCAGGGTCGCGCGGTCCTCCATCAGGCCGACGTCGTGGATGTCCGGCACCTTCGAGCAGCCGACCCCCTGGTCGATCCAGCGGACCACATAGCCGAGGATGCCCTGGGCGTTGTTGTCCAGCTCCTGCTGGACCTCCTCCGGGCGCCAGTTCGAGCGGGCCAGGGGCGGGGTCAGGAGGGCGTCCAGGCCCGTGCGCAGGCCGCCAGCCAGGCTGGCCTGGAGGGCCGCGACGTCCACCTCGTGGTAGTGCAGGGCGTGCAGGGTGGCGGCGGTGGGTGAGGGGACCCAGGCGGTGTTGGCGCCGGCCTTCGGGTGCCCGACCTTGGCGGCCAGCATGTCCTTCATCATGTCCGGCGCCGCCCACATGCCCTTGCCGATCTGCGCCCGGCCGGGGAAGCCGGCGGCCAGGCCGATCTCGACATTCCGCTTCTCGTAGGCGGCCAGCCAGCCTTCGGCCTTCATGGCGTCCTTGCGGACCATGGGGCCGGCCTCCATCGCCGTGTGGATCTCGTCCCCCGTCCGGTCGAGGAAACCGGTATTGATGAAGACGATCCGGTCCTTCGCCGCAGCGATACAGGCGGCGAGGTTGGCGCTGGTCCGGCGCTCCTCGTCCATGATGCCCATCTTCACCGTGTTGCGGGCCAGGCCCAGGGCGTCCTCAACCTGGCCGAACAGGCTCACTGCCAGGGCGACCTCGTCCGGCCCGTGCATCTTGGGCTTCACGATATAGACCGATCCCGCCGGGCTGTTGAGGCGGGCGCCGTTCAGGTCGTGGAGGGCGGCGGCCACGGTGACCATCGCGTCGACGGCGGATTCATAAACCGGTGCCCCGTCCAGGGTGACCATGTCCGTGAGCATGTGGTGGCCGACATTGCGCACCAGCATCAGGGATCGGCCGCGCAGCATCACCTCGCCGCCGCGGCGCGCCGAATAGCGCCGGTCCTCGTCGAGCCGGCGGATCTCGGTGCGGCCGCCTTTTTCGAAGGCGGCGGTCAGGTCGCCGCGCATCAGGCCCAGCCAGTTGCGGTAGACGCCCGTCTTGTCCTCGGCGTCCACGGCGGCCACCGAGTCCTCGCAGTCCTGGATGGCCGTCAGGGCCGATTCCATCAGGACGTCCGCCACCCCGGCGGCATCGTCCTTGCCGATATTGTGGGTCCGGTCGACCTGGATCTCCAGGTGCAGGCCGTTGTGCTTCAGGAGCACGGCGGAGGGTGCCTCGGGCGCGCCACGCCAGCCCGCCAGCTGGGACGGATCGGCGAGGGCCGCCTTCGCCCCGGAAGCCAGGGTCACGGAGAGGGCGTCGCCCACCATGGCATAGCCTGCGGCGTCCGCGTGGGAGGCCCCGGCCAGGGGCGCGGCGCGGTCCAGCACGCCCCGGGCGTAGGCGATCACCTTGCCCCCGCGGACCGGGTCATAGCCCTTGCCCCCCGTCGGCGGCTCCAGGGCGTCGGTGCCGTAGAGGGCGTCGTAAAGGCTACCCCAGCGGGCGTTGGCGGCGTTCAGGGCGTACCGGCCGTTCGAAACCGGGACCACCAGCTGGGGGCCGGCGATGCTGGCGATCTCGGGGTCGACGTTCCCGGTGCTGAGGGTGAAGGGAGCGGGCTCGGGCAGGAGATAGCCGATCCGGGTCAGGAACTCAGTCTGGGCGGCGAGATCAAAGGCCTGGCCCTGGCGGTCCTTCCACCAGGCGTCAATCTGCGCCTGCAGGCCGTCCCGGCGCTCCAGCAGGGCACGATTGCGGGGCTGGAAGTCCTTCAGGATACCCTCCAGCGCTGTCCAGAAGGCGGCCGGGGCGACGGCGGTCCCGGGCAGGAGTTCCTGTTCGACGAAGGCGTGCAGGAGATCCGCAACAGCGAGGGAGGGGCTGACCTTCATGACATGCCGACCTTTCAGATCGGGCCGCCGACGGGCGCCCGGGCGTGGCTGCAGAGCCTGCCGCAGCGGCGCTGCCATACTCTGCGCAGCGCGGGGCTTCAATGGGGCGCGGCCCCCTCACCCCCCGCAATCAAGCATCTGAAAACCCGAAGGGCGCCAGGGTCCTGCGGTAGTCGTCCGGCAGGATCTGGCGACCGATAGGCGGGGCTGAGCGGGCGGCGCAGTCTGCCCGGTGGCAGAGCCGGCAGGTCACCCCGATGGGCGTGGCCTGGTCCGGGCCTCCGTCCCTGTGGTCCTGGGCGTAGACCAGCCGATGGGCGTGTTCCTCCGCGCAGCCCAGGGCGATGGCCCGCTCAATCCGTGGCGCGCCGAAGCCGCCGCCTCCGGCGGTGACGGTCCGCGCAATGGAGAAGAACTTCTGGCCGTCGGGGAGTTCCAGCCATTGGGTGACAATCTGGCGCGGGGTCCGGAAGGCCTGGTGGACGCTCCAGAGGGGGCAGCCCCCGCCATGCCGGGCAAAGGGAAAGCCCGCGCCATCCAGTCGCTTGGAGACGTTCCCCGCCTCGTCGACCCGGATAAAGAAAAAGGGGACCCGCTCCTGGCCGGGCTTCTGCAGGGTGGTCAGCCGGTGGGCGGTCTGCTCGAAGCTGGCCCCGAACTGGCGGCCCAGGGCCTCGACGTCGTAGCGCCGGGACTCGGCGGCCCGGGCGAAGGCGGTATAGGGCATCAGCAGGGCTGCGGCGGCATAGCTGGCCAGGGCCCGACGGGTCAGGCGCAGGCCGCCTTCGGTCTCGAAGGCACCTGCTGCCAGCACCTCGCCGATCTCGGCCTCGAGCTCGAGATAGGCCGTCTGCAGGGCCAGCTGGAAGGCCTGGCTGGCGCTGTCGAGGGTATCGTCCAGCAGGACCTCCCGCCGGTGGCGATCCAGCCGCCGGGTGGCGCCGGTCATGACATCCGGCGGCAGGCGGCGCACCCTCAGACCATGCTGCACCTTCAGGTGGCCAGCCAAGCCCTCATTGCCCGCCACGGCCTGGGCCAGCCGTTCGGCGGCGTCATCCAGTCCGGGGAAGCTGTTGCGGCGGGCGGCCAGGAAACGACGGGATTCGGCGACGGGATCTGCGGCGTCTGCGGCGTCCTTCTGGTCGGCACTGCGGTCGGCGAGCGCCAGCTGCTCCTCGCGGTAGGCGGTGTAGAGCCGAAGGAAGGCCTCGGTGACGCCCGGGAAGTTGGCGGCGGCATCGGCCACCTCAAGGGCCTTCAGCTCGATTCCGGCGAACATGGGATCGCGCAGGGTCGACTGGAGCCGGGCGGAGTCGTTCCCGCCCTCCGCCGCAAACGCGGCGACGTCCAGCCGGTAGGTCTGGGCCAGGCGCACCAGCATTTCAGCGCTGAGGGGCCGGTGGTTGCGCTCCAGGAGGGCGATGTAGGAGGCAGAGACCTGGAGGTCCTCGGCCATGTCCGCCTGGGTCAGGCCCAGGTCTCGCCTCAGCCTGCGCAGGCTTGGCCCCACATACAGCCGCCGCTCGGTCGCCATGGACAGGCCTCCACCAGAGTCCGCTCCTTACAACATTACAAGTCGGACCTGTAAAGTCTGACAGATCGACTGCATGGGGACTCGATTCCCTGTCATCCCTGCGTCACACGGCAGGCCGCCGAAGGCCCCGTCTGGCGGGCGCCCGGCCAACAAGGGATTCCAAGGTCATGTCGTATCAGGACGATATCCAGCAGGTCGAGACGCTCATCCGCAGCAAGCAGGGGACCTGGGACGGCATCAGCGCTGAGTCCGTGATCCGCATGCGCGTGCAGAACCGGTTCCGCTCCGGCCTCGACATCGCCCGCCACACCGCCGCCATCATGCGCAGGGACATGGCCGCCTACGACGCCGACCCGGCCAACTATACCCAATCCCTGGGCTGCTGGCATGGCTTCATCGGCCAGCAGAAGATGATCGCCATCAAGAAGCACTTCGGGACCACGGACCGGAAGTACCTCTACCTCTCAGGCTGGATGGTTGCCGCCCTGCGCTCGGACTTCGGGCCCCTGCCTGACCAGTCCATGCATGAGAAGACCTCCGTGCCGGCCCTGATCGAGGAGCTCTACACCTTCCTCAAGCAGGCCGACGCCCGCGAACTCGGCATGATGTTCCGCGACCTCGACGCCGCCCGCGCGGCCGGCGACAAGGTCAAGGAAGCCTCGATCCTCAAGGCGGTCGACACCTACCAGACCCATGTCGTGCCGATCATCGCCGACATCGACGCCGGCTTCGGCAATGCCGAGGCCACCTACCTCCTGGCCAAGAAGATGATCGAGGCGGGTGCCTGCGCCCTGCAGATCGAGAACCAGGTCTCCGACGAGAAGCAGTGCGGTCACCAGGACGGCAAGGTCACCGTCCCGCACGAGGACTTCCTCGCCAAGGTCCGCGCCTGCCGCTACGCCTTCATGGAACTGGGCGTGGAGGACGGCATCGTCGTCACCCGCACCGACAGCCTCGGCGCCGGCCTGACCAAGCAGATTGCCGTCAGCCAAACCCCCGGCGACCTCGGTGACCAGTACAATTCCTTCCTCGACTGCGAGGAAGTCACCCCGGCCCAGTGCAACCCCGGCGACGTGCTGATCACCCGCGAGGGCAAGCTGATGCGGCCCAAGCGCCTGCCGTCCAACCTCTTCCAATTCCGGGAAGGGTCCGGCGCGGACCGCTGCGTGCTGGACTCCATCACCTCGCTGCAGAACGGGGCCGACCTGCTCTGGATCGAGACTGAGAAGCCCCACGTCGAGCAGATCGCCAGCATGATGGACCGGATCCGCGAGGTCATTCCCAACGCCAAGCTGGTCTACAACAACTCACCGTCCTTCAACTGGACCCTGAATTTCCGCCAGCAGATCTTCGACGCCTGGAAGACGGACGGCAAGGACGTCGCGGCCTATGACCGCGAAAAGCTGATGAGCGTGGACTACGACGGCACGGCCCTGGCCCAGGAGGCCGACGAAAAGATCCGCACCTTCCAGGCCGACGGCGCGCGGCGGGCGGGGATCTTCCACCACCTCATCACCCTGCCGACCTATCACACGGCGGCCCTGTCCACGGACAACCTGGCCAAGGAGTACTTTGGCGAGGCCGGAATGCTGGGCTACGTGCTCAACGTCCAGCGGCAGGAAATCCGCCAGGGCATAGCCTGCGTGCGGCACCAGAACATGTCCGGCTCGGACATCGGCGACGACCACAAGGAATACTTCGCCGGCGAGGCCGCCCTAAAGGCCTCGGGCGGGGCCAATACCATGCATCAGTTCGCCTGACGGCGAGCTCGCGGCCAGAACGGATCAGGGCCCCGGAGATACTCCGGGGCCCTTTTCGTTGCGAAAGTCAGCGCACCTTGATGAAGCGCAGGGTCATGCGGTCGCTTTCACCGATGGCGTCGTAGCGGGCCCGGTCGAAGTCGGGCGCCGGCTGGGCACCGGGGCTGGCGCTGCGCCTGCTGGGCGGCAGGGTCCAGACGCCGAAGGGATGGTCCTTGGTGTCCTTGGGGTTGGCGTTGATCTCGGAGCGGGCGGCGAGACGGAAACCTGCGGCTTCGGCGGCGGAGATCACGGCAGCTTCGGAGACGTATCCGTTGCGGCCGTCGGGCGCCATGGGCTTGGGATCGGACCGGTGCTCTTCCACCGCCAGGATCCCACCCGGCTTCAGCACAGCATTGAAATCCTTCATGACTTTGTCAAGCATCCCCGGGGCCCACATCCAGTTGTGGATGTTCCGGGCGGTCAGGACCAGGTCCGCCGAACCGGGCGTGCCCAGCGGGCCGGAGCTCGCGCCGAAGCCGACGTACTCGACCTTGCCGTAGCGGGTTGCATTGGCGAAGCGGGCTTCGAAGTCGGCCCGGCCCTTGCGGGCGCCTTCCGAGATCTTGGGGTTGGCCAGGTCGGTGACGCCGGCCACGTAGCGGCCCTTGGTCGCCGCCGTGTAGGGTGCCAGGATCTCCGTCCAGTAACCGCCGCCGGGCGAGACCTCGATCACCGTCTGGCCGGGCTTCACGCCCCAGAAGGTCAGGGATTCAACGGGATGGCGGGCGCCGTCCCGGGCGCGGTCCCCGGCGGGGCGGGCCTGCGAGGCCACGGCCTGGGCAAGGGCAGTGTCGGCGGCCTGGGCCCCTTGCGAGGCGGTCAGGAGAAGGGCGGCGGCGGCCAGGCCAAGGGCCTGGCGTCGGGAGGCGGTCATGCGGGAGCTCCGTGGAAAAAGGTCAGAGTGCGCGACACTTGGGCGCCCGGGGGCGATGCGCAAGGGCTCAGCACCAGCTGGCGGCTCCGGCCTGGGGTTCGCCCAGCAGTTCGACGATCCAGACGCAGAGCCCGTCGGTGAAGCCGGTCAGGGCGACGGTCTTCATGGGGGGCTCCCTTCGGCGGTCATCGGCCCACCCTAGGCCCCCGCGCGGCTTCCTGCACGTCCTTGCCCAGCCGGGCGCCCGCCGCCATGATGGGCGTCAAAGCCCCAGGGAGGCCCGGATGAGCAGTGAAGCCGAGAGCGTGACCTACCGGGTCGAGGACCATGTCGCGGTCATCACCCTCAACCGTCCCGAACAGCGCAATGCCCTCAACTTCGAGGCCTATGACCGGCTGGAGCGCGCCTTCCGCCAGGCCGTCCGCGACCCCGACGCCCGCTGCGTGATCGTGACCGGGACCGACCCGGCCTTCTGTTCCGGCGACGACGTGCGCGAGATCATGGCCGGGCCGAAGCCCGCCATCCCCCTGCCGCCTACCGTGCGCCACGCCCCGACCCCGGCGGCCATGGCGGCCCTGGAGTGCGACAAGCCGGTCATCGCCGCCGTCAACGGCGCAGCGGTGGGCTGGGGCATGGAACTGGCCCTCTACGCCGACATCCGCATCGCCAGCGAGAAGGCGAAGTTCGCCGAGCTGTTCATCAAGCGCGGCCTGACCTGCGACGTCGGTGGCTTTTACCGCCTGCCGGCCATCGTCGGCCCGGCCAAGGCCGCCGAGCTGCTCTTCACCGGCGATGTCATCGACGCCGAGGAGGCCCTGCGCATCGGCCTGGTCCGTGAGGTCGCCCCGCACGCCGAACTGATGGACCGCGCCCGCGCCCTGGCCGCCCGCATCACCTGCAACCCGCCGCTCGCCCTGCGCTACATGAAGGAGGGCCTGCGCCGCGCCGCCTACGGGGACCCGCGCGAACTGGGCGGCTGGGCCATCGAGACCATCCGCACCCTCATGAAGACCGAGGACCACCGCGAGGGCGTGGCCAGCTTCCTGGAAAAGCGTCCGCCGGTGTTTACGGGTCGGTAGGGGAGGGCGAAGCTGGCGGGAGGTCAGGATCGCCCGGACCCTCGCCCTTTCCAGGCGCCTTTAGGCCGG
>CAMAOY010000067.1 GCA_945859865.1 Phenylobacterium deserti
GGCGTCCGCTACAACCTTGGCTTCGGACCCATCCGCTTCGACCTCGCGGTTCCGCTGAACCCGAGGGAAGACGACCCGAGCTACCAGATCTATATCAGCATCGGTCAGAGCTTTTGACCGGCGAGTCTGAAACCCCGCCTCCCGGGAGGCAGGCTGGAAAGCGGCGCTTCAAGCCCTGGCTGGCCGCCCTGGGCGTGATCGTCTTCGCCTTGGTGGGCCTTGCCTTATCCACACCCTCGCTGCTTCGGACCCCGGCGGCCCTTTCCCGGATCGAGTCCGTTGCAGATGGCCTCCCGGCGGGCCCTGTTGGACACCTTGAGGTCAGCGGCCTGGCCGGCGACCCCCTCGGCCGCCTCACCCTTGACCGGCTCGCCATCCGGGATGCCAAAGGGATCTGGCTTGAGGCTCGATCCCTTGACGTGACGTGGGACCCCGCCCGCCTTTTGGCGCGGGAGGTCCGGGTGGTATCTGCGTCCGCTGACCGCGTGCACATCCTTCGGCGGCCGGTCCTCAGGCCTCCCCAGCCGCACAAGCCCCTGCCGGTGACGGTTACGGTCACGAGGCTATCCGCTGTAATCGAGAGCGATCCGGCCTTCAGCACCCGCCGAGGGGTGTTCAGCGTGAAGGGAGGGCTTCAGGCACGGCGGGCGGATGGGGGATATTCCGCAGGGCTGAAGGCCGTGAGCCTGCTTCGTGACGGCGACCACCTGGACGCTGTTCTGGACGTCGGCAAGGACCGCCCGCTCAAGCTTGCCGCCGATGCGCTGGAGGCCAACGGCGGCGCGCTCGCCGGGGTGCTGGGCCTGCCGGCGGACAGGCCCTTCCGGATGACCCTGGATGCAGATGGCCGAATGGATCAGGGGCGCGTGCGCGCTGACCTGCGCTCCGGGGATGTCCAGCCCGTTGCCCTCAGCGGAGCCTGGAACCCGAGGTCCGGAACGCTTTCGGGCCAGATTGACCTGTCTGCCTCGAGCCTCACGCGACCGGTTGCTGAACGCATTGGCGCACGCTTGAAGTTGGACGGCCGTGCCGAGGGTGTCGCGGACGACCGCGGAGCTTACGTCACGACCCTCACCCTGACGACCGATGCGGCCTCGGCGCTGATCCGTGGCCCCCTCGACTTCGAGCACCGGCGGATCGGGGGGAAGGGTCTGGATGTCCAGGCCACGACCCCCTCCCTCGGCCGCATCCTCGGCGCCGGCGTGGATGCAGGGCGGGCGCGTATCTCCGGCCGGCTGTTTGGCGACCTGGAGACCTGGAACTTCAACGGGGAGGGCCGGGTCGAGCAAACGGGGCTTGGAGACTATCGGCTCGGATCGGTCTCGGGCCCGATCGCCCTGGAGTCCCGGAAGGGACGGATTGGGCTGAACACCCGCATTCAGGGCGGCGGCGGGCGTGGGGAAGGACTTGTCTTCGCCCTGCTGGGGGCTTCGCCATCCCTGAACCTCAAGGTCGCGAGGCAGGATGACGGCGAGATCCTGATTGAGGACATCAAGGCTGCCGGGGCAGGCTTCCAGGCCTCGGGGTCAGGCAGGCGAAGCCTCCTCGGCGGGCTCACCTTTGCGGGCAATGCCTCGGTCAGTCGACTTGACGCCGGCCTGCCGGGAGCTTCCGGGGGATTGACCGCCCGGTGGAATGCACGCCTGCCGAAGGCTCAATCGCCGTGGGAAGTCACGGTCAGCGCCCGCGGTGACAAGCTGGCAACCGGTCTCAAGGAACTCGACCGACTGTTGGGTGGGGCCCCAAACCTCGACGCGCGCTTCTTCCTTCGCAACCGAAGCCTGAGGTTTGAGCGTCTCGACCTGCGCGGGGCAGCGCTCCAGGTGCGGGCTCCAGGGGCTGCGCTAGAGGGGGATGCGATCACGGGGCGGCTGGAATGGTCTGCGTCGGGCCCCTTTGCCGCCGGGCCGGTTGAGGTCTCCGGTAAGGCTTCCGGGACGGGACGTCTGGGGGGCAGACTCAGGGCTCCGAACGTGACGATGAACGCAGCCTTTGATGCCATTCAACTGCCCGGGATGTCCCTGACCGGGGCTCAACTTGACCTGGACTGGTCTCGGTCCGGAGGGTCTGCACAGGTCAGGGCGGAAAGCCCTTTTGGTCCGGCTTCGGCGCGCACCCGGTTCGCCTTCCCGGAAGGCGGTATCCGGCTCAGCGACATTCTGGTGGATGCTGGCGGCTTGCGCGCCGGAGGTCAGGCAACGCTGGTCGCCGGCGGGGCTTCGGCGGCGGATCTCACTGTCGAACTCAAGCCCGGTGCGTTTCTTGCCGAGGGACTTGTCACGGGAAAGGTGCGGCTGGAGGATCGAAGGGGTTCAGGGGCATGGGTCGACGTAGACCTTGTCGCTAGCAACGCCCTTCTTCCCGGTGAAGGGATTTCCATCGTCGCCGGACGTCTGTCCGCCCAGGGCCCCCTGTCACGCCTGCCCTTCGAACTGACCGCCCGCGGTCAGACGAACTCAGGGGACTGGGCGCTTGAGGGCCGGGGCCTCGCCGCCCAGCAGGGCGAGAAGTTCCGCATCGACTTCGATGGCGCCGGCGAGGCCGGAGGCCGACGTGCGCGCACCACTGAGACGGCGGTGCTTGAACTCGTCGGGACCGAGCGGCGCGCACGGCTGCGCTTCGGCATCGACAAGGCGGGATCTGTGGCCCTCGATATTGCCTCGGGTCCCGGGATGGCTCTGGTCACCGGACGCCTCGAGGACATGCCGGCCAGCCTCTTCAACCCGGATCTTGCGGGTCGCCTGGATGCCAACTTCAGGGTCGAGGGCAAGGGGCCCCACCTCGTGGGGCAGGCGAGTGGGAGTCTTGCCGATGTCCGTGCCAGGGATAGTGAAGTCTCCTATGGCCTCAACGGACGTTTCCAAGCGGACCTGGCGAACGAGCAATTGGCCGTGAAGGCCGACCTTTCCAACGCCCGGGGCATGAAGGCCGACGGGCAAGTCGATGTGCCCGTCCGCACCCGCCTCGCGTCGCTTCTGATCCAGCCAGACAGGGAGCGCCCGTTGCGGGGGCGCGTTCAGGCCAATGGTGAGATCCGGCCCCTCTGGGACCTGTTCGTCGGCGGCGATCAGACCCTCAGCGGCCTCGTCGCGCTTCGGGGCGAGTTGTCCGGTACCCTTGCTGCGCCGCGGGCGGACGGGAGCGCGGAGATTGAGTCCGGCGCCTTCACGGACGCAGCCACTGGCCTGGTCTTGAAGACTGTTACCGTACGGTCCCGCCTGTCAGAGACTGCAATCCAGATCGACCAGGCAACGGGGGCGGACGGGCAGGGCGGCACGCTCTCGGGTTCCGGCCGGATCTCCCTGCAGGGGGGCGCGCCGAGTTCCTTCCGGCTCGACCTCGTCAACTTCCGGGTCATAGACAACGAACTGGCGACGGCGACCGCGTCGGGTCAGGCTTCGGTAACCCGGGCAGGTGACGGTCGGGTCACCCTCCAGGGTGGACTGACCATCAACCGGGCTGACGTCAGGGCGGCCGCTCCGACCCCAACCGGTGTAACCCCGCTCGCCGTTACCGAGATCAACCAGCCTGTGCTGGTGGGCCGAAAGGCGGAGGGCCGGGGTGCAGGGCCGGCCGTCGCCCTGGACGTGACGCTGAAGGCTCCGCAACAGGTTTTCATCCGGGGTCAGGGCCTGGACCTTGAGATGTCGGTAGACGCCCGGGTCGCCGGCACCTCTGCGCGCCCGCGCCTTACGGGGCTCGCGCGGGTCTTGCAGGGATCCTACGCCTTTGCCGACAAGCGCTTCGAGATCGATCCCTCGGGGGTGGTCTACCTTTCCGAGGACCCCTCCCGAATCCGGCTGGACCTTGCGGCCGTACGGGCGGATCCGGCTTTGACGGCGATCGTGCGCATTCGTGGCACGGCGGCCAAGCCGGAGATTACCCTGACCTCAACACCGCCCCTGCCAACGGACGAGATCTTCTCACAGGTCCTGTTCGGTCGCTCGGCATCCCAATTGTCGCCCCTGGAGACCGCCCAGTTGGCCTCGGCTGTGGCGTCCATGGCGGGGGGTGGCGGGCTGGACGTCATCGGCAACCTGAGAGGGCTCGCAGGGCTCGATCGGCTGAGTTTCGCAGGTGGAGGCAACGGCGACGCCGTTGAAGTGTCGGGGGGTAAGTACCTGACTGAAAATGTACTTTTGATCGTTACGGGCGGCGGCCGCGAGGGAGGATCTGCGCAGGTCGAATGGAACGTCAGCCGCTCGCTGCGGCTGATTTCAAAGCTGTCCGGAGAGGGAGGAAATACCCTGTCTGTCCGCTGGCGTCGGGACTATTGACGCGACAGGTCAGTTGCTGACCCGGGGCCTCAGCTTATAGCGGCCGGGTTCAAAGGCCTCGAAAATCTCGTGCGCCTGGGGATGGCCAACGGGTTCACCGGTCTCATCTACCAACAGGTTCTGCTCCGAGACATAGGCGACATAGGCGTTCTCATCATTCTCGGCGAGCAGATGGTAGAAGGGCTGGTCCTTTCGCGGGCGGACGTGCTCGGGAATGGATAGCCACCATTCCTCGGTATTGTTGAAGCTGGGATCGACGTCGAAGATCACGCCTCTGAAGGGAAACACGCGGTGCCTCACCACTTCGCCGATCGCGAACTTGGCTTCGCGGATGATCGGGGACGACTGCCGACCCGCTCCGCTCGCGTCTCTCTGAACATTCATGACAAATCTCTCCGGCCCCCAGGAGCCAAGGCCTATACCTAATTCAATCCGGGTGCGCTGCAAGACGCCTTCCGGGAAGGTCAGCGCTCGGGTAGGTTGGGCGGGAAATGGCGCGGCGACCTGTCGCGCCCAAATGGGACCAGTGTCCATGGCACAGGCTTCGCGCGCGCCCGGCGCTGCGCAACATGGCCGTGATCGGGGCGAGGGAGACGGAAGCAAGGTGCTGTACGGGGCCCTCGACCTCGGCACCAATAACTGCCGCCTGCTGATCGCGACTCCAAACGGACGGGGCTTCCGGGTGGTTGACGCCTATTCGCGCATCGTTCGGCTCGGGGAGGGGCTCTCCCTGACCGGCCGCCTTTCAGAGGCGGCCATGGAGCGGGCCCTGGCCGCGCTGAAGGTGAGCGCCGGAAAGCTACGGCGACGCGGTGTTTCGCGTTTCAAGGCCATAGCCACCCAGGCCTGCCGCTCCGCCCAGAATGGATCGGAATTCATTGAGCGCGTCGCCGCCGAGACCGGACTTAGGCTCGAGGTGATTTCCCCGGAGGAGGAGGCGCGGCTTTCCGTCGCCGGGTGCCTGAACCTCCTGGACCGGACCGACGCTGCCGCCCTTGTGGTGGATGTCGGTGGCGGCTCCACGGAGCTATCCTGGGTGGACCTGGCCGGGCGTGATCCGGACGGCGCGGGCGGGCGGCTCTCACCGGACCGGCCTCCGATCCGGGCCTGGCGGTCCATCCCCCTGGGCGTTGTGACCCTGGCTGAGCAATTCCCCGAGGGCGGGCAGCCCTCGCAGGACTGGTTCCGGAGCATGGTCGACTGCTTCCGGTCCCGGCTCGAGGACTTCCCCGGGGCCGAGGTCCTCAGGCCGGCCTTCACAGCTGGACGGGCGCATATCGTCGGAACCTCTGGCGCCATCACCAGCCTCGCCGGAGTGCATCTGGATCTTCCGCGGTATGATCGGAGCCAGGTAGACGGCATCTGGATGACCCGGGCGGACTGCGAGGCCGCCTCCAATCGACTGATCGCGATGAGCCTGGCCGAACGCGGTGCCCAGCCCTGCATAGGTCCGGAACGGGCCGACCTGGTGCTGGCCGGCGCCGCCATCCTTCAGGCGGTCCAGGAGCTGTGGCCCTGTGAACGGGTCCGCGTCGCCGACCGTGGCCTGCGCGAAGGCATACTGCTGTCTCTGATGTCCGGTCAGTCGCGTCGCAGGCCAGGCCCGCGGCCCCGCGCTCGGGAGGTCGCCCGATGACGCTTCCGCCCCGGCGAAAGATGGTCCGGCCGCCGACCGGGGGCTCGGAAGAGGGGCGGGGCAAGCCGGCGCGCCTGAAGACCGCGAAGATGCGCACGCCATCGTCCCAGGCCTGGCTGTCCCGACAGATCAACGACCCCTGGGCGGCCAAGGCCCGCGCTCACGGCTACCGGAGCCGGGCCGCCTACAAGCTGACGGACATCGCCGATCGCTTCGGTCTTCTCCTGCCCGGTCAGAGGGTGATCGACCTGGGCGCGGCTCCAGGCGGCTGGACCCAGGTGGCCCTGGAGCGGGGGATTCGCCGGATCGTCGGCGTTGACCTCCTGCCGGTGGAGCCCCTTCCGCCCGCCGAGATTCTGGAGATGGACTTCACGGACCCGGCCTGCGGCGACCTCCTGGTGGAGCGGCTCGGGGGGCCCCCGGACCTAGTGATCTCCGACATGGCGCCAAACACGGTCGGCCATAGGCGCACGGATCACCTGCGGATCGTGGGTTTGATCGACGCCGCTGTCGACTTCGCCGAGTCGGTGCTGGCCCCGGGCGGCGCCTTTGTCGCCAAGGCCTTCCAGGGCGGGGAGATCAGCGAGGTCCTGACCCGGTTGAAGCGTAGCTTCGCCCAGGTCCGCAACGTCAAACCACCTGCCAGCCGTCCGGACTCCTCGGAAACCTACATCGTAGCGACAGGATTCCGCGGCCGACCCTAAGCCGCCCTTGCCTCGTATGGCACCTTGGCCTTATACGCGGCTCGCAAAATGGAGAGTCTCATGGAGATTCGCGAAGGCCTTACCTTCGACGACGTTTTGCTCGAACCCGGTGCTTCTGAGGTGTTGCCCGGGCAGGTGGACACCACGACCCGGTTCACCCGCGAGATACAACTGAACATCCCGATCGTCTCCTCGGCCATGGATACCGTGACCGAGAGCCGGCTGGCGATCGCCATGGCCCAGGCTGGCGGCATGGGCATCCTTCACCGCAACCTGACGGTCGAGGAACAGGCCGATCAGGTCCGTGAAGTGAAACGCTACGAAAGCGGCATGGTCATCAATCCCATGACCATCCACCCGGATACGCCCCTGCGGGAGATCCGCGAGATCAAGGCGCGGCGACGGATTTCCGGTTTCCCGGTAGTGGAGCCGGGCACCGGCCGGCTGGTGGGCATGCTCACCAACCGCGACATGCGGTTCGAGAATGGCGACGACGTTCCTGCCCGCGCCCTGATGACCTCCGAGAACCTGATCACCGTGCGCGAGGGCTGCACCCAGGAAGAGGCCCGCGACCTCCTCCGGCGGCACAAGATCGAGCGGCTGATTGTCGTCGACGACGCCTACCGGGCCGTGGGCCTGATCACGGTCAAGGACATGGAGAAGGCCCAGGCCCATCCCTTCGCCGCCAAGGACGCCCAGGGCCGGTTACTGGTCGGCGCGGCCTCCACGGTGGGCGACGGCGGGTTCGAGCGCTCCATGGCCCTGATCGATGCGGGTGTCGACGTGGTGGTGATCGACACCGCGCATGGTCACAATGCCGATGTCCTGAAGGCGGTCGCTCGGCTGCGCCGCGAGGCCAACCGGGTGCAGATCGTGGCCGGTAACGTGGCGACCTACGACGGGACCCGGGCCCTGATCGATGCCGGCGCGGACGCCGTGAAGGTGGGCATCGGCCCCGGCTCCATCTGCACAACGCGGATCGTCGCCGGCGTGGGGGTCCCCCAGCTGACGGCCATTGCCGACGCCGCAAGGGCCGCCCGCGACACCGGCGTACCAGTGATCGCCGATGGCGGCATCAAGTACTCAGGCGATTTCGCCAAGGCCCTGGCCATGGGCGCCCACACGGCCATGATGGGCTCTGCCTTCGCCGGAACGGACGAGGCACCCGGCGACGTCTTCCTCTACCAGGGGCGCTCCTACAAGGCCTATCGCGGCATGGGGTCCCTGGGTGCCATGGCGAACGGGTCTGCCGACCGGTACTTCCAGAAGGAGGTCTCGGCCCTCAAGCTGGTGCCTGAGGGCATCGAGGGCCAGGTGGCCCACAAGGGTCCGATCGGCGCTGTTCTGCACCAGATGGTGGGCGGACTGCGGGCGGCCATGGGCTATGTCGGCGCGGGCGACATCCCCGCCTTCCAGGCCAAGGCCCGGTTCGTGCGCATTACCGGCGCGGGCCTGCGCGAGAGCCATGTCCACGACGTCATGATGACCCGAGAGGCTCCCAACTATACGAGCCCGGTCTGACATGGGCGCTGAACCTGAACTCATCCTCCTGGGTGCCGCCATCGCCATCGGCCTCGTCCAGCTGATGTGGTCCGCCGCCGCCGCTCGTCGCCAGCAGGACCTGAAATGGGCCGCCGGTGCCCGGGACGAGGCCATGCCCATCACTGGCGTCGCGGCCAGGCTGGACCGGGCCTTCCGTAATTTCATGGAGACCTTCCCGCTCTTTGCGGCGGCCGTCCTGGCGGTTGTGATCGCCGGTAAGACCGGACCCCTGAGCCTCTGGGGCGCGGGCCTCTACGTCCTCTGCCGCGCGCTCTACGCCCCGATTTACGCCGCCGGGACCTACATGGTCCGAAGCCTGGTCTGGACCCTCGCCCTCGTGGGCCTCGGCATGGTGGTGGCGGCGCTCTTCCTTGCGTGACGCCGGGCGCATCGAGGCGGCGATCGGGGTCCTGGAGCAGGTCGAGACGGCCCGCAGGCCTGCGCGCCTGGCGCTCAAGGCCTGGAGCGATACGGCGCGTTACGCGGGGTCGGGGGATCGCGCCTTTGTCGCTGGCCTCGTCCTGGACGCTCTGCGCCGGCGCCGGTCTGCCGCCTGGCGGATGGACGTGGACAGTCCCAGGGGCGCCGTCCTGGGCGTGCTGGCCCTGCACTGGAACTGGCCTGAAGACCGGATCGCGGCCGCCTTCGCCGAGGCGCCGCATGGACCGGGCGCGCTGAGCGCGGCGGAAGCTGCCCGCATTACCGAACCTCGCGACCTTGCCGAAGCTCCGTACGCGGTGGCTGCCGACCTGCCGGATTGGCTCGCCCCGTCCTTCGCACGGGTCTTCGACGACCGCGTCCGGACCGAGGCGGAGGGCCTGTCCCGCCGGGCTCCGGTCGACCTGCGGGTCAACACCCTCAAGAGCGATCCGGCCCGGGCGCTGCGGGCAGCCGAGGCCCTGGGCGCCCATCCGGTCCCCGGCCTGCCCCTGGCCCTCCGGATCGATCCGCCCGCCGCCGCCGAGCGCACGCCGTCGGTCGAGAGCCTGCCGGAATTCGTCAAGGGCTGGATGGAGGTCCAGGACGCCGGCTCCCAGATCGCCGCGGCCTGCGCGGGCGACATCGTTGGTCTCCAGGTCCTGGACTTCTGCGCAGGGGGCGGGGGAAAGACCCTGGCCCTGGCCGCCGCCATGGGCTCCACCGGCCAGATCTACGCCTACGATTCCGACGCCCGGCGCCTGGCCGACACCGTCCGGCGGGGGGAGAGGGCAGGGATCCGCAACCTCCAGGTCCGCACCCCCCTTCGTCCCGATCCCGTAAAGGACCTCGAGGGGCGAATGGATCTCGTCTTCATCGATGCCCCTTGCTCCGGGTCGGGCGCTTGGCGCCGGCATCCCGACACCAAGTGGCGGCTGACCCCTGAGGCGCTGGTCCGCCGGCAGGCCGACCAGGACGCCGTCCTCGACGCCGGGGTTCTCTATGTCCGGCCCGGAGGGCGGCTCATCTACGTGACCTGCTCGGTCCTGGCCGAGGAGAACGAAGACCGGGTCGCCGCCTTCCTGGCCCGGCATCCCGAATTCAGCGTCCGGCCTGCGACGGACGACCCCGAACGGCTTTCCCGCCTGACCTCAGAAGGCTATCTCCGGCTGACCCCCGCGACCTCCGACACCGACGGATTCTTCGTCGCCGTCCTGGCCCGGGCCGATGGAAGGACCCCTGCATGACCGCCGCCCCCGTCCATGACCGTGTCCTGATCGTGGACTTCGGCAGCCAGGTGACCCAACTGATTGCCCGGCGGCTGCGGGAGAGCGGGGTCTACTGCGAGATCCATCCCTATGACCGGATCGAGGCCATGCTGGACGCCTTTGCGCCCAAGGCGGTCATCCTCTCCGGCGGCCCGGCCAGCGTCCACGAAGACGACAGCCCCTCCGTCACCTCCCGGGTCTTTGAACTGGGCGTGCCGGTCCTGGGCATCTGCTACGGCGAAATGACCCTCTGCGCCCAGCTGGGCGGACGGGTCGAGGGCGGATACGACCGGGAATTCGGCCGGGCCGAGATCTGCATAGAGCGGGACTCGCCCCTGCTGCACGGCCTCGGCGAGGTCGGCGACCGGGAGACCGTCTGGATGAGCCACGGCGACAAGGTCACGGCCATCCCGCCGGGCTTCGAGGTGGTCGCCTCGTCCGAGGGCAGCCCCTTCGCCATCATCGCCGACGAGGGCCGGCGGTTCTACGGCGTCCAGTTCCACCCGGAGGTGGCCCACACGCCCCGGGGCGCCCTGATCCTGCGCAACTTCACCCATCGCATTGCCGGCCTGTCGGGCGACTGGACCATGGCCTCCTTCCGGCAGGAATCGGTCGCCCGGATCCGCGAGCAGGTGGGGCAGGGCCGGGTAATCTGCGGCCTGTCCGGGGGCGTGGACTCCTCCGTGGCGGCCGTCCTGATCCACGAGGCCATCGGCGACCAGCTGACCTGCGTCTTCGTGGACACTGGCCTGTTACGCCTGAACGAGGCCGAACAGGTCGTGACCATGTTCCGGGATCACTACAATATCCCGCTTGTACACGTTGATGCCGCTGAGCTTTTCCTCGGAGACCTGAAAGGCGTCACCGACCCGGAGACCAAGCGCAAGACCATCGGTAGGCTCTTCATCGAGGTCTTCGACCGCGAGGCCGCCAAGATCGAGGGCGCCGCCTTCCTGGCCCAGGGCACCCTCTATCCGGACGTGATCGAGAGCGTCTCGGCCCGGGGCGGGCCCTCGGCGGTGATCAAGAGCCACCACAATGTCGGCGGCCTGCCTGAGTACATGAAGCTCAAGCTGGTCGAGCCCCTCCGCGAACTCTTCAAAGACGAGGTCCGCGTCCTGGGCGTTGAGCTCGGCCTTGCGCCCGCGTTCGTGGGCCGCCACCCCTTCCCGGGACCGGGCCTGGCCATCCGCATCCCCGGCGAGATCACACCGGAGAAGGTGGCGGTCCTGCAGAAGGCCGACGCCATCTATCTGGAGGAAATCCGCCGGGCGGGTCTCTACGACAGCATCTGGCAGGCCTTCGCCGTCCTCCTGCCGGTCAAGACCGTGGGCGTGATGGGCGATGCCCGCACCTATGAGGACGTCCTGGCCCTGCGCGCCGTGACCTCCACCGACGGCATGACTGCCGACTTCTTCGAATTCCCCTGGGAGGTCCTCGGCCGCTGCGCCACCCGGATCATCAATGAGGTGAGGGGGGTCAACCGCGTGGTCTACGACGTGACGTCGAAGCCACCGGGGACGATTGAGTGGGAGTGACCGTTCACGTCCTGATGGAGATCGGCGTATGGGTTGGGTCTATCTGCTTCTGGCGGGTGTTTTCGAGATCGCCTTGCCCGATCTAACGGCGGCTCCCGCCCCCTTGCTGCCGGTCGCGGTCTAGGAAAGCGGACGTCAGCAGATTTCGCTGAACGACCCTGACGCGACAATCAGAGTGCCGGAAGGTAGCCGTTCAGGGCTCCGGTTCAGCGGCGACTTAAAGCTTCAAGTGCTTCACGGTTCAGGCCGTCGGGTCCTAGCGCGCAAACCAGCCAATGAGATTGATGAGCACAGTCAGCACCAACGAGCCAATCAGCATGGCCTTCCACGGAAAGAAGACCTTCACCGACGGACCGGCCCGGGTGGCATCGTCTTCCCAGTCATGCTGCTTATGGATTTCCTCGATCATGCGCTCCTGAGCGCGGCGCGCAGTCTTCGGAAACAGCATCGGTAACAGGTTAAGCAGCACTGTCAGCACGACAGAGCCGACAATCGAAACGATCAGCCAGTTGGGCATCTATCCCCCCTACGTGACCTGCGTTGGCAGGATTGATTGTCGAGAAAGCGTGACCACCAGACCGACAGTGCGAATTATGCATCAGAATCGCACAACCTGTCACTTGGCCCTTGGTGCAAGGGGGCGTTAGGACGAGGGGGCAGGCCTTTCTCTGCGGCGTGACCACGGCGAGCAGACGCCGGCCCCTGACCCAAAAGCGCGCGTATCGATGGTGTCCAGGATGGTTCCCAGAGGCGATAGATGTCCAAAAGTCGCTTCCGGCCGGATCGCCCGCAAACCCGCGCCAATGCTGGTGCTCTGCACTCTGGCGTTTAAAACGAAGGTGATTTTCCGCGGGGCAGCCTCAGGTGCATTACAAATCAACAGCTTAGAAGGCTCGTCGATAATCGAGTGGGAGTGACCTTTCTGGTCGTGATGGAGATCGGCGTATGAGTTGGATCTATCTGCTTCTGGCGGGTGTCTTCGAGATCGGCTGGCCTGTTGGTCTAAAGATCTCCCAGGTCCCTGAAACCCGCTGGATCGGCATCGCCATCGCCATGGTTTTCATGGCGGCGAGCGGATACCTCCTTTGGCTTGCTCAGAAGGACATCCCCATTGGGACGGCGTATGCGGTCTGGACCGGCATCGGTGGGGTCGGCACCTTCGTTGTCGGCGCCATGTTTTTCGGAGATGCGCTGTCATTGATGCGCATCCTCGGTGTCTTGTTGATCGTTGCCGGCGTCGCAGCTCTGAAGTTCTCAAGCTGAGATAGGCAAGGTGCTCAAAGGTCGGCGGTGACTGGCCGCTGGGTCTCGGCGGACCGTGGCGCGGTGAAGTCGGACTGAAATCGGAGCCGGCGCTCGACCGCTTCAGAGGGGTCTCCTGCAACGGGTGTGGACGAAACCCATTCACGAGTGGATGCTGCTTTCAGTCCGGGCAAACCGGGGCATCGGGGGGTAGGATCTTGCGCTTTTGGAACATTCTTCGTGGCCTGCAGGCCGCCATTCTCGTCACGTTCTGCGGCGCTGGCCCGGTCCTGGCGGGCGGATGGTCCGCCCCTGAAGCGGTCGTCCCGGCTTCAGCCCTGAAGGGGGTCCACGGCCTTGCGGTCCTGGATGACCGCAGGGTCCTGGCCGGGACGGTGGTGGGC
>CAMAOY010000068.1 GCA_945859865.1 Phenylobacterium deserti
GAGATCGCCCGCCGCTCGGGATAGGCCAGGGCGCCGAAGGGCGTGAAGTCGCTGGCTGCGGCGAGCCGGGCGTCGCCGGGCGGCTCGACCACCTGGTCCTGGTGCGAAGCGGCGGCCGCCAGGGTCGGGAGGCCAGACAGCCAGCCGTCCGGACGGGCCTCGTAACGGTGCAGGCCCACGCCCCAGCCCTTGGGCGACTTGATCACCCGCCCGCCGAAGGCCTCGGCCATCACCTGGTGCCCGAAACAGACACCGACCAGGGCGGTACGCCCGGAGGCGGCGTTCAGGAAGGTCTTCAAGGGCGCGATCCACGGCAGGGGATCGTAGACGCCGGCGGAGGATCCGGTCACCAGGCAGGCGTCCCAGGCCGAAGGGTCGGACGGAAGTTGGCCCAAGGCCACGTCAAAGGTCTCGGCGGAGTCGCCTGGCTGCAGGAGCAGCCGCCGAAACATGGCGGGATAGTCCCCGAATCGCCCGGCGAGGTCACCCGGCGGCGCGCCGGTCTCGAGTATGGCCAGCCTCACGCCTCAGGCCCCCATTCCGCGAAGGACTGCAGCCAGGCGGGCGCGGACAGCCTTCGCGTCTGACGGGAAGTCCTCGTCCATCCACCAGGCCTCGACCTCGCGCAGGGCCTCCCCCACCTTCGGGCCAGGACGCGCACCGGCCGCCACGGCGTCCGCGCCGGACACTGGGAGGGACCTCGTACGCCAGGCTCCGGCCTCGGCGACCAGGGCGCGCCAGTCACCTGACGCCTCGCCTTCCGGGGATCGGGCCCAGGCCAGGCGAAGCCGGTCCAGGGCGGTCCCGGAACCCAGAATGTGCAGGGCGCGGCGGAGCTGCCGGGACGACATCCAGCTGACCAGCCGGGGCTCGCGACCCGCCGCCGCCACAAGCCGTTCCCTCTGGGCACCGGACAGGCGCAGGCGCGCAGCCTCCCGGGCGACATCCGTGGCCCCCTCGGGGAACAGGGCGCCCAGCCGGAGCAGGGCATCGGCGGGACGTCCCTCCAGGGCCTCGACCCGGCATAGGCCCTCCAGCCGCGACAGGTCTCCGGCGAAGGGCAGGACCTGGGCCAGCACGCCCGTCGAAGCCATCAGGCGCAGGGCGGGCCGGGGATCGGGCGCGCCCAGCAGGACGACGAGTTCCTTGAGGACGCGTTCCGCTGCGAGGTTGGAAAGACTCCCGGCCTGGGCCGCGCAAGCCTCGACCGCCGCCGGGTCTGGCTCGTCCTGGCCGTACCAGGCGAGGAACCGGAAGTAGCGGAGGATACGCAGATGATCCTCGCGGATCCGTTGCCCCGGGTCTCCGACAAAGACAATCCGGCCCGCCCGGGCCGCGGCGACGCCGAGGCCTGTGGGATCGAATACCCGCCCGCTGCGGTCGGCGTAGAGCGCGTTCAGGGTGAAGTCCCGCCGAGCGGCGTCCTCCGCCCAATCGTCGGTAAAGGCCACCACGGCGCGCCGGCCATCGGTCTCCACGTCGCGCCTCAGGGTCGTGATCTCGAACCCCCGGCCGCCGCTGACCGCCGTCACCGTGCCGTGCTCCAGTCCGGTGGGAACCGACTTGAGCCCCGCCGCCTCCAGCGCTGCAACCACTAAGGGCGGCTCGAGGGCGGTCGCCAGGTCGATGTCGGCGATGGCGCGGCCCATGACGGCGTTACGCACGCAGCCCCCGACGAAGCGCACGCAAGCCGGCCCGCCCGCCGCCTCCAGGGCATCAAGGACGGCGGCCGTGGCCGGATCTGTCAGCCACCCGGCGTCCGCCAGGACGATCTCCCCAGCCGCGCCGGTCACGCGGGTACCCCGAACAGGCGATGGGACAGGATGCGCAGCATCCCCGCCGTTGCCCCCCAGATGAAGCGCTCGTCGTGGGTCATGGCGTAGAACCGGCGCTTGCCGCCATCCGGCAGTTCGCGCTCGTGGGTCTCGTGGTTGGCGCCGTCCATCAGGAAGCCGAAGGGGGTCTCGAAGATGTCCGCCACCTCGTCGGGATTAGGCTCGAGGCTGAAGCCGTCCTCGATGAAGGCCACTACCGGGGTGACCAGATAGCCCGTCCCCGTCCGGTAGGGCGTCGAAAGACCGACGGGCGAAACGAAGCCAGGCGCCAGCCCCACCTCTTCCTCGGCCTCGCGCAGGGCCGCCTGCCAGGGCGTCTCACCTGCGTCGCAACGCCCGCCTGGAAAGGCGATCTGGCCCGCATGCCGCCTGAGGGTGTCCAGCCGGGTGGTCAGGAGGACGGAGTAGCCGTGCGGCCGCTCGATCAGGCCCACCAGGACGGCGGCGGGGGTCAGGGTGTCCAGCGGGGGAAAGTAGGGATCCGGATCGAAGTCGAAGTCCGAGCTGATCTGGTCCACGGTTCGGTGCGCCAGGGGATCCAGGCGCTCGGCAAGCCGGGCCTGAAGCCGGGGCCGGGCGCCAGGGGCGGCCAGCTGGTGCGGGCTCACGTCTCCACGTCCCCGGCCGAGCCCAGGTCAAAGGCCATGCCGCCGGACCGGACGACCAGCCGCCCGGACTCCGCTTCCGCCAGCTCGACCAGTTCATAGAAGACCGGACGGGCGACCAGGGCCTCCAGGCCCCGCCGCACATGCAGGTAGGGACGCGGCTCGCCGGTCCGGGGATCGGTCTCCACACGCAGGACGTTTTCCGGACCCGCGCGGACCTCGTCCCCCACATTGGTCTGGAAGACCAGGTCCTCGCCCTCCTGGTCCACGCGGACGGCGATGAAGGGGGCGTCCTCGACGGTGATCCGCATCTTCTCCACCGGCGTTACCAGGTGGAAGCCGTCGGGGTCCTTCCTCAGGACGGTGGAGAACAGGCGCACCAGGGCTTCACGGCCGATGGGGGTGCCTTCATGGAACCACTGTCCGTTGCGCTTGATGACGATGTCGATTTCACCGCAATGGGCCGGGTTCCAGAGGTGCACGGGTGGCAGGCCCCGCCCGGGCGCCTGACGCGCAGCGGTGGCGACCCCCTCCAGGCCGGAAGATGGCTGAGTCTCGGACATGTGCTGAAGGTAGGCCCGAGCGCGGCCGGGCTCAACCTCGCGTGGACTGCGCGCTGAGGAACGTCAGGCCCGGACTGGGCCTTCCAGCGGGCCGGAAGCGCCCCGCGCCAGGACACGGCGGGAATCCACCGGGCCCGGCAGGCGTACGCCCCGCGTCGCGGCGGCCGAGTACCCCAACCGCTCGAAATAGGGAGAATCCCCCACCAGCAGGATCGGCCCCTCGCCAAGGGCGTCCGCTGCCCTGCCGGCATGCTGGACCAGCCGTCCGCCCAGTCCGTCCAGCCGGCGGCCTGAATGGACCGCCAGGGGCCCCAGGAAGAGGGCCGGGGTCGCACCGATACGGATGTCCCAGAGTCGAACCACCCCGACGACCTGGCCGGCGTCCACCGCACAGAAAGACAGGTCGGGGCGGACGCGGGCAAATTCGCGGACGCGCTCCGAGACCTTTACGAACCGGCCCGGCCCGAAGGCATGGTCGAGCAGGGCCTCGATGCCTGCGGAGTCGCCCGGCATCTCGGGACGCAGGCTGACTTCGGATTGTGCATCCTGGAGCAAGACGTTCCTCCCGGCGCCAGTCCCCGGCGCGAGGGCCGGGCGTTTAGGACCCGCCGCCCCCCGCGTCAACCGCAGGTTCAGAGCCAGTTCCGGGGCCAGGCCTCGCCCAGGGGGCGGACCTCGCCCGGCAGTAGGCCCCTCCGGCGCATGGCGGCGTCGGTCAGGGGTGACAGGGCCTGCACGGGTTCGACGCCGGAACGGGGTCCGGGGGCCACGGGGGCCTCGATGCCTGCGGCGTCGACCGCCTTCCACTCCGCCTGTCCCTGGTCGGCGAATCCCACAGCGAAGAACAGCCTCCGGGGCTCACCGGCGGGTTCGGTCAGGACGGCGATGACCCAACCGGGCATGGACCTCTCCAGGATGGCTGCGGGTCGGCAAGTTGCCGTGCGTCGGGCTTCAGGCCAAGGTGCATCGACCATGAGCGAGTCCCCCGTACAAGACGACCTGTCCCTCCGCGCACTGATGGGACGGCCGGACTACCTCCGCTTCTGGCTGTCCCGCGTCGCCTCGACCCTGGGTGTGCAGATCCAGAGCGTCGCCCTCGGCTGGCAGGTCTATGCCGTGGCGCGGGAAACCATGGACGTCGCCCGGTCAGCCTTTTTCGTGGGCATGATCGGCCTGGCGGCCTTCATCCCGATTCTCTTGCTCGCCCTGCCGGCCGGCGAGACTGCGGACCGGCATGACCGCAAGACCATCCTGCGGTTCTGCTATGTGGGCGAGATCCTGACTGCCCTGGTGCTGGTCGCCGCCTCACAGTTTGGCTTCGCCACCCTGCCCCTGCTGCTGGGCGTTGCCGTCGCCTTTGGGACCAGCCGGGCCTTCATGGGTCCGGCTGGCACGGCCCTTGGGCCCATGCTGGTCCCCCGCAGCCTCCTGCCCCGCGCCATCGCCCTGAACTCCCTCGCCTGGCAGAGCGCCTCCATCCTCGGGCCGGCCATAGGGGGCATTCTGGTCGCCATGTCTCCGGGCCTCTCCTACGCCGCCGCCGCGGGCCTCTACCTCTTCGCCCTGGCCTGCGTTTCGGGCCTGCGCGGAAATACCCAGCCCGAGGTCAATCCTGGGTCGCGCCTGGCCCTGATCAAGGAGGGTCTGGGCTATGTCTGGAGCAACAGGATCGTCTTCGGGGCCATCTCCCTCGACCTGGTGGCCGTGCTCCTGGGCGGGGCCACAGCCCTCCTGCCGGTGTTCGCCCGGGACGTCCTGCACGTCGGGCCCGAGGGTTTCGGCTTGCTCAGGGCCGGACCCGCCATCGGAGCCACCCTGGTAGCGGTTGTCCTCGCCCGAAACCCCATCCGCAGGCGCGCCGGTCCGGTCATGTTCGCCGGGGTGGCGGTCTTTGGCCTGGCCACCATCGTCTTCGGCCTGTCGACCTCACTGCCCCTCTCGGTCCTGGCCCTGGCGGTTCTGGGAGGCGCGGACATGCTCAGCGTCTATGTCCGCCAGACCCTCGTCCAGATCGTCACGCCCGACGCCATGCGGGGCCGGGTCGCGGCCGTTTCAGGCCTCTTCATCGGGGCATCCAACGAACTCGGCGAGTTCGAGAGTGGCGTTGTCGCCCGCTTCCTGGGGCCGGTGGGCGCGGCGGTCGCCGGCGGGGTCGGCGCCGTCATGGCCACCGCCCTCTGGGCCCGGCTGTTTCCTGACTTGCGCAAGGCCGACCGCCTCGAATAACTGACGCCGTAATCATTTTCAGCGGGAGTTTTTTCAATGGGCGCACTTGAGGGAAAAGTTGTTCTGGTGACCGGAGGCGGTAACGGCATCGGTCGGGACTGCGCGCTGATCGCGGCCCAGGAGGGTGCCAAGGTGGTCGTCAACGACCTTGGCGGCGGCCTGAAGGGCGGCGACGAGGGCGACGCCGGTCCCGCCGAGGCGGTGGCCCGGGAAATCCGCGCCGCCGGCGGCGAAGCGGTCTCCAACTCCGAGAGCGTGACCAGCTACAAGGCCGTGCAGGGCATGGTCGAGCAGGCCCGGGACAGCTTTGGAGGCCTTCACGCCGTGATCAATCCGGCCGGCATCCTCCGCGACGTCATGTTCCACAAGATGAGCGAGGACGACTGGGACCGGGTCATCGACGTGCACATGCGCGGCTCGTTCAACGTCGCCCGGGCTACCATCGAGCTGTTCCGTGAGCAGAACGACGGCGCCTACATGTTCTTTACCTCGACCTCGGGCCTGTTCGGCAACGTTGGCCAAGCCAACTATGGCGCAGCCAAGATGGGTATTGCTGGCCTGTCGCGGATCATCGCCATGGAAGGGGCCCGCAACAACGTACGCTCCAACTGCCTGGCGCCCGTGGCCTGGACCCGCATGACCCAGTCCGTGCCGGTCAAGGACGAAGCCGCCGCCGCCCGCCGGGCGGTGATGGCCGAGATGATCCGCGCCGACCAGCCAGCCCGCTTCTCCGTGGCCATGGTGGCTCCGGCCGCCGCCCATGTCTCGGGCCAGATCTTCGGTGCCTCGGGCGAGAACATCATCCTCTACTCCCAGCCCCGTCCGGTCGAGACGGTGACCAAGGAAGAGGGCTGGACCGTCCAGACCATCCTGGACGAGGCCGTGCCGAAGATGGTGCCCAAGTTCTTCGACCTTAACCGTGGCCCCATGCCTGGCAGCAACAACGCCCAGCAGCCTGCGGCCGCCAAGCCGGCGTCCTGATACAGCTCTCCCCGGCCAGGTCCTGACCTGGCCGGGGCGCCTATCCGGAATCGGCGTCCGAAAACCGCCAGACACTCAGCGCGAGTGGATCCATTCTGGGTCACGGACCGAAAGGCTTGGCTGCGGACTCACGAATCCGAGACCCGGGGGTCGGCCTCTTCCCCGGGGGCCGCCCCCGATCACTGTGACCGGCGGATCGCTCATTGCGCGAGGGCCACCAGCGCCTCGCCGGTCAGGCGCCGGGTCGTCCAGTCGTCCATCGCCAGGGCCCCGAGGTGGTCGTAGAAGCCGATGGCGGGGGCGTTCCAGTCCAGCACCGACCATTCCAGCCGGGCCAGGCCCTCGTCCCGGCAGCGCTGCGCCAGGGTCCTGAGCAGGGCCAGGCCCGCCCCCGCGCCACGATGCTCCGGCCGGACGAAAAGGTCCTCGAGCCAGATCCCATGGCGGCCCCGGAAAGTGGAGTAGGAATAGAACCAGAGGGCGAAGCCGACCGGCGCGCCACTGATCTCCGCAATGTCGCAGAAGACCCGCGGCGAAGGCCCGAAGAGGTCGCGGGCCAGGCCCTCGCGGGTTGCGTCCACCTCATGCGCCAGTTGCTCGTAGTCGGCCAGGTCCAGGATGAACTGGTAGATGGTCGCCAGATCGTTCAGCCCGGCGGGCCGGACCTGCACCGGCTCAGACGGCACGATACCAGTCCACCCCGGCCTCGTCCCGGGTGCGCACGGCGAGGCCCCGGGTCATGAGGCAGTTGAGGTGGGCGAGGCTCTCGCCGGTGGCCATGCCCAGGGTCCAGCGGTCGATCGTGCGACGGAACAGGATATGGAAGGTGTCGATGGCCCGCGTGGGCTCTTCCAGCAGTGTGTGCAGCCGGATCAGGCTGCGTTCGTGGCCGCCGATCAGGTGGTCGATTCGCGCATGCAGGCCGTGGAAGGGCTCGTTGTGGGCCGGCAGGACCAGGACATCGTCGGGCACGACGCCTCGGATCCTTGCCAGGGAGGTCAACCAGTCGGTCAGGGGATCGCTCGCAGGTTCTATCGGGAAGACCGAGACGTTCGAGGTGATCCTCGGCAGGACCTGGTCGCCGCTGATCATCACCTTCATGTCCGGGCACCAGAGGCAGGCGTGCTCCGGGGAATGGCCCGAGCCCACCACCACCTTCCAGTCGTGATCGCCGATTCGCACCACGTCGCCGTCGGACAGGCGTTGGAAGCTGTCCGGCAGGGCGTGAACACTCTTGCCGAAGCCTCCGAACCGGGCGCGGTAGTCCTCCAGCGCCTCCTCATCCCAGCCCGCAGCGCGATAGAAGACCAAGGCGTCCTCAGGCGCCTCGCGGCCGGTGTCGGCCGACAGGGACCGGCACATCAGGAATTCCAGGCGGGTGATCCAGAGGCGACAGCCGAACTTGCGGGTCATCCATCCGGACATGCCGATGTGGTCGGGGTGCATGTGGGTGACAAAGACGCGTGTGACGGGCAAGCCCTCAAGGGGTCCCGCCAGCGCCTTGCGCCAGGACTCCCGGGTCGCCTGTCCGCCCAGGCCGGTGTCGACGATCGCCCAGCCGCCCGCTTCGCGGATCGCCCAGACATTGATCCAGGCCAGCGAGCCGCCCAGGGGCATGCGCAGCCACTTCACCCCAGGGGCGACGTCAACCGCCTCTCCCTGGTCAGGGCCACCCGGGAAGGGATAGCTGATCTTGGCCTTGTGGGCCTCCAGAACCGGATCTTCGAAACCATCGCGCATGCAGGGACTCCTTAGCTGTGCAGTGTCGGCTGTCCGGGCGCGCGGATCAAATCCAAATCCCTGGAGAGGCGTCCAGAAACGTTCACAGGTCGCCGAAGCCGTGCAATCGTCGCCAAGGCGGCTTGCCGTCGGCGCCGCCATGGGATTAAGAGCCAAAGTAACAGATGTCCCCGGAGGGAACCTCACCATGAAACGCCTCGTACTCGGCCTGGCCACGGCGGGCCTGGCCCTCGTGCTGGGAACGGCGGTCGCCGTCTCCGCCTCCAAGAAGGAAGAAGCAGCCCTCGCGGCAGCGCGCACCGCGGGGATGGCCCAGGCCCCAGCCATTGCCCAGGCGGCTGGCATCGCCTGCCAGGTCACCGACGCGCGCTACGTCGGCAAGATGGCGGATCCCAAGACCAAGGCCGTCACCAACTTCTACGAGATCGACTGCGACCGCGGCGTCGGCTTCGTCCTGCAGGCTCCTCCCGGCGTGAAGCCTAGCGCCTTCAGCTGCATCGAGGCCAATTCCACCCAGCCGGACGGCAAGCCGCCGTCCCTGCCCTGCCAACTGGCCGGGAACGCCAATCCGATGGCTGACCTTGCGCCTCTCCTGACCAAGGCGGGCGTGTCCTGCACTCCGGACGCGGCCCGGGGCATAGGCCAGACGGCCAAGAGCACCTTCCTGGAAGTCTCCTGCCAGGGCGGCTCCGGCTATGTCCTGCAGGTTGATGCGCCGGCCAATCCCGATGGCTCCGCTGTCGCCAACGACTGCCTGACCTTCGACGTGACCGACGGTAACATCAAGTGCAGCCTGCGTGACCCCGCCTACCGCCTGGCCGTTGTCGACCGGTACGCCGCGGCCGCCAACAATGGCTGCGCCGTGAAGGACCGCCGTTACATCGGCATGTCCCAGGGCGGGGCGAGCTACTACGAAACGTCCTGCCAGGACGGCAAGGGCTACATCTACAAGGTCGAAAAGGGCCAGGTCACCCAGACGACGTCTTGCGAGAAGGCCATGGCCCTGCTCGGCGGCTGCGCCCTGACCGACGCCAAGGACGCCCAGACTGCCCAGGCCGGCCTCTATTCCACCCTGTCGAAGAAGGCCGGCTTCGACTGCCAGGTCTCCAAGTATGCGCCCTTCCCCTCGCCGCCCGGCAAGGACGTCGTGGAGATGGCCTGCGCCAACCGTCCGGACGGCGCCGTCGGCGTCTTCACGTCCAAGGCTGAGACCACCCAGGTGGTGGACTGCGCCCGGGCACCGGTCGTTGGATACCGCTGCTCCTTCTCCAAGCCCGAAGCCTCCCTCAAGGCGGTGACGGGCGACCTCAAGAAGATGGGCAAGTCGGAGTGCGAGGTCTCGGCGGTGCGCCTTCTCGGCAAGACTGCGGCGGGCACAACCTACCTCGAGACCGCCTGCGCCGATGGCCTCAAGGGCTACATCCTGGAGTACAAGAGCGAGCCCCTGACGCCGATCAACGCCGTGGGCTGCGCCTTCTCCAGGGATTGTTCCCTGCCCGGCAACAAGTAGGGCAGATTCAATCCCGAACGACGAGGGCCCGCGGGATCGCTCCCGCGGGCCCTTTTCGTTATCCTATGGAACGGAAGCTCAGATAGCCGCCTCGATGAAGCGCGGGCCCCGCTGGGCCATGGCGCTGGCGAAGGCGGCCTCGAAGGCCTCGCCGGTCTCGCAGCGCACGGCCTCGACCCCCAGGCCCCGGGCCAGGGACACCCAGTCGATGTTGGGATCGCCCAGGTCCAGCAGCTTGCGCGCCGAGGGGCCCGGCTGGCCGGCGCCGGTCCGGTTCATCTCGATGTTCAGGATGCGGTAGCTGTGGTTGGCGAAGACCACCACGGTGACGTCCAGCTTCTCACGGGCCATCGTCCACAGGCTCTGCACCGTATACATGGCCGAGCCGTCGCCGTTCAGGGACACCACCTTACGGTCCGGACAGGCCACGGCCGCTCCGATGGCCAGGGGCCCGCCGATACCGATGGCGCCGCCGGTCAGGGACAGGACTTCGTGGGGAACCGTCGTCAGGCAGGGCGCAGCGATCCCGCCCCCTGAGGTCACCGAGTCGTCGCACAGAATGGCACCTTCCGGGAGGTGGCGGGCCACCGCCACCCCGCAAGCCTGGGGCGTCAGGGCTCCAGACGCCGGGCTGGCCGGGCGCTTCAGGGGCTGGGACGGACCCGAGGCCGGGGCACCCAGGGCGTCCGCCAGGGCCTCCAGGGCTGCGGCGGCGTCCGTGGCGCGGTCAGCAAGGGAAAGGGTGGTGCAGCCCTCGGGCACAAGCAGGCTGGGCCGTCCGGGATAGGCGAAGAAGGCGACAGGCTGGGTGGTGCCGGCAAAGACCATCAGGTCCGTCCCGGCCAGTTCCTCCAGGGCGGCCTCGCCGAAGTACTGCATCCGGGCCGGGGCGAAGACGCCTGCGCCCCGGGGCTGGCGGGCCACGAAGGTATCGGACAGGACGCGTACGCCGGCCGCCTGCAGCCGGGCGGCCTGGACCAGCCCAGCGGCCAGACAGGCACCGCCTCCGATCAGCACGACCGGCGCCGAGGCGGCCCGGATCGCCCGGGCGGCCGCCTCCACGGCCTCCCCGTCCGGCGCGCGCAGCCCGGGTCGCGAGGCCGGGACAAAGGTGGTGTCTGTCTCTGTCCAGGCGGAGTCCGCCGGCAGGATCAGGCTGACAGGCCCGGCGGGCGGGCCGTGGCTGGCGGTGATGGCTTCTGCGGTGACGGCGGCCACCGTGTCGGCGCTGTCAGCCGACTTCACCCAGAGGGAATTGGCCGCAACGATGGACGGGATATCAGAGTTCAACGGGGCGTCGAACTGGCGGTGGTAGGTGGCGTGGTCGCCCACCACGTTGACGAGGGGCGTGTAGGCCCGGCGGGCATTGTGCAGGTTGGCCAGGCCATTGCCGTAGCCGGGACCCAGGTGCAGCAGGGTGCAGGCGGGGGTCCCGGTCATCCGGCCATAGCCGTCGGCGGCTCCCGTGGCGACGCCCTCGAACAAGCACAGGACCGGGCGCATGGCCGGCTGTCCGTCCAGGGCGCTGACAAACTGCATCTCGCTGGTGCCGGGATTGGCGAAGCAGGCGGTCACGCCGTTTTCCACCAGGGTGCGCATCAGGGCGTCGGCACCGTTCATGTGGTCTGGGCCTCCCCGCCCGGGCCAGCCCTTCGGGTCAGGCCGTCTCGAAAACCATGACACCGGGGTCCGGCGCTTTCGCGAACATCCGCCCGATGAAGGCCGCCCGCAAGGCCCGGGCCACCGGCTGAGCGATGTAGCCCTTGTCGGTGATCTCCCCGGCGTTGGCGTCGGGGCCGTCCGGCAGGACCAGGGCCCGGGCCACCCGCCCGGCACCGCCCCCACCCCGGGCGTTGTGAGTGCTGACGGCGGCACGCACGGCCTCTGCCACCGCCTCCGGGGGGTGGCCAGGCCGGGGGTAGAAGAGCAGGCCCACGCCGGCCTCGCCCTCGC
This sequence comes from Phenylobacterium deserti, assembly GCA_945859865.1. Taxonomy (GTDB): domain Bacteria; phylum Pseudomonadota; class Alphaproteobacteria; order Caulobacterales; family Caulobacteraceae; genus Phenylobacterium; species Phenylobacterium deserti_B. The sequence goes on from CAMAOY010000068.1 coordinate 11,414, forward strand.
CGCAGACGATGGCGTCAGTGACCGCGTCGCCCACGGCGCCGATCACGGCGATGCGCAGTTCGCCCACGTTGACGAAGGTGCCGCTGGTGAGCTTGAAGTTCTCCGAGAGCCGGCCGTCGAAGGCTAGGCCTTTCCGGATGTCGTCGGGGTCCACCAGCCGGGCGGCGTCGCCCAGGCGATAGAAGCCCTCCTCGTCGAAGCTGGCCGCCGACAGCTCGGGCTGGCCCAGATAGCCGGACGTGACCTGGGGTCCCTTGACCCGGAACTCCAGCTTGCCGGCCATGGGCGCCAGCTTGACCGTCGTCCCCGGCAGGGGCAGGCCCATCATCCCCATGCGGGTGTTGGGCCAGTGGACATTGGAGGCCGTCGGGCCGGTCTCGGTGGCCCCGTAGCCCGAGGAGAAGCTGATCCGCTCGCCCACCGTACGCACCGCCACCGCCTGGATGCGGTCGCAGATTTCCTGGCCCAGATTGGCGCCGCCGTACTGCATCAGGCGGACCCGGGAGAAGAAGTTGCGGGCCAGGTCCGCATCGGCCTCGAGCTCGCCGGCGAACATCATCCAGCCCGCCGGGACCATGTTTTGGTAGGTCGGTGCCACCTCGCGAAGGTTGCGCACCGTATCGCCGAAACGGCCCTCCACGGGCTGGCCGGCGTCGATGTAGAGGGTCCCGCCCCGGTGCAGGACCATGTGCAGGATGGCGTTGGCGCCCAGGCTGTGGCTCCAGGGCGCGGCATTGACCACTACTGGCGGGTCCGGGTCGGCGAAGCAGGCGGCCACCTGGGCGGCGTTGGCGGCCATCCGCGCCTGAAGGTTGATCACCGCCTTGGGCCGGCCGGTCGAGCCGGAGGTCAGGAGGTATTTGGCGTGGTCCTCGGGCCGGGCCGAAGGCATGGCGGCCGAGGCGCGCTCCAGGTCGGCCAGGGACACGTCCCCAGGCCGGGGGTTGCGGCCCGCGATCACCGGCAGGCCAGCCAGGAAGGGCGCCGCCAGGGCCTCGCCGAACAGGGCTGCATCCTCGGTGTAGATGGCCGAGGGGTTGAGGGTCTCTACCGCCTGGGCCAGCCGGGAGAGATTGGCGCCTGGCAGTCCGTACTGGGGCGAGACCGGAGCGACGGGCATGCCCTGGCTCATGGCCGCGTACATGATGAAGGCGTGGTCGATCCCGTTGCGGGCCAGGATCAGCAGGGGCCGGGGCCCCCCGATCCCCCGGTCGCGCAGGCCGCCTGCCAGGACGGCGACGCGCCCGGCGGCCTCGCTGTAGCTGACCTCGCGCCAGCCCTCTGCGGACCGCTCGGCCAGCCAGGTCCG
>CAMAOY010000069.1 GCA_945859865.1 Phenylobacterium deserti
CCCGTGGTGACGCTCAGTCCCTCGACGGGGAACCAGCTGGCCTGAAGCTCAGCGCCCATGACCCTGGACTTGGGCACATTGATCATCTGCAGAAGGGGACCAAACAGAGGGTCCAGCACGCGCCCCAGGATCTGCTTGTCCTGATAGTCATAATAGAAAAGGGCGCCGTCGATGTGCAGCCTGCGGTTGGTCGTGGTGGTCTTGAAGCCCGCCTCATAGGCCAGCACGGACTCCTGGGTTGCCGGTTGATATTGGCTTGCCGATGTCCCTCCCAGCGACGGGAAGCCACCAGCCTTGTAGCCCTTGCTGACATTGGCATAGAGCAGGGTCCGCTCGCGCGGCGTCCATTCCGCGCCGACCCGCCAGGCGACATTGGTCTCATTCAGACTGTCCACCACCAGTTCGGGGGTGATCTCGGCATTGGCCGTTATGCACCCACCCTTCGCGATCGGCGGGTTTGGGGGCATTCCCATCTGGGCCCGGAACGAGTTCCAGAAGGGACCAAAGACCGCCGAACTGCTGCCATCTCCCGGATCCGACGTGCACCCCTCAAACTCATTGTTTGACCGTGTATAGCGCACCCCGCCCGTCAGATTGACGTCTTCGTTTATCGCGTAGTCGACGCTGGCAAATATGGCTTGCGTATCCGTCTTCTGATTATTGGAGTCGCCAAATCCCTTCAGGGCCGGGAGACCAAATCCCGTGAACAAAAGCGCCTGACTGCTTTGAGAGAAATCATTCAGACTGAATTCCTTGATGTCATCAGACGAGTAGTTTGCCCCGAGCGTGTATTTCAAATTACCGTTCAGATCCCCGGAGATCCTTAGTTCTTCAGAAAAGGACTCGATTTCACCTTTTGTGTCACGACTGAAGTTAGACAGGGTCATGCCGTCAATATCCAACAACTGGTCCTGATCGAAGCGGCTACCGCTCGTGATCGAGGTCAGGATAATCCCGTTGGAGAACTGATAATCGACACGCGCCGAAATCTGACGAAACCGGTTGTCTTTGCCGTAGTCCAACCCGGGATTGAAATCCGCCGCCCGGGACGTGGCCGGAGCCAGTGGATAGGTCAGGAGCCCGGGAACAAAGGGTGCTGCGCCCGGTAGGGCCGGGCTTATTCCGATCAGCTGGCCGGCCTGACCCTCGGACTTGTCGATTGAACCGTTGAGGCTCACCTGAACCTTCAGCTGGGCCGTCGGCTCCCACGCCACTGTCAGGCGGGCGCTTTGAAGATCGTCGGCCCCGTTTTCCCCGGTCGTGGTGTAGCCCCTCTGCCAGGGATCCGACCGGATGGCCTGGACGGCCAGGCGCACACCCACCGTGTCTGATAGCGGGCCGCTGATGAAACCGGTCAGGTCCAACGCATTGAAGGTGCCGTAACTGGCGTCAATGCCGGCGGCGAAGCCCGGGGTCGGCTTTGCCGCAATGAAGTTGATCGCACCGCCCGTGGCGTTTTGACCGAAGAGTGTGCCCTGGGGCCCCTTCAGAACTTCGACGCGCTCGAGGTCCAGCATGACCCCGCGGCCTTCAATCGCGAAGGGGATGGGGGCCTGATCGAGATAGAGGCTGACGGTGGATCGGCCCCCCAGGCTGATGTCGCTGAAGCCGATGCCGCGAAGGGTGTAGATCGGCGAGCCCACGTAGGAGTCGGCATAGCTGAAGCCGGGCGAGACCTTGGTCAGGTCGCGGACCTCTTTGACACCGGTGCGCACAAGCTGTTCGCCGGTCACAGCCGTGATCGACATGGGCACAGTGTTGGCGTTTTCTTCCCGCTTTTGGGCGGTGACAATGATCTCGGGGACCAGAAAACCCGTGTCTGGCGCGCGCTCCTGGGCTTGGGCTGCCGTACCCATCAGAGACCAGGCGGAAACCCCCGCCATGATCGCCGACTTCAGGGCGGTGGGGGTCGATTTCCGGTTTGCGCGAAAGGTCTGAAGCAACATCGGTAGTCCTCATTCAAGCGACGGGGTCGCACGAGCCTGGGAGTCATGCAGTTCGGGGGCTGACCGGGCGGCTCGTGAGCGTGTTGCGCCGGGGGTAGCAAGGTGTTTTGACCGGGCTGGTCAGGGGCCTTGGACGGCCATCCTGGCGGTCCCACGCCGCCCGATCTCGGGCTAGGGACCCGACCGGACGCCGGCAAGACGGCTGACGTGGAATGCCTTTGCCGGCACACGGCCAGCCACGCCTTCCGTTAAGTCAATATCTGGGTCCCGCCACAGCGGCGGGACCCAGACGTCTTGATCGGGCTGGCTTTGAGGGGCGGCGCTATAGAACCGCGACGACAAATGCCTTGCCCAACGGGACCTACTTCGCGTGAGCGCGGTCCGTTTCGGAGGTCGCAACCGTCCAGATGATTACACCGAAGGCAATCTTGTTCACGACGTCTGCGAGGTTGTAGATCAGGTTGAGCGCTGCGGAGCTGTTGGACGGGTCTTGACCCATCAGGTAGCCCACGAAGTAGCCGATCGGATAGATCGCCCAGCCAAAAGTCACGATCCAGCGCATCAGCTTGAAGGCGGATTGCACCGACTCCGGAGCTTCAGCAGCGCTGATCTTGCCGGCCTGCCCCAGGAACACTTCATAGAGGATGTAGGCCCATCCGATCATACCCACGATAAACGCGGGCCATACGCCGACATAACCCGCTTCACCGACGTAGCCGCCAACGAGCATGACAAAGGTACCGACCAGCAGGCGCCAGAAAACGCCACCGGGGACCTTCGTGATCGCGGCCAGGATCAGATAGAACTCGATCATGAGCAGCGGAACGGTGATCAACCAGTCGATATAGCGATAGACGGTTGGCGTTTCGCCGGTCGCAACCCAGATGTCGCGCATGTAGAAATAGTGAACCGCTGCCACCAGGGTCACGAGACCCGACACGGTCAGCGAGGTCTTCCACTTCCCGGCAACCCGCTGGGTCTCGAGGAAGAAGAACGCGGTGGACGCAACAAGCGCCATCGAGATCAGCCAGAACGAAATACCAACATAGTCATTTGGATCCAGGTTCTCTGTGGCGGCATGCGCGAGCGCAGGCAGGAAAGCGAGGCTTACCCCCAGAGAGAGCCATTTTAAACGAAGTTTCGGCACTTGAGCCTCCCAGTTTAAGAATTACAGCTTTTGGTACCTAAGGCGTAATTCGAAATCCCGAACCTGTCCAGACTTAGAGCCCAGCCGGCCCCGGAGGCAGCGCCTTCCGGATCGCCGTTCTGACCCCCGGCCTGATCCTCCCAGAGTCCGGTCTCGAATTTGCGCCGGCCCAGGACCTCAGCGCTCCCGGTTCACATCCGCCCCGCGAGGGGCTAAGGCCTTTTCGCCGCCCCCGCCGGGCGGCGTCTGTCGCGGGAGGGTGCCATGAACCGCCGGGTCCATGTGCTGAACGGTCCGAACCTGAACCTGCTGGGCCAGCGGGAGCCGCATCTCTACGGATCACGCACCCTGGCCGACGTGGAGGCCCTGTGTGCCGCCGCCGCCGGCCGGCACGGCTTCGACCTTCACTTCCGCCAGACCAATCGCGAGTTTGAGATGATCGACTGGATCCAGGCGGCCCGGAAGGACGCAGGCCTGGTGATCAATCCCGCGGGCTTCAGCCACTTCTCGGCCTCGGTGCTGGACGCCCTGAAAATGTGCGAGTGCCCGGTGGTGGAGGTGCACATCTCCAACATCCACAAGCGCACGGTCGAGGCGGACTGGCGCGGCCACTCCATCATGAGCGCCGGAGTCACCGGGGTGGTCGCCGGCCTGGGGGTGCAGGGCTATGTCCTGGCCCTCGATTACATCGCCCTGGCCATGGCCGGAGAGGTCTAAACCCCCCGGATGGCCCCGCTGGGCGCCGTCGGGAAAACCTTGCGCCCGCCCGCGCCAGGCTTTCATATGACGGTCATGAAGCGTGTGCGGCGAAGGCCGTGCGGACGGGAGGTGCGGCATGACGAGGGAACTCCGGGGCTTCGACCTGGACCGGCTGGACGGGGCCAGCCTCGCCTTCGACAAAGTCTGCGTGTACCCGCGCTCATGACCCGTCCCGACATCCGCGAACCCGGCGACATTGACGCCGCCTGGCTGACCGCCGTCCTCGCCGCTGGCGGGGTGGACGCCGAGGTCCGCAGCTTCACGGCCAAGTCCGTCGGGACGGGCCAGATCGGCGACAGTGTCCGCTTCACCCTCGACTATGCCCGTCGGGGCGAGGACGCCCCGGACTCTCTGGTCGGCAAGTTCCCCGCCGCAGGGCCGGAGAGCCGCGCCACCGGTGTGGCCCTGGGCAACTACCTGCGCGAGGTGCGCTTCTACCAGCACCTGGCGCCCACGGCCCTTGTCCACACGCCCCGCTGCTGGTTCACCGACGTTGACGAAGCCACCCACAACTTCGTCCTGATGATGGAGGACCTGGCCCCCGCCAGCCCCGGCGACCAGCTGCACGGGGTGACCCTGGAGCAGGCCCGCAAGGTCACGGTGCAGGCCGGTCTGCTCCACGCCTCGCACTGGGGCGATGACGGACTGGACGACCTGCCCTGGGTGTCGGGCGCTAAGGCCGCCCCCTCCACCCCCGCGGGCGATGAGTCCTTGGCCATGCTGTGGATGGGCTTCAAGGACCGCTATGCCGAATGCCTGAAGCCGGAATGGACCGAGGTCGGGGACTGGGTCTCCACCCGCTCTTCCTGGCTGGGCCAGAGGCATGACGGACCCCGCTGCCTGACGCACAACGACTTCCGCCCTGACAACATGATGTTTGGCGCACCGGAGGGCGGCCACCCGGTCACCGTCCTGGACTGGCAGTCCTTTGCCTATGGTGCGGGCCCCACAGACCTGGCCTACTTCCTCGCCGGTGCCCTGCCCGGAGAGGTTCGCCGGGCCCACGAGACGGCCCTGCTGGACCTCTACCTCGACACCCTGAAGGCCAATGGCGTCACGGGTTACGACAGGGCCGACCTGCACCGGCACTACGGCCAGGGCGCCTACCTGTTGTTCCTGACCGCCTTCTTCGCCGCCATGGTCGTCACCCGGACGGCCCGGGGCGATGACATGTTCATGCAGATGCTGGGCAGCGCCGCTGATCACATGATCGAGCACGGCGCCGTCGACGACTGACCCTGCGACCCTTCCAGACCGGAGTTTCCCCATGAGCGATCCTGTCACCATCCGCGACGAAGGCCACGTCCGGATCATCACCCTGAACCGGCCCGAGAAGAAGAACGCCATCTCCCTGGAGCTCGCCTGGGGTGTAATCGAGGCGGTGCGCGCCGCCGCCGCCGACGACAATGTGTGGGTGGTGGGCCTGACCGGGACGGGCGATGCCTTCTGTGCGGGTCTCGACCTGTCGCCGGATACCAAGCCCTACACGCCCCTGACGCCCCAGGCCGCCCAGCTGGACGACATTGGCTGGGTCGGCCAGTTCGTCCTGACCCTGCGCAAGACCTGCGACAAGCCGGTGATCGGCGGGATCAACGGGGTGGCCGTGGGCGCGGGTCTGGGCCTGGCCATGGCCTGCGACGTGCGCCTGATCGCCCATTCCGCGCGGTTGATGGCGGGCTATACCCGGATTGGCGGGTCGCCGGATGCGGGCCTGACCATCACCCTGCCCCAGGCCATGGGGTATGAGCGCGCCATGCGCTTCATGATGGAGAACCGGACGGTGACCGGCGAGGAGGCCGTCGCCTGGGGGCTGGCTGGCGAGGCCGTGCCCGACGCCCACTTCCAGGAGCGTTTCTCCGCCTACTGCCAGAGCCTCTGCGCCTGGTCGCCCATCACCCTGCGCCTGCTCAAGCGCGGCATGGTCAAGTCCTACGAGACCCCCGATCCGGAGGTACAGCTGCGCTACGAGGTCTCGAACATCCGCATCGCCTTCGCCAGCGAGGACGCCAAGGAGGCCCGCAAGGCCTTCTTCGAGAAGCGCCCGCCGGTGTTCAAGGGGAAGTAGGCCAGAACTAGGCGGTCAGAACCAGGCGGTCAGGCCGGCGACAAGTCTGGACCCGGAGCGCGCCGACTCGCCCGGCGCCTCGCCGGCATGGTGGCTCCAGACCCAGCCGACATAGGGCGCAAACTCCGGCCGGATCTCGTAGCGTAACCGCAAGCCGACCTCGAAATTGTCGAGCCCGGCGCCGATGCCAAGCTGCGGAATGTCCTGTGCCGCGAGATTGAGTTCGGCGCGCGGTTGGAGAATGAGGCTTCGGGTGATGCGTTGATCGGCCTCGGCCTCGATCCGGGCAGTCACGTCGCCTCGATGCGAGACGAACATTGCGGCGTCGACCTCGAACAAATAGGGCGCAAGGCCCTGCACGCCGATGACGCCATAGCTGGTGTTCGGCCCCTGCACATCCTGCCGCAAGCCGACCTGGAGATCGAAAAAGGGCGTAATTGCGCGCGAATAAAGCGCTTGGAATTCGGCGTCCTCAATGCGCTGGCCGAACGAGCCTTCGCCTTCGCTCTTGAACCAGAACCGGCTCGTCGGACCGCCATAATAGCCTTGGAGATCCCAAAGATAGCCATTGTGGCCCTTGCGCGCCTGCGTTTCATATCGGTCGCCCTGGAACCAGAAGACCGGAAAGTCGCCGTGCGTCTGGCGAAGCTGGTCGCGCACGTCGCGCATTGCGCTGGCGCCCCAGATCGCATCGGCGGCGCGCGGTGGACCGCTTCCGGCCTCGGGCGGGGGCGGCGTTTCCATATTGGGGCCAGGTGAGGGGTTCGTGCCGTCCGTGGCACCATGATCCATGGTGCTATGATCCATGCCCTCATCTGGGTTCACTGACGGGGCTGGCGGCGGCAGGGTGTGGCCAGCGTGTGGATCGCTCGCGGGTGCTGTCGCTACCGCCTTCGCGGGCATCGCATGCCCCTGATGCTGCGCCAATACCGGCGTCGCGATCAGGGCTGTGCCCAGCATGACAGTCGCGACGAACAGTCGGACGTTCATGCGCCGCCCTTCGGGCCCATGACGGTCACGGTCTGCATCATGCCGCCATGCATGTGGTACATGAGGTGGCAGTGGAAGGACCAGTCGCCAGGCTCGTTCGCTGTCAGGTCGAAAGTCGCGCTTGCTCCCGGCTGAACAATGACGACGTTCTTGCGTGGTTGCGTCGCGGGCGACTGGCCGTTGACCAGCTCGAAGAACATGCCGTGCAGGTGGATGGGATGCGCCATCATCGTGTTGTTGATAAGCTTCACCCGTACTCGCTCGTTCCAAGCAAAACGGATCGGCACGTCGCTGACCGCCGAGTACATTCGACCGTCAAATGACCACATATAGCGTTCCATGTTACCGGTCAGGTGCAGTTCAAGCAGCCGCGACGGCTCGCGCTTATCCTTGTTCGGCTCGAGTGCGGCGAGCATCCGGTAGTTGAGTACGCGGTGCTTGACATCGCGCAAGCCAAGCCCGGGGTCGCCTGTCTTATCGACCGGCGACATCGAGACCATGTCGATGCCCGGCCCAACCTTCACATCGGGTGGCAGCAGCGACGTGTCGCGCATGTTCATGCCGTCCATGCTCATCGCGCCCGCCGCGGCACCACTGGCGGCGCCTTCCGGCGTGCCGTGCCCCATCGCGATATGATCGACGGCTGCCGAACCCGTGTCGGTGGCGACGGACGCAGGCTCCGTCATCGGCCCATGGCCCATGGCGGCGTGGTCCATCCCGCCCGAACCGTGGTCCATGCCCATGTCGCCCATCGTCAGCAACGGCGGGTCGCGCAACGCCGGAATGGCCGCCCGCCCGCCGGGTCGGCTCGCCAGCATCGCCAGCGCCATCCCCGAACGATCCATTGACTCGCCGACGATCGCATAGGCTTCGGCATTCCCCGGCTCGACGATCACATCATAGATTTCGGCGGTGCCGATCTGAAACTCATCGACCTCGACTGGGCGCACGTTCTGCCCGTCGGCAGCGATGATCGTCATGGGTAGGCCGGGAATGCGGACGTTGAAAAAGCTTTGCGCCGACCCGTTGATCACGCGCAAACGGATGCGCTCACCCGCCCGGAACAGATATTCGAGGCCTTCAGTCGGCCCGCGCCCATTCGCGAGGAACGTGTAGGTCGGCGCGCCGATGTCCATAATGTCGGTCGGCGGCATCCGCATCTCTGCCCACATCCGACGCTCGGCCCCTGACAGCTTGTAGCGGTCGGTCCAGCTCGTCAGCTGCGGGTTGAAATAGCCTTCGCCGGTCCGCAGGCGGCTCATGATGAAGTGCGGGTCGAGCGTCGTGAAGTCGCTGAGCAACAGGATATAGTCTCGGTCGTATTTCACCGGCTCCGCGCCTGCTGGATCGATAATCAGCGGGCCGTAATGGCCCTGCTGTTCCTGCAACCCCGAATGACTGTGATACCAATAGGTGCCCGCCTGACGGACCAGAAAATCATAGGTGAAGGTTTCCTTCGGCTTGATGCCGGGAAAGCTGATACCGGGAACGCCATCCATCTGAAACGGCACGAGAAGACCATGCCAGTGGATCGACGTGTCCTCGCCCAGATGATTGGTAACGTTGAACCGGACGTTCTGCCCCTCGCGCAACCTGATCAGCGGACCGGGCACACTACCGTTGACGGCACGGCCGATGCTCCGGCGCCCCTCCACAATCCGCAGCCCGTCGCGCACGGCAAGATCTATAACCTCGCCGCTCACTTCGTCGAAGCCGGCGCGGATAGTGGCCCTACCGCGACTCGGCATGCTGTGACCGCCGATGCTGTGTCCCTGGGCCCAGGTTGGGACGAGGCTCGCGGCGGTGGCCAGGAATGTCCGGCGATCCAGACCGAAAGGCATGCGGAAGCTCCCTAGCGGTCCTTACTTGCGGCTCGCGCGTCCGCCCGACAGCTCGGCGACCGGGTCGGCGTTAGCCGCCAGACCGGACTTCGAGCCGACAAGCACAGGGACGCCCTTCTGCACCCGGAAGGCGTCGGCGGAAAGGTAGCCTCCGGTCCCAGCCGAGCGGACGACGACGATGATCTCGTTCTTTCCGTCGCGGTTGATGTCGGCGAACTTCAGCGCCTCCAGGGTCCCGTCCCGGGGCCGGACCACGCCGGCCAGGAAGCCGTCGAAGGGAAAGGACGGATCTCCGGACTTGTACAGGCGCAGGGCGTAGCTGCCGATGCTGCGCGGCTCGCCTTCGCCCTCGTCGGCCACGGCGTTGACGGCCAGGCCCTCATCGGAGCCGTTCAGGACGATCCGGTTGACGTCGCCGGCGACGGCGGGGGCTGCGGTCGCCAGGAGGGCGGCGGCCAGGGTGGCTCGGAGCATCTGGGTATCCTTCGTTGACATCAGCCAGCGCGATCCGCTGCGCCGTAGGTGAGGGCGACGAAGACATCTTCAAGGCTGGGGTCTTCGGTGGTGACGTCGCGGACCGAGAGTCCCGCGGCGCGAACGGCGGCCAGGACCTGCTCCACACTGGATTCGCCGGTCCGGTAGGTCACCGCAAAGGCCCCGCCGGGGCGCAGGCGGGCCTCGAAGCCGGGCAGGGATGGGGCGGCCTCGACCGGGGCCTCCGGGGTCACCACCACCGCCCGGGTATCAATCCGGCCCAGGAGGTCGGAGGTCGCCTCGCAGGCCACGACTTCGCCCCGGTTGATGATGGCGATCCGGTCGCAGAGCTCCTGCGCCTCTTCCAGGTAGTGGGTGGTCAGGACGATGGTCACGCCCTTGCGGTTGAGCTCGACCACATAGCGCCAAAGCTGGCGCCGGAGCTCGACGTCGACCCCGGCTGTGGGCTCGTCGAGTATGAGGACCGGCGGATTGTGGGTCATGGCCTTGGCCACCATCAGGCGGCGCTTCATGCCGCCGGACAACTGGCGGACATAGGCTTCGGCCTTGTCGGCCAGGCCGAGGGCGGTCAGCAGCTCCATGGAGCGCCGTTCCTTTGGGGGCACGCCGTACATGCCAGCCTGGACCTCGAGGGATTCCCGGGGCGTGAAGAAGGGGTCGGCGGCAATCTCCTGGGGCACCACGCCGATGGCCGCCCGGGCGTCGCGGGGGCGCTTGTCGATGTCCCGGCCCCAGATCTCCACCGTTCCGGAAGTCTTGCGCACCAGACCGGCGAGGATGTTGATGAAGGTCGACTTTCCCGCACCGTTCGGACCCAGCAGGCCGAAGATGGATCCACGGGGTACCAGGAGGTCGATACCCTTGAGGGCCTGCATCTGGGGCGTGGTCTTGGTCGCCGCATAGGTCTTGACCACGTTGCGCGCCTCGATGGCGTAGTCAGGCAGGCTCATGGCGACCTCCAGGGCCTCGGCGCATTGACGACGAAAGGCGGGCTCGGATACCTAGAGCCTGCCCGGGCCGCCGCCAAGCGTCCCCGGTGAGGGAGACCGCTTCCATGGCCCGCAAGACCGAACCTTCCACACCCCCCGCCGGGCCCCAGCCCGAGATCGTCAGGGTCCATGCCCACCGTGTGGCCTGCGACGGGGTCGGCGGCGCCCTGGGGCATCCCCGCGTCTTTCTCGACCTGGGCGTCGACGGGACGGTGGACTGCCCCTATTGCGACCGGCGCTTTGTCCATGACGATGGCCATGGCGACGGAGCGCCCGGTGTCTACGAGGTCTCGGGCGGCCACTGACCGTCCAACCGAGGATCGACCGCCCCCTCGCCGCCCTCTAGGATGGCGCCCATGAGCGACACCCCCCTCCGCGTCTACCTGATCGACGGCTCCGGCTTCATTTTCCGGGCCTTCCACGCCCTGCCGCCCCTGACCCGAAAGTCCGACGGCCTGCCGATCGGCGCGGTCTCCGGCTTCTGCAACATGTTGTGGAAGCTGCTGGTGGACATGAAGGCCCAGCCCGACGCCCCGACCCACCTGGCGGTGATCTTCGACCATTCCGGGAAGACCTTCCGCAACGATATCTATCCCGAGTACAAGGCCCACCGCCCGCCGGCCCCCGAGGACCTGGTGCCCCAGTTCCCCCTGGTGCGGGAGGCGACCCGGGCCTTTGGCGTCCATGCCCTCGAGCAGCCAGGCTTCGAGGCCGACGACCTTATCGCCGCCTATGCTCGCCTGGTCCGCGAGGCGGGCGGAGAGGTGACCATCATCTCCTCCGACAAGGACCTCATGCAGCTGGTGGGCGAGCGCGTCACCATGCTCGACACCATGAAGAACCTCCGCATCGGGCCGGAACAGGTGGTCGAGAAGTTCGGCGTCCTTCCTGACAAGGTGGTGGAGGTCCAGGCCCTGTGCGGCGACCCGGTGGACAATGTCCCCGGCGCCCCGGGTATCGGGGTGAAGACCGCGGCCCTGCTGATCAACGAATACGGCGACCTGGAGACCCTGCTCGCCCGGGCCGGGGAAATCCGCCAGGAGAAGCGCCGCCAGATCCTCCTGGAGTTCGCCGACCAGATCCGCCTGTCCCGCCGGCTCGTCCAGCTGGATGACCAGGCGCCCCTGCCCTCGGCCCTCGAGGAACTGGCGGTGGCCGATCCCGATCCCGACGCCCTCGCCGCCTTCCTGCAGGAGATGGAGCTCAACACCCTGGGCCGGCGGGTGGCCGGGGCCCACCTGGCCGCCAAGGCCCAGGGTCCTGCAGACCCGGCCGCCGCCGCCGACCCTGTGGATGTGGCCGCCTACGCCTGCGTCCGGGACCTGGCGACCCTGGACGTCTGGATCGCCCGCGCCCGGGCGGCGGGCGTCATCGCCTTCGATACTGAGACCGACGCCCTGGGCTCGGCCACGGCCGGGCTGGTGGGGGTCTCCCTGGCGGTGGGCCCCGGCGAGGCCTGCTACATCCCCCTGGCCCACGAGGCCGAGCCGGGCCTCGCCCTCGACGCCCCGGAGGACCTGACCCAGATCCCCCTGGCGGCGGCGCTCGACCGCCTGCGCCCCCTGCTCGAGGCGCCCTCGGTGCTGAAGGTGGCGCAGAACGCCAAGTACGACCTCGGCGTCCTGTCCCGCTACGGCATCCGCGTGGCGCCCATCGAGGACACCATGCTGATCAGCTATGTCCTGGAGGGCGGGCTCCACGGGCACGGCATGGACGAGCTTTCGCGCCTGCACCTGGGCCACAGCCCCATCCCCTTCAAGCAGGTGGCGGGGACGGGCAAGGCCCAGAAGAGCTTCCGCCACGTGGCCCTCGAGCCGGCCACAGCCTACGCCGCCGAGGATGCCGATGTGACCCTCCGGCTCTACCGGGTCCTGCGGCCGCGGCTGTCCCGGGAGGGCCTCCTGACCGTGTATGAGACCCTGGAGCGTCCCTTGCCGCCGGTCCTGGCGGACATGGAGAACGCCGGGGTCCGGGTCGATCCCGACCGGCTGCGCAGGCTGTCCAACGATTTCTCCGTGCGGATGGGCGAGTTCGAGGTCGAGGCGCACCGCCTGGCGGGCCACCCCTTCAACCTGGGCAGCCCCAAGCAGGTGGGCGAGGTCCTCTACGGCCAGATGGGCCTGGAATCCCGCCGGACTACCGCCACCGGCGCCCAGGGCACAGACGCCTCGGTGCTTGAGGAACTGGCCGCCGAGGGGCACGCCCTGCCGAGGGTCCTGCTCGACTGGCGCCAGCTGTCCAAACTGAAGGGCACCTATACCGACGCCCTGGTGGCGGCCATCGCGCCGGCCACGGGACGGGTGCACACCTCCTACGCCATGGCCTCGACCACCACGGGCCGGCTCTCTTCAACGGACCCCAACCTGCAGAACATCCCCGTCCGGACCGAGGAGGGTCGCAAGATCCGCCAGGCCTTCGTGGCCGAGC
>CAMAOY010000070.1 GCA_945859865.1 Phenylobacterium deserti
CTTCTACTTCGGCATGCTGCCGGTGCTGGCTGAGGCGGGCGCCGTCCACGGGATCGACCCTGCGGCCATGGCCCGGGCGGCCCTGATGGGCCAGCCCTTCCATCTCCTGAGCCCCCTGGTGCCTTCCACCTGGCTGCTGGTGGGCCTCGCCCGGGTGGAGATGGGCGCCCACCAGAGGTTCACCGCCCTGCCGGCGTTGGGGGTGTGCCTGGTGATGGCCCTGGCGGCCATGGCGACTGGGGGGTTCTGAGGGGGGTCAGGTAATCCACCCCGCTCCAAGGCTGGAGAGGCTGACCCCTACGAGGATCACCTGGTCGCCATTGCCCATGTCGACGAGCACGTCGGAGCCCACTTGTGTGATGGTTCGCGAGGGGCTTCCCTCCAACTTCAGCCGGTCGCCTTGCGAATAAGAGAAGTCCGTGATGCGGTCGATGGCCGCGCCGGCGAGGCTGTAGAAGATGTCCGCCCCGGCACCACCGCTGATCGTGTCGTTGCCCTTATCGCCCCAGATCCAGTCGTCCCCGGCCCCGCCCATGACGGAGTCCTCGCCCTGGCCACCCCGGACCCAGTCGTTCCCGGCGCCGCCGTCGACGGTGTCGTTGCCCATGTTGCCGTAGACGATGTCCCAGGCCGCATCGCCGAAGATCAGGTCGTTGTCCTTGCCGCCGACGACCCAGTCCTCGCCGTCGTTCCCGTGCAGGGTGTCGGCGCCCATATTGCCGTTGATGTCGTCGAAGCCCGTGCCGCCAGAAACGGAATCGTCGCCAGCGTCGCCGCGCAGGTAGTTGGAGCCAGAAGAATCGATGAGGGTGTCATTGCCCTCTCCCCCGAAGGCGGTGTCGGCGCCGGCGCCTGAGGACAGGCGATTGTCGAGGGTGTTCCCGATCAGATTGTCATCACCGGACCCCGAGAGGGCATTCTCAATGTCCGCCCCCCGGGCGATGGCGACGTTGCCGCGATTGCCGCCGACGTCGGAGAAATGACCGGGCAGGAGATCGATTTTCTGATTCTGTGAGTATCCAGAGAAGTCAAAAGTATCGTTTCCACCCGCATCCCAAGCCGCAAATATCAATACTGACGTCGAACTTGTCGCCTGAAACGCTTGCCGATCGGAGTTCGAATTGAAACCGTACACGGTGTCACCCGTTCTCGTGGCCATGTTTGGCCCATACAGCGCCTGAACTGCATAAATATCGTCGAGGAGCGGGACCGATGGATATTTTGTGACTGGGATCGATGATCCGGTATTTTCTCCAGAGAAATAACTCATAACTGTATATTGTGTAGAATCTTCAAAATAGTTCGCATCAAAATAGTAAGTGGTCTCTACATCGCTTGCATTGTAATTTCCCGGGTGTCGCAGTCCGATTGCATGACCAATCTCATGTACAAGTGTCAGACCGCCATAGTTAGAACCTGTCGGCGAGGTGAGATAATAGTCTGAATTTCGTAACCAGATGTCTCCAGAAGTATCCGAGAATCCGAATTTATCAGCTCCATCGGGACGGAAAGCGAATGCATATGTTTTACCGCCTGAAAAATTGCTAAACAGTATTGTAGCAGAATCCGAAAATGCGGCTTCACCTGTCTCTCCGGACCCCACCCTTAGAAAGGTGATTCCGGCGACATCTGACCACGACTTCAGGGCAATTTCAGTCTGCACGATTTGTTCGAAATTGAACCGGGCGAAGCCCTTGGTGTCGCTTGGCATTGTCCCCGGCGCCGCAGAGCGGAAGGCATAGGTCACCGTGACCGGCTGCCCGGCGATCCCCCAGGCGTACCCGCCTCGTATGAGATTGTTCGCGGCCTGATCGATCGTAAAGCTGGTCTTGCCATTGGAAGACGCGCCCCCGCGTTGCTCCAGATTGAGGTAGCTGTAGCCCGCTGCAGCACTGGGTTGCTCCCCGCGGAATTCGTCGGCCGTCCAACCGAACCCCGGGGTCTGCACCACCTTGGGGTCCATCTCCAGCTGCTGGAGGCTATCGTCGAACTCCCTGGTGAGGGTGTCTTCAAGTCCACTGAGGGAGGATCGCCACATCTGTCTTGTCCGCAATTCAGGTTCAGGTCGTGAAGCCCCCAATCTGTTTGCGATCAGGATTTTGAGGTGAAATCAGTCTTAACTCTAAGGAGAGCACCGAACGTGTTCTTTGGCGATTGAATCCCTATCCAGACCCCGCGTTCTCACAACAAATTTTCGAGGCTGTCCGGGAAAGTCGTCTTCAGGCGCGAAGTGAAAAGCGATCGCTGCGACCTGGGTCCCATTCAGATCGCGGTTCCGGGCTGGATATGTGACCCGGGCGCTTTCCCCGTCGGCGTCCCTAGCGGATCCCAGCCCCCGTTCGCCCTTGGCCGGGGCGGCCAGTCTGAAGCCCGCTCCGACGGGGCTTGGGCGAGAGCTTCGAAGCCGTGCTGAGTGTCTCCGGCTTCCCGCAACCGCGCCTTACGCTCGCCCCACCGAGGCGTAGCGGAAGGCCAGCGCCTTCAGGCCGCCTCGTCAATCCGGATTTCCACGCGCAGCCCCGCCGCTGTCGCAAGGTTGACCAGGGCGTCGAGGGAAAACTTCCCCAGCTTGCCGCGTAGCAGATCATTGAGCCTGGGCCGAGTGACGCCCAGTCGGGCGGCAGCCGCTTCCTGGGAGAGGTTCCAGGACCGGACCCTGAGGGACAGGGCCGAGAGGATTGCGGCGCGCGCCTTCAGGTTTGCGGCCTCCGCCGGGGTGTCGGCGAGGGCGTCGAAGACGTTCTCGAAGGTCTGGGCTTCCATGATCAGCGTCTCCATGCCCGTAGCCGCGCGGCTGCGAGGTCGATGTCCTTCTGCGCCGTCTTCTGGGTCTTCTTGCTGAAGGCGTGGAGGACCAGAACACGATCCTCCAGCTTCGCCAGGTAGATGACCCGGAAGGCCCCCGCGGCGTCCCCGATGCGGATCTCACGCACACCGGGCCCAATCGAGGTCATGGGTTTCCAGTCCTCAGGGTCGAGACCCAGCTGCAGCTGGTGCAACTGGAAGCCCGCAGTCGCCCGCGCCGTCTCCGGGAAATCCCGGACACGCGAGAGGCTGTCCCCAAGGAAGACGACGGCTTTCACTCGCAGAGTGTATCGAAATCGATACGATCCCGCAACCGCTCCCTAGGCCCGCCCCACCGAGGCGTAGCGGAAGCCCAGGGCCCGGACGTCCTCGGGCTTGTAGATGTTGCGAAGGTCCACCAGCACGGGGGTGCGCATCAGGGCCTTCACGCGCTCCAGGTCGAGGGCGCGGAAGGGGTCCCATTCGGTGATGATGACCAGGACGTCGGCGCCCTCGGCGGCGGCGTAGGCGTCGGGGCGGAAGTCGACGCCGGGCAGGAGGTGGCGGGCCTCGGCCATGCCCTCGGGATCGAAGGCCTGGACCCTGGCGCCCAGGGCCTGGAGGGCGGGGAGGATGTCCAGGGACGGGGCGTCGCGCATGTCGTCGGTGTTGGGCTTGAAGGTCAGGCCCAGGACGCCGACCGTGCGGCCGGCCAGGTCGCCGTCGACGGCGGCGGCCACCTTGGCGGCCATGGCCTTCTTGCGTGCATCGTTGACCGCCACGGTGGTCTCGATGAGGCGGACGGGCGAGCTGGCATCGGTGGCCGTGCGCACGAGGGCCAGGGTGTCCTTGGGGAAACAGGAGCCGCCATAGCCGGGGCCGGCATTGAGGAACTTGCCGCCGATGCGCTTGTCGAGGCCGATGCCCTTGGCCACCTGCTGGACGTCGGCGCCGACCGCCTCGCACAGGTCGGCCATCTCGTTGATGAAGGTGATCTTCATGGCGAGGAAGGCGTTGCCGGCGTACTTGATCAGCTCGGAGGTGCGCCGGTCGGTGAACTGGATCGGCGTCTCGTTGAGGAAGAGGGGCCGGTAGAGTTCGGTCATGACCGGCCGGGCCCGCTCGTCGTTCAGGCCCACCACCACGCGGTCGGGGCGCTTGAAGTCGTCGATAGCCGCGCCCTCGCGCAGGAACTCGGGGTTGGAGACCACGGCGAAGGCGGCGTCGGGGCGGCGCTCGCGGATGATGCGCTCGATCTCGTCCCCGGTGCCCACCGGGACGGTGGACTTGGTGACCACCACGGTGAAGCCTTCGATGATGTCGGCGATCTCGGCGGCTGCGGCGTGGACGTAGGACAGGTCCGCATGGCCGTCGCCCCGGCGCGAGGGGGTGCCCACGGCAATGAAGACGGCATCGGCGGCGCGCACGGCCTCGGCCGCGTCAGTGGCGAAGTCCAGGCGCCCGGCCTGGACGTTGCGGGCCACCAGGGTGTCGAGGCCAGGCTCGTAGATGGGCATGCGCCCGGCCTTCAGGCCCTCGATCTTGCCAGCGTCCTTGTCGATGCAGGTAACCTGGTGGCCGAAGTCGGCAAAGCAGGCGCCCGAGACGAGGCCCACATAGCCGGTGCCGATCATGACGACGTGCATGGCGCTCAGATCTCCTGGTTGTAGGCGCCGATCTCGGGGCGCAGGGCGAGCCGGGGTTTGACCTCTTCGTGGAAGAGGGCGCGCATGTCGTCCTCCGAGCGGGTGCTCTCCACCACGACGACGATCTCGGGCTTGTTGGAAGAGGCGCGGACCAGGACCCAGGAGCCGTCCTCCAGGGCCACCCGGACGCCGTTGACGGTGATCACCTCGGTGATGGCGCGGCCGAGGATGCGGCCGCCGTCCCGGGCCAGGGCCTCGTACTCGGCGACGATCCCGTCGACGATGCCGTACTTGGTCTCGTCGGCGCAGCGGGGCGACATGGTCAGGCTGGTCCAGGCCTGGGGCAGGGCGTCCTTCAGCTGGGACAGGCTCTTGTCCGGGTTACGGTCGAGCATGGCCAGGATGGCAGCGGCGGCGGTCAGGCCGCAGTCATAGCCGCGCCCCAGGGGGGCATTGAAGAAGAAGTGACCCGACTTCTCGAAGCCCGCCAGGGCGCCGATCTCGGCGGTCTTGCGCTTGATGTAGCTGTGGCCAGTCTTCCAGTAGAGGGTCTTGGCCCCGTTGGCGGCCAGGACCGGGTCGGTGGCGAAGAGGCCGGTGGACTTCACATCGACGATGAACTGGGCGTCGGGGTGCAGGCCGGAGAGGTCGCGGGCCAGCATGAGGCCGATCTTGTCGGCGAAGATCTCCTCGCCCGTGTCGTCCACCACGCCGCAGCGGTCGCCGTCGCCGTCGAAGCCCAGGGCGAAGTCGGCGCCGAAGTCGCGCACGGCCTGGCCCATAGCCTTGAGCATTTCGTGGTCTTCGGGGTTGGGATTGTAGCGCGGGAAGGACCAGTCGAGTTCGCAGTCCATCTCGTAGACCACCGCCACGCCCATGCGGCGCAGGGCCTCGGGGGCGAAGGCACCGGCCGTGCCGTTGCCGCAGGCGCAGACCACCCTGAGGGGCCGGTCGACGTGGACCCGGGCGGAGACGTCGGCGATGTAGCGCTCGGCCACGCCGGGAATGTGGTTCAGGGTCCCGCCGGGGCGGAGGACGCCCAGGCCACCGAGGACGATCGCCTTCAGCCGGGCCATCTCGTCAGGTCCGAAGGTCAGGGGCGGGGAGACGCCCATCTTCACGCCGGTCCAGCCGTTCTCGTTGTGGCTGGCGGTGACCATGGCCACGGCAGGGGCCTCGAGGTCGAACTGGGCGAAATAGGCCATGGGGGAGAGGGACAGGCCGATGTCCAGCACCTCGCAGCCGGCGGCCAGGAGGCCCAGGGTCAGGGCCTGCTTGATGGACTGGGAGTAGGAGCGGAAGTCGTGGCCGATGACGATGCGCTTCTGGTCAAGTTCGTGGATGTAGGTCCCCAGGCCCAGGCCCAGGGCCTCGACGCCGAGCAGGTTGATCTCGGAGCCGAACAGCCAGCGGGCGTCATACTCGCGAAAGCCGGTGGCCTTCACCAGGGGCAGGTTCTCGTGGTCGGGGGTCTGCGGGACGAGATCAGCGCGGGGGAGGGGCAGCATCGTCGCTCCAGTTCGATTCCGCCGCGCTCTTACGCCTTCAGGCCCGCCGCGGCCAGTGCGGGCGGATCACATCACCCCGGCGCGGAGCAGGTCATGGACATGCAGGATGCCTACCGGCTGGCCAGCGTCGAGGACGAAGAGCACGTTCACCGACGGGGGTGGGTCGGTCATCAGGGCCAGGGCCTCGGAAGCGAGCTGGTGCGGTGCGACCACCTTGTTGGGGCCTGGAGTCATGACCTGGCTGGCGGTGCGGTCCATCAGGCCGCTCATGTGGCGGCGCAGGTCGCCGTCGGTGATGACGCCGAGCAGGCGCCCGTCCGGGCCCTGCACGCCGACGCAGCCGAATCGCTTCTCGGTCATGACCAGCAGGGCTTCGGCCATGCCGGCGTCGGGACCGACCAGGGGAATCTCGCCGCCGGCGTGCATGAGGTCGCCCACCGTGCGCAGCATGGCGCCCAGCTTGCCGCCCGGGTGGAAGGTGCGGAAGTCGCCGGCGGTGAAGCCGCGCCGCTCCAGGAGGGCCACAGCGAGGGCGTCGCCGAGGGCGATCTGCAGGGTGGTGGAGGTGGTGGGGGCGTTGACCTGGCCGGTCGCCTCCTCTGCGGTGGCCAGGGCCAGGACCACGTCGGCGGCCCGCCCCAGGGCGCTGTCGGCTGCGGCGGTCAGGGCGATGAGCGGGATCTCGAACCGCCGGGAGTAGGCCAGGACGTCGGCCAACTCGCGGTTCTCGCCGGACTTGGACAGGGCCAGGATGACGTCGTCGCGGCTGATCATGCCGAGGTCGCCGTGGCTGGCCTCGTTGGCGTGGACGAAGGTGGCCGGCGCCCCGGTGGAGGCAAAGGTGGCGGCGATCTTGCGGGCCACGTGGCCGGACTTGCCGATCCCCGTGCAGATGACCCGGCCGCGGGCGGCGGCCAGGATGTCGACGGCCCGGGCGAAGGCCTCGCCGAGGGCTTCGGCCTGCAGCTCAAGGGCGCCGGCGGCCTGCCGCAGGACCCGGCGGCCGGCCTCGATGTCGGCGGCGGTCACGGCTTGGGCTCCGCAGGCGCCTGACCGGTGCCTTCGGTGGCGGTCCGGGCGGCGGCGACCGCGTCGCGGGCCTTCTGCAGGCGGGCGTTGTTGACCTCGGCCTCCCGGCGCATCGCGGCCTGGACCTCGGGCCTTTGCTGGACGGGTAGCGAGCCGAAGGGGCCGGGCGAGCGCGCGCCCAGGCCCTGGGGCCAGACCAGGGCCAGGACGATGAGGGCGGCGGCGACCAGGGCCAGGCCGGGATAGAAGACGCGGTCGGACATCTTCCCTACATACCGCCTTGAGAGCCCGGGGGCCACCAGCGACGCGCGCCTGGCCTTGACGGCGCCCGAAGCCGGCCCTAGCCCGACCGGGACCCTGGATGGAGAGCGCCCATGCCCACCCTGATCCTGCTTCGACACGGCCAGAGCCAGTGGAACCTGGAGGACCGATTCACCGGATGGGTGGATGTCGACCTGACTGCCGAAGGCGAGGCCCAGGCGCGCAAGGGTGGCCAACTGATGAAGGCGGCGGGACTGCAGGTCGACCGGGCCTATGCCTCCGTCCTGACGCGGGCGATCCGGACCCTCTGGCTGGCCCTTGCCGCCGCCGGCCAGGCCTTCGTACCCGAGACCAAGGACTGGCGCCTGAACGAGCGCCACTATGGCGGCCTGACCGGCCTGAACAAGACCGAGACCGCCGGGAAGCACGGCGCCGAGCAGGTGCGGATCTGGCGGCGGTCCTACGACACCCCGCCGCCACCCCTGGCACCCGGCGGCGAGTGGGACTTCTCCGGCGATCGTCGCTACGCTGGCCTCGTCCTGCCGGACACCGAGAGCCTGAAGACGACGCTGGAGCGGGTGGAGCCCTACTGGACCGCCGAGATCGCGCCGAAGCTGGCGGCGGGTGAGACCGTGCTCTTGGCGGCCCACGGCAATTCGCTCCGGGCCATCGTCAAGCTGATCTGGGGCCTCTCCGCCGAGGGGATCATGGAGGTCGACATCCCCACCTCGAACCCGCTGGTCATCGAACTGGACGCGGCCCTCAGGCCGGTCTCCGCCCGCTACCTGGACGCCGACCGGGCCCAGCCCCTGCCGACCACGCCTTGAACCGCGAGACGGAAATCCAGGCCATGCGGCGGGCCATCGCCCTGGCCCGGCCCGGCGTGGGCCGGACGGGCGACAATCCCTCTGTCGGCTGCGTCATCCTCGGCCCGGAGGGGATCGTCGGCGAGGGTGCGACGGCCGATGGCGGCCGCCCCCACGCGGAGGACCTCGCCCTTTCCGCGGCGGGCGATGCGGCTCGCGGGGCCGTCGTGCTGGTGACGCTGGAGCCCTGCGCCCGTCGCTCGGGGACGGGAATTTCCTGCACCGACCGTCTGATCGCTGCTGGCGTACGCCGGGTGGTGATCGCCTGCGCCGACGCCTCGGTCTTTGCCGCCGGGGAGGGGTCCGAACGCCTGAAGGCTGCGGGCGTCGAGGTGATTACCGGACTGCTCGAGGCCGAGGCCCTGCCCCTCTACACAGCCTACCGACCCGCAAGCCGCCCCTAAACCGTCCCTTAATCGCTGTGCACCAGACTAGGCTCCACTCAGGGGGTCCTCGTCGAAGGCATGTCTCTGCCGCCCACACACCTGCACGACATCCCGACGCTATCGCAGGCGGAAGCGGATGATATCTGCCGCAAGCACAAGCGCTTCATCTCCGGCCTTCCGGACGGACTGCGCGGCAACCTGTCCTGGCGAAACCTGTCGGGGCTCAAGCTGGCGGGGCGCGACCTGACGGGCGCGGACCTGACAGGCGCCCTCCTCTACGGCGCCAACCTGAAGGGAACCCAGCTCGACAACGCCAATCTCTACGGTGCCGACCTCCAGAACGCCGACCTGAGCGACGCCTCCCTGCGGCGGGCCGATCTGAGGGGTGCCTGCCTGCGCAATGCGAACCTGACCCACGCGGATCTCTTCGAGGCTGACCTTCGGGAAGGCGCCATGGCCCTTGGCGACAGGAAACTCGGCCTGCGCATGGTGGAGCATGTCCACCGAACGGAGGACGACCAGGGCCCGAACCTGAGCGGGGCCAATCTGGCGCGGTCCAAGCTTTCAGGCCTTCACGCCGTGCGCTCGGACTTCACAGGCGCTGTCCTGCGGGGTGCGCGTCTGGCGCGGGCCCAGCTCAAGCACTGCGTCATGACCGGAGCCGACATGACCGGCGCGGACCTGGCCCAGGCCGACCTGAGGGGCGCCGACCTACGTGACGTCATCTTGCTGGGCGCCAATACCCAGGCCTGGGATGTCAGCAAGGCCGACCTGCGCGGGGCGCTTACAAATGATCCCGACGTTCAGGTCTCGGGCGAGGTCACTCTTGAGGTCCAGGTTCGCGAACATGCGCGCTGGTGCACTACCGAAGGCGCGGCGGGGACGCCGACGGTCTTCGATGGCGTTGACCTCCGGAACCTCAAGAACCTGCGGGGGTACAACCTGACCGCCATCTCTGCCCGGAAGGCGGTCTTCTATGGCCTCGACATGGAGGGAATCCAACTTCAGGGCGCTCGGCTCGAGGGCGCGGATCTTCGCGGCTGCAACCTGAGGCGCGCCGACCTCAGGGGTGCCCGGCTGACCGGTGCCCTGATGCCGGGGGCGGACCTCAGGTCGGCCCGGTTGGAGCCCCTGGTCCTGGAGGACGGCCGCCTGCTGCCCACCGACCTGACCTCAGCCGACCTCCGGCGGGTGAATTTTTCCGGCGCTGACCTGAGGGCGTCCATCCTCAATGATGTCGACCTCCGGCAGGCGGTCCTGACGGACGCCAACCTCAAGGACGCGCAGATGGCGTTCCGGGAGTCCTTTGGCCTCAAGGGCGCCCATTAGCCTGAGCTGGCCGGAAAGCAAGGCGGGCGGCACCTTGCAGCACCGCCCGCCGAAGTCCTTTGGCCGTGCCGCGGGTCAGGCGGCCTTCTCGCCCTCGATGAGGGGGCTGGAGGCGGTGGCGATCTCGATGCGGCGGGGCTTGAGGGCCTCGGGCAGTTCGCGGCGGAGCGAGACCGAGAGCAGGCCGTCCGACAGCCGGGCGTCGGTGACCACGACATAGTCCGCAAGCTGGAACCGACGTTCGAAGTCCCGCTCGGCCAGGCCGCGGTGCAGGAACCGGCGCTCGGCGTCGTTGGCCGTCTTGCGGCCCTGGACCGTGAGCAGGTTCTCCTTCACCTCGACGTTCAGCTCTTCAGAGCGGAAACCGGCGACGGCGATCTCGATTCGGTAGGCGTCTTCGTCGGTCCGCTCGATGTTGTAGGGCGGGTAGCCGGAGGCCTGGTCGACCGTGGCGGTCTCCAGGATCTGTGCCAGGCGGTCGAAGCCGACCACGGAGCGATAGAGGGGGGAAAAGTCGATCGTACGCATGGGAGTTACATCCTTCTTGAGCAAGCAAGGTTGCGGTTTCAGGGTTGGGTCGTGCGTGCGCCGAAGCCTCACGCCACCCAAAAGGCCCGGCCATCCGGCACCTTCGGGTGAGAGATGGGCACCGTCACCGGCGGTTCAAGAACCCCCGCCTATGTCGAAATGTTTACAATTTTGAATTGCAACGTCATGCACTGCAGGGGGGAGGACGCCAAATGGATGGACTTTCGGAACTGACTGAAAAAGTGCGTGGGCACTTTCAGGCTGGCGGCGCGGGCCTGGACCGCTCGATTCGCCTGGATCTGCGCGGAGAGGGTGTCATCCGGGTGGAGGGCACCGAGGTCAGCAATACGCCGGATCCGGCGGACCTGGTGATCAGCGTCAGCCGCAAGGACCTGGAGGCCCTGGGCCGCGGGGACCTGAACCCGATGTCCGCAGTCATCACGGGCCGGCTCAAGGTCTCGGACATGGGACTGGCCATGTCGCTCATGCCCCAGGTCAAGTCGCTCATCGAAGCGCGAACAGGAGACGCCTGACATGGACAGTTCAGCCCCCCTGACCGAACTTCCGGATTCGCCCATTCCGCCCAATGGCGGGGCGGAGTGGTTCGAGGGTGAGGATGGCGCGCCCCTCCGGGCGGCGCTCTTCCATCCGCCCGGCCAGATCCGCGGGTCGGTGATCCTGTCCACGGGTCGCACCGAACCGATCGAGAAGTATTTCGAGGTGGTCTGCGACCTCCAGACCCGAGGCTTCGTGGTTCTGGTGAACGAGTGGCGAGGGCAGGGGCTTTCGTATCGCGAACTGCCGGACCGCCTCAAGGGCCACGCGTCCGGCCTGGAGCCCTACCTGTCCGACTATACCGCGCTGCTCAACGCCTTCGAGGACCGCCTGCCAAAGCCCTGGATCGCCATTGGCCATTCCATGGGCGGCTGCCTGACCCTGACCGCCATGGTGCGCGGCCTCGCGCCCCGCTTCGTCGGCACGGTGTTGAGTGCCCCCATGCTGGGCCTGCGCCTTCCCCTTTTCACCCGCCTGGTGGTCGCCTACCGGATGATGATGGGACATGAGGAAGATTGGGTCCAGCCGCCGGGCGACCCGGTCAACGAGCCCTTCGAGGGCAATGTCCTCACTCATGACCCGGTGCGCTTCAAGCGGGCAAAGGACCTGCTCCGCGCCAATCCCGACCTTGCCCTCTCGTCGCCGACCTGGGGGTGGTTGGACTTCGCCCTGCGCGCGTCGCACTGGGTGTCCCGGGACCGGAACATCTGTCGTCTCATGTTGCCGGTCATCATCGTCTCCGCCGGGCAGGACCGGTTGGTGAAGAACGCCGCCCTGGAGAAGGTCGCGGGCTTTCTACCCTATGGCGTCATCGTTCCGATCGCCGGTGCGGAGCATGAGATCCTCATGGAGACCGACCCGATCCGCCGCCAGTTCTGGGAAAACTTCGACGGCCTCGCAGGCCGGGTGGCGCCGAAACGCTAGATCCTGTTCCGATAAGTGGGAACCGGTTATCGGATCGAAACAGGATCTAACGATATGGGCTTGGAGCCTGCTCCGATAAGTGGGAACCGGTTATCGGATCTCGTCGGCGGCCAGCTTCAGGAAGGGCAGGGCTTCCTCCAGGCAGGACCGGTCGCCGGCAATGGCGATCTGGCCACCCTTGCGGCCGATGGGCTGGCCGTTCCAGTCCGTCACCACTCCGCCGGCCCCGGCCAGAAGCGGGACCGCCGCCTCGATGTCCCAGCATTTGCAGGCCCGGGACTCCACCACGAGGTCAATGCAGCCTGCGGCGACCATGGCATAGGCGTAGGCGTCACATCCCAGTCGGGTCAGCCGCGCCGCCGCCCGGACCTTTTCCCATGCGGCCCTCTCATCCGTCTCGAAGTAGGCCGCCGGATCGGTGGAGGCGATGGTCGCCTCGGAAAGACCGAAGCAGGATCGCACCCGGAGCGGTCGGCTCTCGCCACCCCTGACCAGGCGGGATCCGGCCGGAGACCCCACAAACACCTCCCCCAGATAGGGTTGGCCTATGCTCGACAGGACCGGCTCGCCAAGCCAACGCAGGCTGATCAAGGTGGTCCAGACAGGAAGCCCGGCGATGAAGGCCCGGGTACCGTCGACAGGGTCCAGAACCCAGACGAATTCCTGCTCGGGACGGTCCTCCCCGTATTCCTCTCCGATCACGCCATGCTCTGGAAAGACCTCGGCCAGCCGTCGGCGGATGGCCGCCTCGGCGCCCCGGTCCGCCATGGTGACAGGATCGAAACCGGCGTCTCCACCCTTGTCCTCGAGGCCGTGCTCCGCCCGGAAGAG
>CAMAOY010000071.1 GCA_945859865.1 Phenylobacterium deserti
TGGCGCCAGGCCCAGTGGCAGGCGGCGCGCTTGCCGTCCAGCAGCCCGGCCGCCCCCAGGATCAGCGATCCGGTGCAGACCGAGGTGACATAGCGCGCCGAGAGGCCCAGCCGCCGCACCTGCGCGACAAACTCCGCGTCCAGGGCCGCCGCCGTGGCCTCCGCCCCGCCGGGTACGCAGATCAGCTCACAGGCCGGGATGTCCGCCAGCCGCTCTGTCCGGGCGAAGACCACGCCGCCCTCGGCCTCGATCTCGCCCCCCGTCCGGCTGGCGACGTGGACCTCGGCCCCGGGGATACGGGTCAGGAACTGGTGCGGCCCGGTGAAGTCCAGCTGGGTGAGGCCTGGGAACAGGGCGAAGACGATGCGGAAGGGGGGGCGGCTCATGGGATCTCGCTCTTTTCACCGTCGCCCGAACAGGCGCTCGATATCGGTCAGTTTCAGCTCCACCCAGGTGGGACGGCCATGGTTGCACTGGCCAGAATTGGGGGTGACCTCCATCTCCCGCAGCAGGGCGTTCATCTCCGGGGCGGTGAGGCGACGACCGGCGCGGACCGAGCCGTGGCAGGCCAGGGTCGAGCAGACCTCCTGCAGGCGTTCGCGCAGGGACAGGGCCTGGCCCGTCTCGGCCAGGTCGTCGGCGATGTCGCGGATCAGGCCTGCCACGTCGGTCTCGCCCAGCAGGGCGGGGGTCTCGCGCACCAGGATGGCGCCAGGGCCAAAGGGCTCCACCACCAGGCCCAGGGCCTGTAGCTCCTCCGTCCGGCTGGCGACGCGCTCGGCCTCGGCCGGGTCCAGCTCCACCACCTCGGGCAGGAGCAGGGTCTGGCGGGCCACGCCGCCGGCCTCCAGCTGGGCCTTCATCCGCTCATAGACCAGGCGCTCGTGGGCGGCGTGCTGGTCCACCACCACCAGGCCGTCGCGGGTCTGGGCGATGATGTAGGTGGCATGGACCTGGGCCCGGGCCGCGCCGAGGGGCTGGTTGAGGGCCTCTGCGTCGGCCGGGACCTCGCTGAAGTCGAAGGGGGCCCCCGGATCCGCCAGCCCCGGCGCCGGCTCGGCCCGGGCGGACAGGCCCTCCAGTCCGGGCAGGACGGCGCTGCGGCCCGAACCGGCGACAGGGTTCCAGCCGCCCATCCGCCAGGCGGAGAAGCCCGCCGCCGAAGGCCCCGGGGAATAACCGCCCAGCCCCTGGGGTCGGAGGGCTGACAGGGCCGCGTCGGAGTGTGTAGAGGCGCTGCGGTGGGCGGCGCCGGCCAGGGCGTGCCTCAGCCCCCCCACCACCAGGCCGCGAACCAGGGCGGGGTCGCGGAACCGAACCTCCGCCTTGGCCGGGTGGACATTGACGTCGACGGCATGGGGGTCGACCTCCAGATAGAGGGCCGTCACCGGGTGCCGGTCCCGGGCCAGGAAGTCGGCATAGGCGCCGCGCAGGGCACCCTGCAGCAGGCGGTCGCGCACCGGCCGGCCGTTGACGAACAGGTACTGGTGCGAGGCCGAGCCGCGGTTGAGGGTCGGCAGGCCGGCATAGCCCGTCAACCGCACTCCCTCCCGCTCATGATCCACGACGAGGGCGTTGTCGGCGAAGTCGCGGCCCAGTATGGCCGACAGTCGCGCGAGGCGTCCCTCCGGCCCCGGTGCCTCGGCGGGCAGGCGCAGGACGGCGCGGCCGTCGATCTCCAGGCTGAAGGCGGTCGCTTCGTGGGCCATGGCCTGTCGCTTCACCTCGTCGGTGATGGCCTGGGACTCGGTGCGCTCGGACTTCATGAACTTGAGCCGGGCGGGGGTGGCGTAGAACAGGTCCCGGATCTCGACCCGGGCGCCGTGCGGGCCGGGGAAGGCGGCGGGAGCGGGCCGTCCGACCGCCCCGCCCTCCACCATCAGGCTCCAGGCCTCCGAGGCGCCCTGGGCGCGCGAGGTCAGGGACAGCCGGGCCACAGAGCCGATCGATGGCAGGGCCTCGCCCCGGAAACCCAGGGTGGCAATGTCCAGGAGGTCATAGTCGCCGGCTGCGTCCGGGGCGAGCTTGGAGGTGGCGTGGCGCTCCACCGCCAGGAGCAGCTCGTCGGGGGCCAGGCCCGACCCATCGTCCTCCACCAGTATGCGCGACAGGCCGCCGCCCTCGACCTGGACGACGATGCGCCGGGCACCGGCGTCGAGGGCGTTTTCCACCAGCTCCTTGACGGCGCTGGCAGGGCGTTCGACCACCTCGCCAGCGGCGATGCGGTTGACCGTTTCGGGGGGCAGGCGTCTGATGGTCATGAGGGGCCTTACGGAACACACCATGCTAGCGCGATTCCGAAGCCGCCGTCCGACCGTCCGAAGACCCTCCCGGGAGCGTCCCGGCCTGCGGCGCGCCCTCGTCGCCCTGGGGGTCGCCCTGGGGGTCGCCCTTACCTCAGGTCACCCCGGCGCCCTTGCGGCCCAGGACCTGCCCCCGGACCCCGACTCTGCCCTCGTCGATGAACTGGTCGTCACGGCCAGCTATCCGGGTCCGGTCTTCTGGCGGGTGAGCCGGGGCGAGGCCCGGGTCTGGGTCCTGGGGGTCCCCTCCCTGGCGCCCAAGCGACAGGAATGGGAGCGCCAGCGCTTCGAGCGCTACCTGGCCGCTTCAGGAGGGGTGATCCTGCCCTTCAACGGGCTGAGGGTGCGACTGGCCGGGAGCCCGGCGGCGGCGGTCGGCTATCTAAGGCTCCGGTCCTCGCGCCCCTTCGAGGTCGGTCGGGACGCCGGGGGCCGGGCCCGGTTTGCGCAAGCACGCGGACGCCTGGGCCAGCCGGCGGAACGATACTCAGTCTCCAGCCCCCTGGCCGCCGGCCTGATGCTGCATGTCGACTGGCTCGAGGCAAACGCCCTGACCACCACCGATCCGACCAAGCTGATCCGGTTGCTGGCCCAGCAGGGGGGCAAGCCCGTGATCCAGCGCACCTACGACCTGGGGCCCCTGCTGGGCGCCCTGTCGCGAACCCCGGCGGCGGCTGGAGAGGCCTGCCTCGATGCGGTTCTGGAGGAGGTGGAGACGGGCCCCGAAGCGATCCGGACCGCCTCCCGCGCCTGGGCCCGGGGCGATGTCGCCGGTGCCCTGGCCGCCGAGCGGACCTGGGAGCGCTGCATCGCGGCAACGCCGGGCGCCCAGACCTTCGATGCGCGGTTCAAGGCGGACATGGCGGGCGACATCCGCAAGGCCCTGGCCAGGCCGGGGGTGACCCTGGCAGTGGTCCCGCTACGCCCGCTCCTGTCCGAGGGCGGGGTGCTGGACCGGCTGCGCCGGGAGGGGTTCATGGTGGAGACGCCCGAGGACGTCCGGGCCTCCGATCTGGAGACCGAAGCCGACCCTACAGACCCGGGATCTTGATCTTCGTGCTGTGCTCGCGGGCGATGATCACGCTCTTGTCGCCGATCAACGTCTTGATCCGGGCCTCCTCGGCGGCCGGGTCGAGGGGTGCCGGCGTATTGTCGGCGGCGGCGACCTGGGCTGCGGTGGCCTGGGGCCCCCGGGGCTGGCCCGGCTTCCAGAACATCACCGTATCGGCGAAGCTCTTGTCCTTGTGGGCGATGTCGCCGCTCTCATCGTCGATGACGAACCGGATCAGGGGGTCGGCCTTGTCGACGCCGGCCCTGCCGACCAGCAGTTTCTCGCCGTCCGAGCGGGTCTCGGAGAGGGAGCGGCCGATCAGGGCGTTGCGGGCGGCGCTTTCGGGCTGCAGTTCCTGAGGCCGGGGTTGTCCGGGCGCTGGCGGGCGCAGGGAGAAGTCAGGCGGAACCACAAGGGGGGCCTTGGAGACGACACGGAATTCGTCAGGCGTGATCTTGGTCATACCCAGGGCCTGGCGCGTTGACTGGCATCCGGCGAGGCCGGTCGCCCCGGCCAGGATGGCGATGACCGCGATGTGTTGGAACTTCATCAAGACACGGCTCCTCGGGCCGCCCCCGGCCACGCCCCCCAGATAGCGCAAAGCCCGCCGAGCGCCAACCGCCGTGAAGCGGCTAGGGCGCTGTCGGGGTCTCGCGGCGGAAGGAATCCAGCAGCATCAGGATCACGCCGATGGTGATGGCGCTGTCGGCGATGTTGAAGACCCAGGGGAAGAAGCCCAGGGCGCTGACATCGATGAAGTCGACCACGGCCCCGAACCGGGCCCGGTCGATGGCGTTGCCGATGGCCCCACCGATAATGAGCCCCAGGGCCAGGCCCAGGAGGCGGCGCTCTGCCCTCCGGGCCCAGGCCGCCAGGCCCACGGCCACGGCCAGGGCGAAGGCGGTCAGTCCCCAGCGGGCCAGGTCGTGGCTCGCCTGGAGGAAGCCGAAACTGACCCCGTCGTTCCACACCATGCTCAGGCGAAGCGGCCCGAAGACGGGAACGGAGACCCGCGCTGGAAGGTTGAGGCCCTCCAGGATCCAGGCCTTGACCGCCTGGTCGGCCACCAGGACAGCAGCGGCGAGCCCGAGGGCCAGCCGGCCAGCCGAGGTCAGACCTTTCGTCGCCTCAGCCCCGGATTCAACCATGGGCAGCGTCCCAGGCGGCCACCGACTCGGCGTCCCTCAGGGACAGGTCCGGATAGCGCAGGTCCTGGCCCACCTCGGGCAGGATGCGCCAGGAGCGGGCGCACTTGCGACCCTCGGCCTTGCGGGGCTCGACCCGCACGCCCGGGACCTCGGCCAGGGCGAAGGTCCCCTCCGGTCCAGGACCCGCCACCAGGGTCGCCTGGGAGGTGCGTAATACCTCCGCCAGGTCCAGGCCCTCAAAGGCGGCGAGGAGGTCGGCGTCATCGATATAGACCACCGGCGCAGCCTCCAGGGGCCCGCCCAGGCGCTTCTCCCGCCGTTCGGCCTCCAGGGCGCCCATGACCACGGAGGTCACAGCCTGGACCTTGGCCCAGCGCGCCGCCTCGGCCGGATGGCTCCAGGCGGCGGGGGTCTCGGGGAAGATGCGCAGGCAGTTGGACCCGGCTTCGGGGAAGCGGGTGGTCCAGGCCTCTTCCATGGTGAAGGGGATCAGGGGGGCGAGCCAGATCGTCAGGCGCTCGAAGGCCAGGTCCATCACCGTGCGGGCGGCCCGGCGCTTCAGGCTGTCGGGCTGGTCGCAGTAGAGGGCGTCCCGGCGAATGTCGAAGAACAGGGCCGAAAGGTCGTTCTGGCAGAACTCGGTCAGGGGCCGGGCCACGTCCTGGAAGGAGAAGCTGCCGTAGGCCTCGCGCACCTGGCCGTCGAGCTCATGGAGCCGGTGCAGGACATAGCGCTCGAGCGGCGGCATGTCGGCGGGGTCGACCCGTTCGGCCTCGCTGTAGCCCGCCAGGGCGCCCAGCAGGTAGCGCAGGGTGTTGCGCAGCTTGCGGTAGGCGTCGGTGGTGGTGGCCAGGATGGTCTTGCCGATCTTCTGGTCCTCGGCGTAGTCGACCATGGCCGCCCAGAGGCGAAGGATCTCGGCGCCGGACTCCCGGATGACCGTGTCGGGATCCAGGGTATTGCCCTTGGACTTCGACATCTTCTCGCCGTTCTCGTCGACGGTGAAGCCGTGGGTCATGACGGCGTCGTAGGGTGCCCGGCCCCGGGTGCCGGAGCTCTCCAGCAGGGACGACTGGAACCAGCCGCGATGCTGGTCGCTGCCTTCGAGATAGAGGTCGGCCGGCCAGCGGGTATTGGCCCGGCCCTCCAGGGTGAAGGCGTGGGTGGAGCCGGAGTCAAACCAGACATCGAGGATGTCCTCGACCTTCTCGTAGCGGGACGGGTCGTGGCCACCGAGGAAGCTCTCCGCCGGCTCGGTGAACCAGGCGTCGGCACCGCGGGCGGTGATGGCCTCGACAATGCGGCGGTTGACCTCGGGATCGACCAGGGGCTGGAAGGTCTCGCTGTCCACGAACATGGCCAGGGGCGCGCCCCAGGCCCGCTGGC
This sequence comes from Phenylobacterium deserti, assembly GCA_945859865.1. Classification (GTDB taxonomy): domain Bacteria; phylum Pseudomonadota; class Alphaproteobacteria; order Caulobacterales; family Caulobacteraceae; genus Phenylobacterium; species Phenylobacterium deserti_B. The sequence continues at coordinate 5,889 of CAMAOY010000071.1, forward strand.
GGCTGATCAGCCAGTCCGGCCGGCCCTCGACCATGGAGCGGATGCGGTTGCGCCCGGCCTCCGGATAGAAGGCGGTGGCGGCGATGGCCTTCAGGGCGGTCTCGCGCAGGGTGGCACCGTTCAGCTCCGGCGTGTCCACCGGGGTGTCCATGCGGATGAACCACTGGGGCGTGTTGCGGAAGATGACCGGCGCCTTGGAGCGCCAGGAATGGGGATAGGAATGCTCCAGCCGGCCCCGGGCCAGCAGGTTCCCGGCCTCGATCAGCTTCTCCATGACCGCGCCGTTGGCGGGGCCAAACTTCCCCGCCTTCTTGCCCTCGGTCTCCAGCACCTTCAGCCCGGCGAACAGGGCCACGTGGGGCTGGTAGGCGCCGTCGGCGTCGACGGTCTCGGGGATCTCCCGGTGGCCGTGGGCCAGCCAGACCAGGTAGTCGTCGACCCCGTGCCCGGGGGCGGTGTGGACGAAGCCCGTGCCCGCGTCGTCGGTGACGTGGTCGCCCGACAACAGGGGCACGGCGAAGCCGTACTGGTCGTCCAGGGTCGAGAGGGGGTGGCGGCAGGTCATGCCCGAGGGATTGACCTCCTCCACCCGGCGCCAGTCGGCGATCTTGGCGGCGGCGGCCACGTCGGCGGCCCGGGCGTCGGCGACGATCAGGCGGTCGCCCGCCTTCGCCCAGGGCTCGAAGTCCAGGCCCGTCTCCATGGCCTCGACCTCGTAGGCCGCGTAGGCGATCTCAGGCGAGTAGGCGATGGCGCGGTTGGCGGGCAGGGTCCAGGGGGTGGTGGTCCAGATGACCACGCTGGCGCCGTCGGCGGCCTGCGAGCCCTCGACCACCGGGAACTTCACCCAGACGGTGGGGCTGTTGTGGTCGTGGTACTCGACCTCGGCGTCGGCCAGGGCGGTACGCTCCACCGGGCTCCACATGACGGGCTTGGAGCCCCGGTAGAGCTGGCCCGAGACCACGAACTTGTGGAATTCAGCGACGATGGCCGCCTCGGAGCCGTAGTCCATGGTGGCATAGCGGTTGTCCCAGTCGCCCAGGACGCCCAGGCGGCGGAAGCCGGCCTTCTGGACTTCGATCCACTGGGCGGCGTAGGTGCGGCAGCGCTCGCGGAACTCGGCCTTGGAGACGTCCTCCTTGCGGCGACCCTGGCCCCGCAGCTCTTCCTCGATCTTCCACTCGATCGGCAGGCCGTGGCAGTCCCAGCCCGGCACGTAGTCGACGTCGAAGCCCAGGGCGAAGCGCGAGCGGACCACGAAGTCCTTCAGGGTCTTCTGCAGGGCATGGCCGATGTGGATGGCACCGTTGGCGTAGGGCGGGCCGTCATGCAGGACGAAGAGGGGCGCACCCTGGGCCTGACGGTCGGCCCTCAGGCGCACATACAGGTCCTCCCAGCGGGCCAGGATCTCCGGCTCCTTGACCGGCAGGCCAGCGCGCATGGGAAAGGGGGTGTCGGGAAGAAAGACGGTTTCGCGGTAATCGCGCGAAGCGGGAGCGGCGTCGTCGGCCATGGGACCTTCCAGGTTGGACCGGATCAGGGAGGGGTGAGGAATTCCCGGCGCGCGCTGGACATCGTCCGGCGGCGTCACGCCGGGCGGGTAATTCGCGCAGGAGTCCGGACCCGGGTCATGGGGCGTGGCTATAGCAGACCGGCGGGGGCGCTGTCAGCAGGGGAGGGGGAGAGGCGCTCCCGGATCCAGACCGCGAGGGCGTCTTCCTCCATCTCCCCGCTCGCAAGGGCCAGGACGATCTGGATCGCCTCTGATGCCCGGAAGGTCAGTCGGTGGCCGTTCATCACCAAAAACAGACGGGCGAGCACCCAAGCGGTGCGCTTGTTGCCGTCAGCGAAGGGCTGGCTCCTTGCCAGGCCCCATGCGTACGCCGCCGCAAGGGCGGCGGGGTCGGTCTGCCCATAGGCCCACTTGTGGCGCGGACGTTCGAGGGCCGCCGCCAGGGCGCCAGGGTCACGCAGGCCCTGCAATCCGCCGTGCTCGGCCAGTTGCCGGTCGTGAATGGCGAGCGCGACCTCGGTTTCCAGCCAGACGGGCTCGTCCGGACCCCTGTCCGTCACTTCGCCAGGATACGGAGGATGTCGCGATCCTCGCGCATGATCGCCTCTGCAGCCGCCATCTTGGCCTCGAAATCGGGATTGGAGGGGCTGAGGCGCACGCCGCCGTCCGGCGCTTCACTGACGTAGAGAGTATCCCCGGGACCGACACGCAGGCGTGCGAGGAGCTCCTTCGGGAAGATGGCGCCCGTCGAGTTACCGATCTTGGTGAGCTTGACTGTAATGTTCATACGGAAGTACTAACGCCGTCTCTGTGAGGAAGGCAACCGCGATTTCCAGCAAACTCGACGGCCGACCCGCCCTGCGCTGAAACCCAGCCCCTCACCCCGCCGACAGGATCATCCTCGCCATCGACGCGTCGTCGTCGATCTGGGCGGTCATGTCTTCCAGGGAGGCGAACTTGGCCTCGGGGCGGAGGAAGGCGATGAGGTCGGTCTCGATCACCTGGCCGTAGAGGTCCTCGTCGAAGTCGAAGAGCCAGACTTCCAGGCGCGGGGCGATCTCGCCGGCGACGGTGGGGTTGACGCCGATGTTGGCGACGCCGGCCAGGGTGCGGCCGTCGCCCAGGCGGGTCAGGGTGGCGTAGACCCCGAAGCGGGGGGCGACATAGTCGTCGAGCTCGACGTTGGCGGTGGGATAGCCGAGGGTGCGGCCCAGCTGGCGGCCCTGGCGGACTTCGCCCTCGATGGCGAAGGGCCTGCCCAGGATGGCGGCGGCCAGGTCCGGGCGGCCCTCGCGCAGGGCAGTGCGGGCGTCGGTGGAGGAGAGCTTGCCGTCGCCGGCGCCGTCTCCGCCCCCCTCCCCGACCGCCTCGGCTACGGAGACGCCAAAGCCCAGGGCGGCGCCATAGGCCTGCATGGTCCGGGGGCTACCGGTGCGGCCTTTGCCGAAGGAGATGTCGAAGCCCACCGCCACGTGGCGCACGCCCAGGCCCTGGTGCAGGACCTGATCGGCGAAGGCCTGGTCGGACAGGTCGCGCATTTCGTCGTCGAAGGGCAGGAGGTAGAGGCGGTCCACCCCCAGGGCCTCCAGGGCCCGGGCCAGCTGGTCGGGCTTCATCAGGCGGAAGGCGGGGGCGTCAGGCTGGAAGATGCGGCGCGGGTGAGGATCGAAGCTGACGACGCCGAGAGGAAGGCCCAGGTCCCGGGCGGCGGCGGCGGCAAGGGCGATTACCGCCTGGTGCCCGCGGTGGACGCCGTCGAAATTGCCCAGGGCAATGCTTGCGCCCCGGTCGTCTTGCGACAGTCCCTTCCAGCCCCGGAGGATGCGCATGGTCAGCCTGCCGGCTCGCGCCGGGGCGCCAGGACCACGGCCTCGCCCTCGACCACCCGCTTGCCACCGACCTCGCAGACCGTGGAGAGGGTCACCTCGCCCCGGAGGGCATCGAGGGCCTCCACCGTAACCCGGACGTCCACGGCGTCGCCTAGGCGCACGGGTCGCCGGAAGCGCAGGGACTGGGACAGGTAGATGGTCCCCGGCCCGGGCAGCTGCATGCCGATGACGGCGGAGATGTAGGCCCCCGACAGCATGCCGTGGGCGATCCGGCCCTTGAAGATCGTGCCCTCGGCATAGTCGGCGTCGAGGTGGACGGGGTTGGAATCGGTGGAGACCTCGGCGAAGGCCTCGATCACCGCGGCGGTGACGATGCGGGTGATCCCGGCGCTGTCACCAACGGAAAGGTCCTCGAAAAATCGTCCCTGCATCCGGTCCTCCTCGGGCTGGCCAGTCTAGCGCCGGGTGCCGTCGCCGCGAAGGGGGCTACGCCAGTCCAGGGCCCCGCTAGCCCACTGCGCGCCCGCGCCCGCCTGGGCGAGGAGCCCCTGGGTGGCGGCCATGTCGAGCCCCTGCGGCCCCAGGAGCTCGGCACCATGGATCCCACCGGCCACGAAGAGGACGTCGAGGTCCTGGCTATTGGCGCCCAATATGTCCGTGGGGATGCCGTCGCCGATGCAAAGGACGCGCCGGCGGTCGACGGGGCGTCCGAGCCGGGCTTCCGCCTCGGCGATGCAGAGGTCGTAGATCGGGGCGTGGGGCTTGCCGGCCATGCGCACCTCGCCGCCCAGGTCGGCGTAGAGACGGGCCAGGGCCCCGGCGCAGGGGATCAGCCGGTCGCCCCTCTGCACCACGATGTCGGGATTGGCGCAGAGCAGGGGCAGGCGGCGCGGCAGAATGGCCTCGAACCGGTCCCGGTAGTCCTCGGCCGTCTCTGTCTCGTCGTCATAGGGACCGGTGACGCAGAGGAGGGCGGCGTCCTCCGGCCCCGTCAGCTTCAGACCCAGGCCGGCGTAGAGGGCGGCGTCGCGATCCGGCCCGATGGCCCAGACCGGGCCGGGCGCGCGCTCGGCCAGGAGGGTGCGGGTGGCGTCGCCCGAGGTGATCATTGTGCTCCAGGCCGCGCGGGGCACGCCCAGGTCGTCCAGCTGGGGAACCACGTCAGCGGCGGGTCGGGGGGCGTTGGAGATCAGGATGACCGGACCGCGCTGCTCTGCGAAGGCGGCCAGGGCCCGGCAAGCGGGGGCGAAGCGCTCCCGGCCGTTGTGGATGACACCCCAGACGTCCGACAAGACCACGTCGTAGCGGTCTGCGATCTCGTCCAGGCCCAGGATTGGCTCGGGAAGGCTCATGACCCGGGGCGGTAGCCGCCCCCGCCGCGCCGGTCAACCGCCGACGGCCGGGAGAGCGTGTCTCAGGCCCGCTCGCCGGCCCGGCGGCGCAGGGGTCCCTGGAGATAGTCGGCCGGCGGATCGGTCTCGGCGAGGATGGCACCGCGGATGGCCCGGGGCTCGCCGAACAGGTGGCCCTGGCCATATCCGATGTCGAGCTCGAGCACCTGGACGGTCTGGCGCTCGTCCTCGATCTTCTCGGCGATGATGTCGACGCCGTAGCGGCGCGCCAGGGCGGCGAAGTCCTGGGCGGCCAGGTCGGGGAGGGCGCGGAAGACCGGACCCTCGCCGCTCTCGACGATCTCGTCCTGCAGGGACTGGGCGCCGATCTTGAGGAAGCGCACGTCGCTGCGGGCCAGTTCCTGGAAGTCCATGTCCAGCCGTCGGATCTTGTCGAGGCTGAAGCGGAAGCCCAGCTCGGCCAGGCGCCGCATGTTGCGGACCGCCGTCGAACTGCGGGCGTCGTAGGCAGACTGGCCGATCTCGAAGATGACCGAACCGGCCAGGTCGGTGTTCTCGGCCATCAGCTCGAGGAACTGCGGGAAGAACCCCTCGTCGGACAGGGAGCTGATCGAGATGTTGCAGAAGATGCCGACCTTCTTGTCGGTCTGGGCCAGCCTGCGGACAATCTGCACGCACCGGAAGAGGAGCAGGTTGTCGACGGCGGCCACCAGGCCCTCGGGCTCGGCCACGGTGAGGAACTCGGCGGGCATCAGGATCCGGCCGGTCTCGTCGCGCAGGCGGGTGTAGCTTTCGTAGAAGACGGTCCGCCTCTGGGGGAGGTTGACCACCGGCTGGAGGTAGAGGTCCACGCGGCCGGCGACCAGGGCCTCACGCACGGTCTGCAGCCGCTCGCGCCAGCCAGTCCGGGTGCCCTCCCCAGGGCGTCCCACTGGTCCGTCAGCGAGCCGCTCGTCGAGGCGTTCGCTCATGCGGGTGACCAGGTCTTCCAGGAGCTGGACCTCGGTGGTCAGCTCCTCGGAGCGACGCTGGGCGTCGAAGGCGACGGTCTCCAGCACTTCGGCTACCCGGGTGTCGATCTGCTCGATCTGGCCGACCAGCAGGCGATGGGCATGGCGGAGGGTGTCGATTTCCTTGCGCAGGGAGGCTTGGCCAAGGACGCCTGTGATCAGGCCATGGAAGGTAAAGCAGAGCCCCAGGCCGCCAGCGAGTGCGGCTACGCCAGCGCCCCAGCCGCCGCCGTTACGCCAGATCAGGACCGCAAAGATCAGCGAGAGGCTGAAATAGCTTGCGGTCAGCAGCGGCAGAATGAGGCGTCGCATGTTCCCGCCCGTACCCGAATCACCCCGGAGTATCGGTTAACCATGACGGGGTGTCGAACGGGAAAATCTCGCCCCGTCAGGCGCTTGCGCCCGCGGCGTGCCGTCAGCCTCAGCGGGTCGGGACGGGGACCGCGCCGCGATAGTCGTAAAAGCCGCGGCCGGCCTTGCGGCCCAGCCAGCCGGCCTCGACGTACTTGGTCAGCAGGGGACAGGGCCGGTACTTGGAGTCCGCCAGGCCCTCGTAGAGCACGTTCATGATCGACAGGACCGTGTCCAAGCCGATGAAGTCCCCCAGTTCGAGGGGGCCCATGGGATGGTTGGCGCCCAGCTTCATGGCGGTGTCGATGGCCTCCACTGTGCCGACCCCTTCGTAGAGGGTGTAGATGGCCTCGTTGATCATCGGCACCAGGACGCGGTTGACGATGAAGGCCGGGAAGTCCTCGGCGTTGGCGGTGGTCTTGCCCAGGGAGCGGGCGAAGTTGACGGCGGTCTCGTAGGTGGGCGCGTCGGTGGCGATGCCCCGGATGATCTCGACCAGCTTCATCA
>CAMAOY010000072.1 GCA_945859865.1 Phenylobacterium deserti
GTCGCCGCCTGGTAGACGATGACCCACTCCGGGAAGTTGCGCATGGAAAAGGCGACCCGGTCGCCCTTGCCGACCCCGAAGCGGGTGACCAGGACGGAAGCCAGGCGGGCGGCGTCCCGGGCGACCTCGGCGAAGGTCAGGCGCTCCTCGCCATATCCCAGGAAGGTGGCGTCCGACACGGCAGCGGCGAACAGCTCGCGCAGGGTGGGCGGGGCTGCAGCGAAAACCTTCCGCGGGTAGCCGCCAATCTCGAGGGTGGCCAGTTCGTAGGGTTGGCCCGGAGCCGTGAGGATGGCGAGGGCCTGCGCGCGGTTGGCGGGCGGTGAGGAAGCGGTATCAGTCATGGCGGGTCCGGGATCAGAAGAGAAGGCGGGCGAGTTTCTTGCGGTGGAAGGCGGCGTCGCCGAACTGGGCCGCGTGCCAGATAGCCCGGCGGCGGTAGAGCTGGGCGTCACAGTCCCAGGTGAAGCCGAAGCCCCCATGGAACTGGATGGCCCGGTCGGCGGCGAAGCTGTAGGCGACGTCTGCGGAGGCCTTGGCCATGCGAACGGCGATCTCGCCGGTCCCCTGTTCGTTGAAGCAGTGCGCAGCGCTGTAGAGATGGGACCGGGCCTGCTCGTAGCGGGTGTAGGCGTCGACGATGGGATGCTTCAGTGCCTGGTAGGAGCCGATCACCTTGCCGAACTGGTTGCGGGTCCGCAGGTAGTCCAGGGTGTAGTCGATGCAGGCCTGGGTCCCGCCCACCATATCGGCGGCGGCCAGGAGATTGGCGGCCAGGTGGACGTGTTCCAGAGCCGCGACTGTCCGGTTCGGATCGAACCGCCGGTCAGCGTCCAGTACGATTCCGTCAAGGGTCAGGCCGAAGGACCTGCGCGTCCCGTCGATCACTGTCTCCTGGCGAAGGGCACCGGCCGGGAGGTCATCGGGCGTCAGCAGCACCAGGGCGGGGGTGCCGTCGATCCGGACGGAGGCGATAATCCGGCGAGCCTCCGAAGCGTCGGTGACCAGGACCTTGCGCCCGGACAGGGCCAGGCGGCCGTCGGCCTGCCGGGTCGCGGTGCAGGCGATGGCGTCCGGCTCCCAGTCGGTATCCAGCTCGGCCAGGGCCAGGGTCGCCGCCTCGCCCGCCGCGATCCGAGGCAGGGCCTCGCGCTTCTGGTCCTCGGTCCCTGCCGCGATCAGGGCCTGGGCAGCGAGGGTCGTAGAGACGAAGGGCCCAGCCATGAGCCGGCGGCCCATCTGTTCCACGAGGGGGACCACCTCTGCGAGGCCAAGCCCGGAACCGCCGTAGGCCTCGGGTATGGCCACGCCCAGCCAGCCCAGGTCGCCCAGCTCGGCCCAGACCGCGGGGTCGTGGCCAGCCTCCGCCTCCATCAGGCGGCGCACGGTCGCCACCGGAGAGCGCCGCAGGCAGAAGTCCGTGGCGACATCCAGGAGAGTCGCCTGGTCCTCGGTGAAACCGATCCGTCCCAGATCCTTCATTGACCTCGCCTCCCTAGGACTTCGGCAGGCCGAGCACGTGCTCGCCGACGATGTTGGCCTGAATCTGCGAGGTGCCCCCGCCGATGGTGGCCGAGAAGGCATTCAGGTAGTTGCGCGCCCACAGGCCGTTGTCCGCAGCCTCCGGCTCATCGACATAGTAGGCCCCGCGGACGCCGGTGAGGCGGACCGCGAAATCATTGAGCCGCCGGGACATCTCCGTGCCCATCAGCTTGGAGGCCAGGGGGATGCCCTGGGGCCGGTCGGCGATCAGCTCGGGCACCTGGGTGCGCTGGCCGTTGAGGGTCAGGGCCTGAATCTCCATCAGGAAGCCGACCATCTCGTCAGCGACCAGGGGGTCTTCGAGAACCGGCTGGCCGCCGCGCTTCGTCCGCTGGGCCAGCGCGAAGACGTCGAAGGCGTTGGCACCGACCGAGACATAGCCTCCGGCCTGCCCGCCCCGGGCCCCGCGCTCGTACTCCAGGGTGCGCATGGCCACCTTCCAGCCACCGCCTTCGGGGCCGACCAGGCCGTCGGCCGGGGCCTTTGCGTCCGTGAAGAAGGTCTGGGTGAAGCCGTGCTCGCCGGTCAGCTTGCGGATCGGGACCGTCTCGATTCCGGGTGCCTTCATGGGCATGAGGAAGAAGCTCAGCCCATCATACTTGCGCTCGGTGGACGGATCGGTCCGGGCCAGCAGGATCATGTACTTCGCGTAGCGGCCCAGGGTGGTCCAGATCTTGGATCCATTGACCACATAGTGGTCGCCATCGCGGACCGCCCGGGTCTGGGCCGAGCCCAGGTCCGAGCCGTGGCCGGGCTCGGAGAAGCCCTGGCACCAGATGTCCTCGGCCGAGAGGATGCCCTTCAGGTGGGCCTGCTTCTGCGCCTCGGTCCCCATCTCCAACAGGAGGGGCCCGGCCCAGTTCAGGCCGATGGCGTTGAGCATGATCGGACCCTGGCGCTTGCGCATGGCCCGGGTGGCAGCGATCTGGAAGGCCTGCGGAAGCCCGCCGCCGCCATAGGCCTTCGGCCAGGCGGCCCCCAGGTAGCCGGCCTCCCAGACCTTGTTCTGCCAGTCCCGCAGGAAGTTGAACTGCGTATCCGTGCCGACCTCCATGAAGGTCAGGGGCAGCATGAAGCCGGGATCGCGCTCGACGTTCTCGGCGAACCAGGCGTCAGCCTGCTCGGAGAAGTCCGCAAGGTCCTTGGGATCAACTGTGCTCATGGTCTCACTCCCGCGGGGCCGGCGCCCCTGGCTTGTGCGTGCATAGAGGTCGCTCAGTCCGCCCCGGCGGCCTGTCTCTCCCGGGCCTTCCGAAAGGCCGGGCGTTCCTTGAGCCGCTCCAGATAGTCCCGGGAGCGTGGCTTGTAGCGTTCCGCCAGGCCCAGGGTCTCACCCAGGAAGAGGGCATAGTGGACGGCGATGTCGGCCATTGTGAAGCGGCCAGCGCACAGGAACTCCCTGTCCTCGAGGGCTGCCTCGACGCTGCGCAGGCGCGAAAGGTACCAGACCGTATAGTCCTCGGCCGCCTGGGGCAGGCGACGCTCCCTAGGCTCCAGGCGCGTGTACCTGAGCACGATGGTCTGGGGAAAGGTCAGGGTCGCGTCGCTGCGGTACATCCAGTTCAGGTACTCACCGTAGGCCGGCTCGGCGGGATCGACCCGCAGGTCCGTGGGCGCGAACTTCTCGCCCAGGTAGTGGCAGATGCCTGTGGACTCGGTGAGGGTGACGTCGCCGTCGACAAAGGTCGGCACCGTGCCCAAGGGATTGATGTCGAGGTAGCCGGGATAGGCCACCCGGGGCGGGAAGGCCATGTTGACCAGCTCGTAGTCGGCGCCCAGCTCCTCCAGCGCCCAGAGGGGGCGCAGGGAACGCGCATCCGCGCAGTGATAGAGCTTCATGGACCCCCCGGGCTCTGCGGCCGCTCCATACACCTTATTCAAATTTCCCGGGCAAGGAAGGGATGACGGTTGGTCTCGACGGATCTGTCCGCTAATGCTCGGCCGGACTGGAAACCAACAGGACCCGCGAACGGCGGGCAGGGGAGACGCGATGACGGATGCGGTGACGGGTGCGACGAAAAGTATGGAAACGCCGGAGGGCCTAGCCTCCGTTGAGGCTGTCCTGTCCATGCTGGCGCAGTCGGGATACATCGCCACACCGGAGATCGCCACCGCTGTCTATCTGGCCCACCATCTGCGCAAGCCGGTCCTTATCGAAGGCCCCGCCGGGGTCGGCAAGACCGACCTTGCCCGCTCGGTGGCCCTGGGCCTGGACCAGCCCCTGATACGGATGCAGTGCTATGAGGGCCTGGACGAGTCCAAGGCCCTCTACGAGTGGAAGTACGGCAAGCAGCTCCTCTACACCCAGATCCTGAAGGACAAGATCGGTCACCTGGTCGAGGACGCCGACACCCTGGACGAGGCCCTGCAAAAGCTGAACGGCTTCCAGGACATCTTCTTCTCCCGCGACTTCCTGGAGCCGCGCCCCCTCCTGAAGGCCATGGAGCAGTCGACGGGCTCGGTCCTGCTGATCGACGAGATCGACAAGTCCGACGAGGAGTTTGAGGCCCTGCTGCTGGAGGTCCTCTCGGACTACCAGGTGACCGTACCGGAAATCGGGACGATCGCGGCCCAGGTGCCGCCCCTGGTGATGCTGACCTCCAACGCCACCCGGGAGCTGGGCGACGCCCTCAAGCGCCGCTGCCTGCACCTGCATATCGACTTCCCCGACGCCGAGCTGGAGGCGCGGATTGTGCGTACCCGGGTTCCCGGCGTCTCCGAGCGGCTGCTGGAGCGCCTGGTGGCCTTCATCCAGGCCGTCAGGGGCGAGAATATCCGCAAGCTGCCCTCGATCAGCGAGACCATCGACTGGGCCCGCACCCTGATCCTCCTGCACGCGGACTCCCTCGAGCCGGCCATGGTGCGCTCAACCCTGAACGTCATCCTCAAGCGGCAGTCCGACATTGCCGAGGTGTCGGGCAAGGTGGAGGCCCTGCTCGATAGCCGGGACAAGGCCGGCCGCTGATGGAGCGGACGCTCACCCGCTATATCCGGGCCCTGCGGTCCGCCGGTGCCGGGGTCTCGACCACCGAGGCCATGGACGCCGCGCGCACGGTCGAAGTGGTGGGCTGGGAAGACCGGCGCGTCCTGAAGACCGCCCTGGGAACGGTTCTGGCCAAGTCGGTCGAGGAAAAGGCGATCCACGAACAGCTTTTCGAGCTCTACTTCAGCCGGGAAGCCGCCGCCGCCGCTGCGTCGGAGAGTCAGCGCGGTGAGGGCGGGGACCCGGACTCCGGACAGCCGGGCGAGGGCGAGGCCGGGGGCGAGCCCCAGTCCGGGGACGCCGAGGGCGGTGACGAAGCCGGTGACGGGGGTGATCCGGTTGAGGCCCTCTCCGCCCTGGCCCGGGGCGAGAACCCCGGAAAGATGGCCATGGCCCTGGAGCGGGCCGGCGCGGCGGCGGGGGTGGACGAGATCCGCTTCGCCACCCAGTCCGGCTACTACAGCCGCAAGATGATGGAGCAGATGGGCGTCGAGGCCCTGGAGGCGCGGCTGATGGAGGCCCTGGGCCGCCGCGACGCGCAGGGACAGGCGGACGCCGAAGCCCTGATGGGCGACCGCTCTGCCCTGCAGAAGCAGACCCGCGCCTTCGTCGAGGCCCGGTTCGAGATCTACGGCCGGTCGGCGCAGGACGCCTTCATGAACGAGATCCTGGCCGAGCGCAGTTTCGGGGCCCTGGGGCGCAGCGACACCGCCCGCATGCGGGCCCTGGTCGAGCGCATGGCCAAGCGCCTAGCCGTCCGCCACGCGCGCCGGCGCAAGGTCAGGGACCGGGGCCAGCTAGACGTGCGCCGCACCCTTCGCGCCAACGCCGGCCATGACGGGGTGCCCTTCGACATCATCTGGAAGATCAAGCGCAAGGACCGACCCAAGATCGTGGCGGTCTGCGACGTCTCCGGCTCGGTGGCCCAGTATGTCCGCTTCCTGCTCCTCTTCCTGCACGCCCTGAAGGAGAAGGTCACCGACCTGGAGACCTTCGCCTTCTCGGCCCACCTGGCTGACGTCAGCCGGCCGCTCGAGACCCTGCCCTTCGAGACCGCCATGCGCGCCATCGTCGACGAAGTGGGCTCGGGGGGTACCGACTATGGCGCGGCCTTCCTGGAGCTGGACCGGGACTTCGGCGAGGTGATCGACCGGCGGACCACTGTCCTGATCCTCGGCGACGGCCGCTCCAACTATTCGAACCCGCGCCTGGACGTCTTCAAGCAGATCGCCGACCAGGCCAAGCGCCTGGTCTGGCTGTGCCCGGAGCCAGCGCCGAACTGGGGCTCGGGAGACAGCTGCCTGCTGGAATACCGCCCTTTCTGTACGCTTCTCACCCAGTGCTCGACCGTCATCGACCTTGAGCGGGCACTCGACGAAATCCTGATGGCCTACGACTAGGAGTCCTCGATGAAGATTCAGGGAAAGATCATCATCGTGACCGGCGGTGCCGATGGCATAGGCGCAGCCCTGTGCCGGCGCTTCGCCCGGGAGGGCGCGGCCCACATCGCCGTCGTCGACCTCAACGCCGAGGGTGCCGCCAAGGTCGCGGGCGAGATCGGCGGCTCGTCCTACGGCGTGGACGTCTCCGACCCGGCAGCCATCGAGGCCATGGTCCGGGCGGTGGAGGCCGCGCACGGGCGCATCGACCTGTTCTGCCAGAACGCTGGCGTGGGCGGCGGCGAACCGGACCCGGACAACGCCGCCTCGGCGAGCGACGCGGTCTGGAACCGGGCCTGGGGGGTCAACGTCATGGCCCACGTCTATGGCGCCCGCGCCGCCCTGCCCGGCATGATCGCCCGGGGCGAGGGCTATATCCTCAACACGGTCTCAGCGGCGGGCCTGCTGTCACAGATCGGCAGCGCGGTCTATTCCACCACCAAGCACGCGGCCATCGGCTTCGCCGAGAGCCTGGCCATCGCCCAGGGCGACCTTGGGATCAAGGTCTCGGTCCTCTGCCCGCAGGGGGTGGACACGGCCATGCTTCGGGCCGGAGGAGGCCAGGAGCAGCCGCAGAACCTGGATGGCGTCCTGTCGCCCGAGGACGTGGCCGAGGCTGTGGTGAAGGGACTGGAGGCGGAAAGCTTCCTGATCCTGCCGCACCAGATCGTCCTCACCTACATGCAGCGCAAGACGGCGGACTACGACCGCTGGCTGGGCGGCATGCGCAGGCTGAGGGCGAAAGTCCTGGGCCGGGCCTGATAGCCCTCGGGGGTCCTGAGCCGGGCCTGATCCCGGCCGGGGCGTCAGGAAAAGCCGACCCAGCGGCCGGCCACGGCGGTGGTCAGCCACAGGAAAACGGACAGGGCGCCGACCGAAAAGGCGAAGGGCCCGCCCCTCGGATTGCGTGAGATCAGCGCCCGCCGGACGGTGAAGGCCAGCAGCAGGCCCAGGGTCAGGGTGATCATCTTCAGGAAGAAGGCGGGTCGGTCGTAGAGCTTGACGGCCTCTGACATCCCAAGGAGGGCACCCGTGGAAACCATCAGTGCAAGGGCGCCGAGGAACCAGCCCCTGGCACCCTGCTCCACCTCGGCGATGGACTGCCGGGTCAGCCCTGTCCCCATCAGCCTCAGGTCGACCACCAAGAGAGAGCCGCCCAGGATGGCCAGGCCCACCAGGTGGACCGCCTCGATCACCGGGAAGAGCCAGAGGGACTCCCGGATAGCGGCGGAGAGGGCGGTGGCCTCGATGGCCTCGCAGAGGGCGTAGAGGTTCACGGCGTAAAGCTCCGGCAGGCCGAGACTGCAGAGATGAAGGCGGGCTGGGGCTTGTCGCAGTCGAACCAGTTGTAGGCGATGAAACGGCCGAAGAAGATCACGCCGATCCAGAGGGCCAGGGAGGCCAGGGCCGAAAGGCGCGCGCGCGCCGGGGCGGGGCCCAGGTCCCACCCCCCGGGCGACACGCCGTAGGCGCGGTGGAACCGCCAGGCATTCAGGCCCGCCAGCACCAGCAGCAGAACCTTCGCCCGGAACCAGATGCTGTGGAAGGTGCGTTCGGGGATGGCGTAGAACAGCAGGGCCCCGGTCACCATCAGGATGACGAAGCCGAGCACCGTCCAGGGCAGGAGCCTGCGCAGCAACTGGGAAACCGGGACGCGGTTGAGCGCCAGGCCCAGCACCCTCAGGTCGACCATGGCGATCGTGCCCACGAAGAGGGTGATGGCGACCACGTGGGTGGTCTCCACGATGGCGTACATGTAGAGCGACTCGTGGAGTGCAATGCTCCCCGGTGTCGTCGCCAGCCAGGCTACGAAGTCATCCAGCATGGAGGCGCGCCGGGGCCTTAGGGCCGCCGCTCGCCCGGATCGGAGCCGTCCTTGGGCGCCCCGGTTCCGGAGGACCCCATGAAGACCCGGCGACCGTCGGTGAAGGTCACGTCGCGGCCATTGGCCTTGCAGGCCGGGGCGCAGGCCTTGTCCTTGGATTGGTAGCCTCGGACGATGACATTGGTGCCGGGCTTGACGGAGTCCCGCGTCAGGCCGGAGCGAAGGAGGGTGTTGGGCGTGCCGCCCTCGACCATCCAGACCTGGGTTCCGCCACCCGCCTTGGCCACCGACACGTGGATCCAGGCGTGCGGATTGATCCACTCGACCTTGGTCACGGCCCCGCGGAGCAGAACCGGGGCGTTGCCGTCGAACTCGGCGGCGAAGGCGTGGTGCGCCTCGGCCTGGCCCGCCGCGCCGGCGATGGACAGTCCGGCGATGGCCGCCAGGGCGGCGAGTGTGCGCGTGGAGTTGGAGGTCATGTCGGGGTCTCCGGCTGAATGTCGGTCGGGATCAGGGCAGGGGGTTCTTGCGGAGCTTGCCGAACATCAACTCCTCGACGAACTCGACGCACTTGAACTGCTGGAGGCGGGCGTCCTCGCCCACCCGGCGATAAAGGACCATCGACACCTTCCAGGGACGGGTGAAGGTTTCGGGGTCGGTGATCTCGGCCTCGTATCGGATATGGTCGGCGTCCGTCAGGGTCCAGCGCTCGACCACGGTCATGCCCGCGGAGTGATGGTTGCCCGCCCGGTCGAACCAGGTGGAGTCGGACTGTCCGGTGACGGTGACGACGAGGGTGTCACCCTCCCATTTCGCCACCGACTGGCCCATCCAGGAATCCACCGGCGCCGGGCCCGGGTCCTTGAAAACCAGGCTCCGGACCGCGCCGGCATACTCGTAGGCGATCAGGGTCTCGCTCCCGCCCTGGATGATCTGTAGCGGGAAGGCCATGTAATTGGCCCGCGGAACGCCCGGCAGGTAGCACTTGATCTCGGGGTCCCGGTTCAGCCAGTCGGCGCGGTTCTCATCCCGCTTCGCCTTGGCCTCAGGGGTATAGGGGATGACGCCGCCCACCACGACCCCAGCGCCAGCCGGCACGGCGCCGACGGCGCCGAGGGCCAGGACCTCCCGGACGGGCACCGGAACCACCGGCCCTGGACGCAGGGCCAGGGCGGCGCGGGCGGCGTGGGGCTCGATGTCCCAGTTGGCGGTATTCAGGACCTGCCAGACGCCATTGAAGTCCGGGCGCTTGTCCGGAGTCCGCGGTATCTTGGCGGGCGCGGCCGCAGCAACGCTGAAGGAAACCACTGCAACGAGGGCCGCAAGTCCGCCGCCCAGAATCTTCAGACGCATGGGTCCACCCCGTTTCCCCCGACCGAGCAGGTTAGGCCCTGCTCTGCGTTTTCCGACCGTCGAGCCGGACAAGGCGATCGGGCCTAGGCGGTCTCACAGATGCCAGGGGCGGTCAAGCCGATCGGGGTCGCAGCCGCAGTTTTGACTCGCCCGTCCCGGGCCCCGCGTATACACCGCCAAGGGAATCCGACGCCGGAACTGGCCCCCTGAACGGCTGGTCCGGAAACCCCAGAGCGAGGAAACGCATGACCGCCATCAATCCGGTGACCGACCTTTCGATGGACGGCGACATCGCCATCATCACCCTGAACTCGCCCCCCGTGAACGCCCTTTCGGCCAATGTGCGCGAGGGCCTGTTCGAGGGCTTCAAGGCCGCGACCGCCGATCCCGCCGTCAAGGCCATCGTGCTGATCTGCGAGGGCCGCACCTTTATCGCCGGCGCCGACATCACCGAGTTCGGCGGCGCTGCGCGCGGGCCCTCTCTGTTCGACGTCCAGACGATGATGGAGACCGCGCCCAAGCCGGTGATCGCCGCCATCCACGGGACCGCCCTCGGCGGCGGTCTCGAGGTCGCCCTGGTCGCCCACTACCGCATCGCCGTGCCCTCGGCCCGCCTCGGCCTGCCGGAGGTGAACCTGGGCCTGCTGCCCGGTGCCGGCGGCACCCAGCGCCTGCCCCGCGTGGCCGGGCCCGAGAAGGCCCTCGAGATGATGACCTCGGGACGCCACGCCCCGGCCAGCGAGGCCCTGGCCATGGGCCTGGTCGACGAGCTGGCCGAGGAAGGCAAGCTGCGCGAGGCCGCTGTGGCCTTCGCCCGGCGCTGCGTGGCCGAGAACAGGCCCCTGGTGAAGGTCCGCGACAACAATGCCAAGGTCGAGGCCGCCCGTGGCAAGCCCGAGATCTTCGAGGCCTTCCGCAAGGCCAATGCCCGCAAGTTCCGCGGCTTCATGGCACCTGAGTACAATATCCGCTGCATCGAGGCGGCGGTGAACCTGCCCTTCGACGAGGGGCTGGCCGTCGAGCGCAAGCTGTTCGGCGAACTGGTCACGGGTTCGCAGTCGGCCGCCCAGCGCTACTCCTTCTTTGCCGAGCGCCAGGCCCAGAAGGTCCCGGACGTGCCGGACGACACCCCCCTGATCCCGGTCAAGTCGGTGGGCATCATCGGGGCCGGCACCATGGGCGGCGGCATTGCGATGAACTTCGCCAATGTCGGCATCGCGGTCACCATCGTCGAGGTCCAGGCCGAAGCCCTGGAACGCGGCCTGAAGGTCATCCGCGGCAACTACGAGCGCACGGCGTCCCGCGGCGGCATCACCGCCGCCCAGGTCGAGGAGCGCATGGCCCTGATCACGGGCTCGCTGGACATGAACGCCCTGGCCACGGTCGACCTGGTTATCGAGGCGGTGTTCGAGCGCATGGACGTGAAGAAGGAGATCTTCACCAAGCTGGACGCCATCTGCAAGCCGGGCGCCATCCTGGCCACCAACACCTCGGGCCTGAACATCGACGAGATCGCCTCGGTGACCAAGCGCCCCGAGGCGGTGATCGGCCTGCACTTCTTCTCGCCCGCCAACGTGATGAAGCTGCTCGAGATCGTTCGCGCCGACCATACCTCCAAGTCGGTGATCGCCACCTCGATGAGGCTGGCCAAGCAGATCGGCAAGATCGCCGCCCTGGTCGGCGTCTGCCCCGGCTTCGTCGGCAATCGCATCCTCGGCCAGCGCCAGCGCGAAGCCCAGAAGCTGGTCATGGAGGGTGCCATGCCCTGGGATGTCGACCGGGTGCTCTATGACTTCGGCTTCCCCATGGGTCCCTTCGCCATGAGCGACCTGGCCGGCCTCGACATCGGCTGGGTCAAGGAGCGCTCGCAGGGCGAAAGCATCCGCGATGTCCTGTGCGAGATGGACCGCCGCGGCCAGAAGACCGGTGCCGGCTACTATGACTACGACGAGAACCGCAACGCCAAGCCGAGCCCGGTGACCGAACAGATCATCAATGACTTCATCGTCAAGACCGGCTCCAACCCGCGGACGGTGAGCGACGAGGAGATCCTCGAGCGCTGCATCTATCCGATGATCAACGAGGGCGTGAAGATCCTCGAAGAGGGCAAGGCCATCCGGTCCTCGGACGTCGATGTGGTCTGGCAGAACGGCTACGGCTGGCCCGTCTATCGCGGCGGCCCGATGTGGTACGGCGACCAGATCGGCGCGGCCAAGGTCCTGGAGAAGATGAAGGAATTCCAGGCCAAGATGGGCGACGACTTCAAACCAGCCCCCCTGCTCGAGAAGCTGGTGGCCGAGGGCAAGAAGTTCTCCGACCTCTGATCAACGCGTCCCGGGCCGGCCCTTTCGCCGGCCCGGGAGCGGATCGCGCGCTGGATTCGAATAGGTTTCGGCGTCTATCCTCCCCCAGGGGAAATCTCCGGGGGTGGACGTCATGGCGGGCAAGGCTCGAAACGACAAGCTGATCGTGGGGGCGGCATCCGCCGGCACGATCTTCGAGTGGTACGACTTCTACCTCTATGGCTCCCTGACCGCCTTCATCAGCATTCATTTCTTCTCTGGCGTGAACGAGACCACGGGGTTCATCCTGGCCCTGATGGCCTTCGCCGCGGGCTTTGCTGTCCGCCCCTTCGGTGCCATCGTCTTCGGACGCCTGGGCGACCTCTGGGGCCGCAAGAACACCTTCCTGGTCACCATGCTGCTGATGGGGCTATCGACCTTCGCCGTCGGCCTGCTCCCGGACTACAGCCAGATCGGCCTGGCGGCGCCGGTGATCCTCGTCGCACTTCGCCTCGTCCAGGGCCTGGCCCTGGGCGGCGAGTACGGCGGCGCGGCCACCTATGTCGCCGAGCACGCACCAGACGGGAAGCGCGGCCTCTACACCAGCTGGATCCAGACCACGGCGACCCTGGGCCTGTTCCTGTCCCTGATCGTCATCATCCTGGTGCGCACCCAGGTGGGGGAGGAGGCCTTCAAGGCCTGGGGCTGGCGGATACCCTTCCTGGT
>CAMAOY010000073.1 GCA_945859865.1 Phenylobacterium deserti
GACATAGGGTCATCAGCGGGGGGCTGCGGTGATGATGCACAACGAACACCGATACCGGACGGTCTTCATTTCGGACGTCCACCTCGGCACCAAGGGGTGCCAGGCGGAACTCCTGCTCGACTTCATAAAGACCGCGGAATTCGACACCCTCTACCTTGTGGGCGACATCATCGACGGCTGGAAGCTCCGGAACGGCTGGTACTGGCCCCAGGCCCATAACGATGTGGTGCAGAAGATCCTCAGGCTGGCCCGCAAGGGCGTGAAGGTCATCTATGTGCCCGGCAATCATGACGAGGCGGCGCGGGACTTCGTCGGTCATCGGTTCGGGGACGTCCTGGTCATGCGGGACGCGATCCACGTGACTGCCGATGGCCGGCGTTTCCTGGTTACCCATGGCGATGAATTCGACGGCGTCCTGCAGCACGCCCGCTGGCTGGCCTTTGTCGGCGACTGGGCCTACCGGACACTCCTGACCGTGAACACGGTCTTCAACCGTCTGCGCCGTCGGTTCGGCTTTGGCTACTGGTCCCTGTCGGCCTACCTGAAGCTGAAGGTGAAGAACGCCGTCCAGTTCATCGAGAACTACGAGGAAGCGGTCGCCGAAGAGGCGCGTCGCAGGGGCGTCGACGGGGTGATCTGCGGACACATTCACAAGGCAGAGATCCGCCGCTTCGACGACATCCTGTACGTCAACGACGGCGACTGGGTCGAAAGCTGCACGGCGATCGCGGAGCGGGAAGACGGCGAACTGATCCTGCTGGACTGGAGCCGGGAGCAGAAGCGCCTTCTGCGTGCCGTCCCCCAGGGCCAGGTCGCCGGAGCGGCCGAGTCCAGCCTGGCCGCCTGAAGCCAACCCATTGACCTGCGGCCTGATTTGGCGGCAGTACAGCTGTCATGAAAGCCATAGGCGACATGCCGGAAAGTCTCTCCAGGGGCCAGCAGAAGGCCCAGACCGAGGCGCGGATCCTCGACGTTGTGAGCCGGCTGCTCGAAGAGGGTCGGCTTGAAGAGGCCGCATTCTCCGAGATCGCCCGGCTAGCCGGCGTCGGCGAGCGGACCGTTTATCGCTATTTCCCCACTCGCGACGCCCTGATGGGCGCATTCTGGGCGCGGCTCCAGGCCGAGGGCCTGCCGCCAAGCCGGCCCTCCATGCGCCGGGTCCGGGAGGGCGTCCGGACCGAGATCGACGGACGCCGGCAGCTCCGCATCCTGATCGCAACAGACGCCTGGGAGCCGCAGGTGAACGGTGTAGTCCGGACCCTGACCCGGGTGATCGACGAGATGAGGGGGATGGGACACACGGTGGAGGTCATCTCGCCGGACCAGTTCCGGAGCTTCCCGCTTCCGACCTATCCCGAGATCAAGGTCGCTGTCGGTGCCTACGAGCCCGTGCGAGAGCACTTCAAGGCCTTCGAGCCCCAGGCCATTCACATCGCCACCGAGGGACCCATCGGTCTGGCCGCGCGACGGATCTGCGTGGAGTGGAAGCTGCCCTTCACCACCAGCTATCACACGCGGTTCCCCGAATACGTCTCGGCCCGCCTGCCCCTGCCTCTGTCAGCGGGCTACGCCTATATGAGATGGTTCCACAAACCTTCCGGACGGCTGATGGTGGCCACGCCGACCATGCGCGACGAGCTGGTCCAGCACGGCTTTCGCAACATCACCGCCTGGTCCCGGGGTGTCGACACCGAGCAGTTCCACCCCCTGGGGGAGGGAGACCCGGACGTCTATGCGGGCCTGCCCCGCCCCATCTTCCTGTCTGTAGGACGGGTGGCGGTCGAGAAGAATATCGAGGCCTTCCTGGCCCTTGACCTGCCAGGCACGAAGGTCGTGGTGGGGGACGGTCCGCAGCGCGAGGAGCTTGAGGCCCGCTACCCCGGAGCCATCTTCCGGGGCGCCCGGTTTGATGACGACCTGGCCGCCCATTTCGCGGGTGCCGACGTCTTCGTCTTTCCTTCCCTGACCGACACCTTCGGCCTAGTAATCCTGGAGGCCATGGCCACGGGAACCCCCGTGGCGGCCTATCCGGCCCCGGGGCCGATCGACATCATCCCTGGATCCGGTGCCGGCGTCCTGGCCCTGACGGCCACGGAGGGCCTGCGGGAAGCCTGCCTGGAGGCGGTGAAGCTGGATCGGACCGCCGTGCGCCGCTTCGCGGAGGGATTCTCCTGGCGGGCCTGCGCGGAGGATTTCGTCCGCAACCTCCAGCCCTGGCCGGAGCCTGAGAAGAACCGCTTCTGGCGGCGCCTGCGGAGAATGACCCGCCTCAGGAAAAGCCGCGAGGACGTCTAGTCCCGGCCCCTGGCCCTGCCCCTGAACGAAAGGCGCCGCAGATCCGGAGATCTGCGGCGCAGGCGCCTATGGCTGGGAGCGGCGGGTCAGGCTGCGGGCCGTGCCATGGGGGTCAGTGCGCCCGACGTCGCCTTGTTGGCATCGTGCTGGGCGGCGGGTAGCGGGATCAGACCACGGTCCTTGAGGTAGCCGGCGCGGCCAGTGGCGGCGTCGGAAACGAATTCGGACAGGTATTCGCGCAGGCCCTTGGTCACGCCAACGTGGGCCTTCTTCACATAAATGTAGAGGGACCGCGAAAGGGGGTAGGAGCCGTCCGAGATCGAGGCGACGGAGGGCTTCACGCCGTTGACCGCCGCACCCTTTACCTGGTCCATGTTCTCCTCGAGGAAGGACCAACCGAACACACCGAGGGCCCCGGGGGTCTTGGTGAGGGTCTGGATGATGGCGTTATCGTTCTCGCCGGAGTCGATCCAGCCATCCTTACGGAGGGGGTCGACCCTGTCCTTGAACTGCTTCTCGTCCGCCTTCCTGAGGGCCTGGTTTGCGGGGTATTTTAGGGCCCCGGCCTCGATGGCCAGTTCGACGAAGGCGTCGCGGGTGCCCGAAGACGGCGGCGGCCCGTAGACCTGGATACGACCGCGCGGCAGGCCGGCGCCCACCTCGGGCCAGGTCTTGTAGGGGTTGGGCTCGTACTGGCCGAAGCGCAGCACCTTGGCCGCCAGGCCCAGGTAGAGTGCCGAGGTCGAGAAGGCGTAGTCAGGGCCCCGCTTGTCCACGGCGACGACAATGCCGTCGAAGCCGATCTTCAGCTCAATGATGTCCTTGACCCCCTTGGCAGCGCAGGCGTCGAACTCCGAGCGCTTCATGCGGCGAGAGGCGGTGGCGATGTCGGGGAAGCTGTCGCCAACCCCCGAGCAGAACAGCTTGATGCCGCCGCCGGTGCCAAGGCTCTCGACCTTGGGGGCCTTCATGCCGGTCTTGCGAGCGAACTGCTCGGACACCCGGGTGGCGAAGGGAAAGGTGGTGGAGGAGCCGGCGGCCCAGACATAGTCTCGGGCAGCGTGAGCCGGCTGGATACCTGCGAGAAGCGCAACGCAGCCGGCCAGCGCCATCGTGGCGCAGGTCCGACGAATCTGGGGCCGGTGGGAAGCGGACGTCATCAGTGTGATCTCCTAGTCTCAGAACTTCCCGGTCTGCGACCGCGCATGGAGAGGGACGGATTACACGGGTTAATAGCGACTTAACATGACACTTTCGTTTGGGTGGAACTCAAAAGTCGTACTGGGCTCAAATCTGGACACTTCGGACCAGGACCCGGATGCCAAGATGAAGATGCTTGTTCCCGTTGAAGGGAACACCCCCCGCGACCCTAGTTGTCCCGGCCCGCCCGTCCCGCGGGACCGTAAAAGTCGAGGCCGAGATTGTTAAAACCATCCCCCTGAAAGGCGAGGGTCGCCGTCAGGCCGCGGACGTTGGCGCCTTCGATGCGGGGTCAGAGCAGACGCGCGCGAATGGTCTGGCTGAGCAGGTCGATCAGGGTCACGGCGGTGACGATGACGATCGAGATGGCGGCGGTGAGGGGGTAGTTGAAGCTGTTCATGCTGTCGAACAGGATCTGGCCGATACCGCCGGCGCCGATCAGGCCGAGCACGGTGGCGCTGCGGCTGTTCGATTCGAACCGGTAGAGGGCATAGGAGGTCCACAGGGGCGCGACCTGGGGGATCACCCCCCAGACGATTTCCTGAAGTCGCCCGGAGCCCGTCGCCCGGACGCCCTCCACGGGACCCCGGTCGATGGCCTCGACGGCCTCGGCGAAGAGCTTGGCGAGGACACCGCCGGTGTTGAGGGCCAGGGCCATGACGCCGGCAAAGGGACCAAGGCCCACCGCCACCAGGAAGGCCGTGCCGATGACCAGGTCCGGCACCGACCGGATCAGGTCCATCAACCGGCGGACCGGGAGCTGGATGAAGGCCGGCGTTACATTGCGCGCGCCGAGGAGCCCCATGGGCACAGCGATCAGTATGGCCAGGGCCGTCCCCCACAGGGCCATCTGGATGGTGAGCCACATCTTCTCGATCAGGTCGCGCCAGTTCGAGAAATCCGGATTCAGGAAGCCCGAGGCGAACTGCCGCATGTTGTCCGAGTTGGAGAACAATAGCGGGAACTTGGAGATCTCAGCCGGGCCGAAGGAGGCGATCAGCAGGACGATGATCCCGCCCCACAGGACGAAGTCGAACACCCTCTGCCCGAAGGGCCGGGACGGCGGCTCAAGGACGGCGGGTGCGGTCTGGACCATGGATCAGTTCGCGTCGACGGGCTGGCCGGTGCGGGCCTGGAGGGCGGCCTCCTCAGCCTTGACCCCGTCCAGCGCCTTTCGGGCGTCGGCGATCCGCTTTGGATCCCCGCTGCGCTGGGACTCGAGGACGTTCTCGGTGGCCTCCATCTCGCGCACCCGCAGGAGGTGGTTGTCGTCGGCGGGCCTGAAGCCGCCGATGGAGATCTTGGCCAGCAGGCCCCGCTGGCGCTCGGCCTCGGCCCCCTCGCCCTGGGCGTAGGTCAGGAAGAACTGGCGGAGCTTTTCCTTGACCGCGGGGTCCAGGTCCTTGCGCCAGACAATCGGGTCTTCGGGCAGGCGGGGGGAGGTCCAGACCACGCGTACCTTGTCGCCCAGGGTCGGCTCGCCCTTGGCCGCGCGCTCCACGTCGCGCTCGCGCTGGAGGCGCAGGCTGGTGGTGTTGCCCGTCCCAGCATCCAGGACACCATTCGCAACGCCCACCAGGTTGGTGTTGTGATTGGCCGACTTCAGGGTCTTGAAACAGGTCTGGACTTCGATGCCCTTGGGCGAGAACAGGTAGGTCTTGGGTGCCAGGGTCCCCGAGGTGGACTTGGCGTCGCCGATCCCGAAGTTGAGCGTGCGGTCACAGCGCAGGATATCCTCAAGGGTGGTCTTGC
Source organism: Phenylobacterium deserti (assembly GCA_945859865.1). Classification (GTDB taxonomy): domain Bacteria; phylum Pseudomonadota; class Alphaproteobacteria; order Caulobacterales; family Caulobacteraceae; genus Phenylobacterium; species Phenylobacterium deserti_B. The sequence continues at coordinate 5,248 of CAMAOY010000073.1, forward strand.
TGGAGGCGGGAACCAGGATCACCGAGTTGTAGCCATCATCCCCGTTGGGATCGAAGGTGCGGGCGAAGACCTCCCCGTCGGCCCGGCGGATGGCCTCGAGGCCCGACAGGTTGGTGAACCAGCCGAAATGGGTCTGCTTGAAGCGCATGGCCTCGACCAGGGCGGTGTAGTTGGCCCCGATGTAGGGCTCGATCTTCAGCCCGGTCGCCTTCTCCATGTCGGCAATGATCGGGCGCCAGTATGCCTCCAAGCTTGAGGCGCTCTCCGGGGCGACAATCGAGAACTTCAGGACACCCGATGACCCGTCGGAAGGCGGGGTCGGCTGGCGGCTGCAGCCCGCGAGGGCGGCGGCACCCAGGCCTGCGGCGGCGATCAGGCCTCTGCGGCTCAGCGTGGCATCGATCATTTCGGGGCTCCTTCCCAGAAGACGTCCTCGAACTCGGGGCCGTAGATGTCGATCAGACGGTCCTTGTCCAGACCCGAGGCGGGGCCATCATAGACAATCTGGCCAGCCTTGAGGGCGACCACCCGGTCGCAATACCGCATGGCGTAGTCCACCTGGTGCAGGGTGATCACCAGGGTCAGGCCGTCGGTGCGGTTCAGATCGCGGAGGATCTCCATCACCTTGCGGGCCGATACCGGGTCGAGAGAGGCCACGGGCTCGTCCGCGAGGATGATCTTGGCCCTCTGGACCAGGGCCCGGGCGATGGCGCCGCGTTGCTGCTGGCCACCGGACAGGGTGTTGGCACGCTGTGCGGCGTATTCGGCCACGCCGACCCTGGCGAGGGCCGCCATGGTCGCAGAGACGATCTCCGTCGGCCAGCGCCCGAGAAGGCCCCGGAGGAAGGAAATCCGACCCAGCGAACCCAGGGCGACGTTGCTGAACAGGGACAGGCGCCCCACCAGGTTGAACTGCTGAAAGATGAAGCCGATCCGGATCCGCGCCTCGCGGACGCCGGAGGAGATGCGCCCCCCCGACTGGACCGGCGCACCAAAGGCCTCGATCACGCCCGCGCCCGGATCGATCACCTGAAGGCCGGAAATGGACCGGAGAAGGGTGGACTTACCAGATCCCGAGGGGCCGATCAGGGCGATCATCTCACCGCGGCGGACGTCCAGGGACACGCCGTCGAGCGCCCGGCGGGTGCCGAAGGTCCGCGACACGTTCCGTATCGACAGAACCGCTTCCTCAGCCATGCCGGCGACGTCCCCTGATAGCTCCAGGGCCCGCGCAGGGCGGCGACCCGACCGGCTTATTCGCACGGCGCGGCGTCCCCGGTCCAGCCTGCTCCGCCGTAGGGGGGCAAGGTTACTCATAATATACTTTACACAGGGGGCGTCTGGCCCTATTTCCCCCCGCTCCGGCGGACCCGTTGTCCTCAAAAGCGCTGCTAACGCCGGATTGGGTTCAACAATCTATTGGGGGTTTCGTGAGGTGCATACGTACCATACGTCCCTGGACCTGGTCCGCGAGCGGTCGCCCGAGCATCCCGTCGCCATTGCGCGACCGGCTGCGGCGTCTCTAGCGGCCCGCTGGTTCCAGGATAATTTCAAAGGCGACGTCTTCTATGCCGTGAAGGCAAACCCGTCTCCGTGGGTCATCAAGGCCCTGGCAGAGAACGGAATTTCGGCTTTCGATGTCGCCTCGGTTCCCGAGATCGCCCTCGTGCGCGCCCATGCGCCCGACGCCCGTCTCGCCTTCATGCACCCGGTCAAGAGCCGGGCTTCCATCCGCGCGGCCTACTTCGACCATGGAGTGAGGACCTTCGCCCTCGACACCCATGAGGAGCTCGAGAAGATCCTCGAGACGACCGAGAGTGCCCAGGACCTCAACCTGATCGTTCGCCTGGCCGTCCAGACCGAAGGGGCCGCCTATTCCCTGGCGGGCAAGTTCGGCGTCGATCTCAACCAGGCCCCCTCCCTCCTGCTGGCCGCCCGCCGGGCGACCCAGGACCTGATGGGTGTCTCCTTCCACGTCGGCAGCCAGTGCATGCGCCCGACCGCTTATAGTGCGGCCATGGCCCAGGCCTCCCGCGCCCTCGTGCGGGCCGGCGTGATGGCCGACGTGGTCGATGTGGGCGGCGGCTTTCCGTCAATCTATCCGGGCATGACCCCTCCCGCCCTGGACGACTATTTCGACGCCATCCAGCGCGGCTTCGCCGAAATGATGGTCCATGAGAACACCGAGCTCTGGTGCGAACCTGGCCGGGCCCTCGTGGCAGAGGCCTCGTCCATCGTCACCTGCGTGGAGCTGCGCAAGGACGACGCCCTCTACCTGAACGACGGCGCCTACGGCGGCCTGTTCGACGCCGCCCATGCCCGCTGGCCCTTCCCGGTCAAGGCCATGCGGCGGACGGAGCACGGCGCAGAGGTTCTGGATAGCCCCCTGCGCCCGTTCCGGTTCTTCGGTCCGACCTGCGACGCCATCGATTACATGCCCGGCCCGTTCTGGCTGCCCGAAGACGTCGCCGAAGGCGATTTCATCGAAATCGGCATGCTGGGGGCCTATGGGGTGACCATGGCCACCCGGTTCAACGGCTTCGGCGACATCGAGACCGTCGCCTGCGAGGACGCGCCTGCCGCCTCCATGTTTGGTCTCGCCCGCAGGTCCATACCGGTGCCCCGCAGCGAGACCCAGAACGTGGTGAGCCTGAACAAGGCCCGCGGACGCAAGCGGCGGCGGAAGTAGTGCTCGCCGGACTGCCCAATTCCCCAATCGCGCGGTCGGTCGCTCCGTCCCGGCCGCGCCCCTCCCATTGCGACGGGCGCTCACCTCTCCGGAGACCTGAAGAGAATGAACGCTGAATCCTCGAAACCCAATCGCAAGGAAGAGCTGCTGTCGGCCAAGGTCGAACACGTAGCCATCGACCAGTATGACGCCCGCCCGGTGATCGACGCCATGCGGGCCATGAGCTTCACAAGCCGCGATACCGCCCGCGCGGCGGATATCTGGTCCATGTCCCTTGAAGACCCGGACTGCTCGACCTGGCTGACCCTGGCGGGTTCCACCAGCGCCGGCGGCTGCATGCATATCTACCGGGACATGGTGAAGTACGGGATGATCGACACCATCGTGGCGACGGGGGCCTCGATCATCGACATGGACTTCTTCGAGGCCCTGGGCTTCCGCCATTACCAGGCCCAGTCGAATGTCGACGACCGTGACCTGCGGGACCTCTACATCGACCGCATCTACGACACCTATATCGACGAGGAAGAGCTCCAGAAGTGCGATGCGGTGATCTATGAGATCGCTAACATGCTGGAGCCCCGGCCCTATTCGAGCCGCGAGTTCATCCACGAGATGGGCCGGTGGCTGGCGGCCGGCAACGCCCGCAAGCCCGGCTCCCTCATCGAGACCGCCTTCCACGAAGGGGCACCGATCTTCTGCCCGGCCTTCACCGACTCTTCGGCCGGCTTTGGCCTGGTTAAGCACCAGGTCGAGCGGATGAAGGCGGGTAAGCCCTACATGACCATCGACGCCATCGCCGACTTCCGCGAACTGACCGACATCAAGCTGGCGGCGGGGACCACCGGCCTCCTCATGGTGGGCGGCGGCGTGCCGAAGAACTTCGCCCAGGACACCGTGGTCTGCGCGGAAATCCTTGGCCACGAGGCCGAGATGCACAAGTACGCGGTCCAGATCACCGTGGCCGACGTCCGGGACGGCGCCTGCTCATCCTCAACCCTCAAGGAAGCCTGCTCCTGGGGCAAGGTGGACGTGACCTGGGAACAGATGGTCTTTGCCGAGGCCACCACGGTCATTCCCCTGATCGCGTCCGACGCCTGGCATCGCGGGTCCTGGAAGACCCGTCGCAAGCGGCGTTGGGCAGACCTCTTCGCCAAGGCGAGCTAGGCCGGAACCGGGCGCGGGGGTCGCTTCAGATCCCCGCGTACCACTCGTAGCCGCGGTCCTCCCAGTAGCCGCCCCGGCCACCCGAGATCTGGCTGAAGTCCGCCACGACCTCGATGCGCCGCACATACTTGGCGTGCTTGTAGCCCAGCTGGCGCTCGACCCTCAGCCGGACCGGTGCCCCATGGGCGATCCCCAGGGGCGCGCCGTTCATCTCGTAGGCCAGAAGGGTCTGGGGATGCAGGGCGTCCACCAGGTCGATGCTCTCGTAATAGCGCCCCTGCTCCCCCGCCTCCGGGTCCAGGGTGTCGAAGCAGTGGAAGACCAGATAGCGGGCCTCGGGCTTCAGCCCCGCCTGCGCCAGCAGGGGCGCAAGGCGCGCGCCTGACCAGCGGGCGATGGCCGACCAGCCCTCCACGCAGTCATGTCGGGTCACCTGGCTGCGGGCCGGAAGCGCCCGGAGGGCGGCGAGGTCGAGGGACAGGGGCCTGTCGACCAGGCCGTCCACCAAGAGCCGGTAGGCCGCAAAGCCGCCTTTGGCCAGGGCCCGGTAGTCGAGGTCCGAGGGATTCGTCGAGCCGTTGGCCGGGAAGTTGGCGGAGATCGCGGCCTCGGGATACTCCCGGGCCAGGGTCCTGCGGTCGAACAACGCCCGGTACAGGCCGAGGTTCAGGCGCTCGGCGCTCCTCAGGCCCGCGCGCACCCCGGGGTCGCCCGCGATCCGGTCGCAGGCCGAGACAAAGGCGGCCGCCGCGGCCGCCGAAAGACCCCTCAGCCAGGAACGCCGCGAGGCCGTCACGAACGGTCCTTCCCAGGGCCGAAGGTCATCAGGCGCAGGCGGCGGAGGGGCTGGTGCAGCACGAGCATGACAATGTGGACGAGGAAAAAGAGGGCGAGGGCCAGGGTGCCCAGGAAATGGGCCGAGCGCGCCGACTGCCGCCCCCCGAAGAGGTCTCCGGTCCAGGGCGCCGCAGCGTGGACGGCAGGCGACATGGCGAGGCCCGAGATGATCATGAGCGGCAGGGCGACGGCGACGACGGCAAGGTAGGCCAGGCGCTGCAGGAGGTTGTAGCCCTGCTCCGCCGGCGGAAACCTGAGGGTCAGGTGCCCGATCAGGTCCGCCAGGACTGCCCTGGGCTGGAGCATTTCCCGCGTCGGGGCCAGGACCGCAGCCAGGCGGCCAGACGCCAGGCCCACCGCAAGGTAGACGCCCAGGCCCAGGCCCAGCAGCCAGGCGGCGGCCAGGTGCCAGTTTCGCCCCGTGGCGAGGGACTGGTAGCCGGGCAGGGTCGTCCAGGCCGGAAAGGCCCGCTTCTCGCGCTCACCCGCAGGCCCCGACCATCCCAACACCCCGGTGGTCTCGATCTCGCGTCCGCCCAGCCTGAGGTAGCCCGTCAGGGACTCACCCCGCTCCCGCGACCCGATCTGCAGCCAGGCCCGCTCCCGGGCCGAGGTCTCGCCGGTATAGAGGGTGGGATGGGCGTTGAAGATCTGCAGGCCGCTGGGCAGCAGCAGCAGGACCGCGGCAGCGATCAGGACGTGGGCCAGGCGCACGACAGCGCCAGGGACCAGGGCCTGGTTTCGGCGGGTTTGGGAACTGGCCGCCTGGGGCTTCAGGGCCTAACCTCTGCAGATTCGGGTGGTCACGGCGAAGGGAGCCGGTCTTGGGCGAGTCTGTGGAGGTGTGGAGCGGCGGCGTCAACACCTGGGAATGCGACGAGATGGGTCACCTGAACGTCCGGTTCTGGGTGGCCAAGGCCATGGAGGCCCTCGCCGGCCTGTCGCGCCTGATGGGCATGCCCGACGCCTTTGCCAGAGGCGGTGGCGCCACCCTGGCCGTCCGCGACCTGCATATGCGGTTCCTGCGCGAGGCCCGGGCGGGCGCCAGCCTCTGGGCCTCGGGCGGCGTGATCGCCTTGGGCGAGTCCGATGCCGACCTTTTGGTGGTCCTGCGGCACGCCGATGGTGAGCCCGCCGCCACCTTCCGGATCAGGGTGGACCATGCCACGGCGGGCGACCTCCTGCCCTTTCCCTGGCCAGACCGCATTCGCAGGGCCTGCGCGGGCCTGGCCTGCGAGGTTCCTGCCTTTGCCGGTCCCCGCAGCATTGACCTTGCGCCCCTGGTCCAGACCCGCGCGGGCCTGGCCTTCGCCGAGGAAACCGGCATGACCCGGATTGGTCTGGGCGTCGTGCGGGCTGATGAACTCGACGTCTTCGGGCGGATGCGGCCGGAAATGTTCATCGGCCGGGTCTCCGACGGTGTGGCTCGCCTGTTCGGCCCGACCCGACCTGGACCTGAGGCCGCCGCCGGGGACCCGCCCCTGCGCATCGGTGGTGCCGTCCTGGAATACCGCGTGGTCCATCATGCCTGGCCGTCCGCCGGCGACCATGTCGAGGTTCGCTCCGGGTTCGCTGACTGCACGTCCCGGACCCGGCGGGTGTTCCACTGGATGGTAGACCCAGTCACCGGCCGGCCCTGGGCCAGCGCAGAGGCCGTCGTGATCAGCTTCGACCTCGACGCGCGCAAGGTGGTCGACATCTCGGAGGCGGCCCAGGCGGAGTTCCGCAGCCGGGCCATTGCCGGGATCGGGCTCTAAGGCCCCCTGCGTATCCCGTGACCCCCTCACCCGGCTTCGCCGGGAGCTCCCCCTTCGGGGAGCAATTACCGCATAATTCCGCCCCCAAGGGGGAGGTGGCGCGCGCAGCGCGACGGAGGGGGTCAACGGCATCTCAGCTGACCCCTGCTGGAACCTCACCCCGCGACCAGGTCAGTCAGGGTCTGGCGGACCAGGTCTGGCCGTTCCATGGGCAGGAAGTGGGTAGTCTCCGGAATGACCTCCAGCCGAACCCGCCCATCCGCTGTCAGCCCGGCCTCGTGGCCATCGGAACGGCAGGTCGAGCCCGTCTCGGCCTTGAGGATCCGGATCGGGACGCCCGCGCCCTGGAAGGATGGCCAGGGATCGTGCCCATGGCTGGCGAAGTTCGAGGCCTCCCAGG
>CAMAOY010000074.1 GCA_945859865.1 Phenylobacterium deserti
AGCCCGGAACCTGACCGGGACGGACGCAGAAGAATACCAGACCGCGGGCGGCAAGCGCTTCGATACGAACAGCTACACCATCGGACAGTCGTTCTCGGTCGGTCTTTCGACCCGCTTCTGACGCTCAGTTGATGAGGCGTACGCACTGCACGCCGGGCCTTCAGGCCCGGCGGAGCAGGCGGATGTCGGTGATGCGTCGGGAGCCGCCAACCCGCTCGAGCTGGACGACAGCGTCTACCACGCGGGTCACGTAGTCGCGGACCGTATCCCACCCGAGCTCAAGACCGGAGGTCAGGGCCAGGAGACCGATCTGGTCCAGGGCACCGTCCGCGCTGTCCGCATGGATGGTAGTGATCGAGCCTGGATGACCGCTGTTGACGGCGCGCAGGAAAGCAAAGGCCTCGGATCCGCGAAGCTCTCCCAGCAGGATCCTGTCCGGCCGCAGCCGCAAGGAGGCCGTCAGCAGGGAGTCCACATCGACCCTCGCCTCGCCGAGGTCTCCACGGACGGCGATAAGTCCAACACTGTTGGGGTGGTCCAGGCGAATCTCCGGGGCGTCCTCGATCACGACCAGCCGCTCTGAAGTGTCGATCTCCTTGACCAGGGCGTTGAGCAGGGTGGTCTTGCCGCTGCCCGTGCCGCCGGAAATCACAAGGGTCTTGCGAAGGCGCACCGCGAGGCGAAGAAAGCCCAGCCAGTCCCGCGCCTCAAGACGCTCAACCAGTTGCACGTCATCAGGTCCGCCCGCAGCTGGTGGGGGAGGCGCCGAGAACAAGCCGTCACGGGCCAGGTCGTCGAGGGAGAGGTCCGTAAGCCTGTGTTTGCGGACGGCGAGCACGACCCCGCCCCGCGTCGCCGGCGGCGTGACGGCCTGGACCCTGGCCCCGTCCGGAAGCGTGGCGGAGAGCAGCGGCTGCTCGCGGTTCACGCCCTGATGACTGTAGGCGGCAATCTGCCGGACCAGCCGCTGCAGGGTCACTTCATCGAGGTCCGGTGCCGCCTCCCGGTGCATGCCGCCGTCGGGGGTCTCCACCCAGACTTCGCCAGGGGCATTGACGAGCAGGTCCGTGACCTCGGGACGCGTCAGCCAGGGCGACAGGGGTGCCAGGTAGGCGCCGAGATAGACATTGGCGTTCATCAGCGGATCACTGACGAGAAGTCGAGGTCCCGGGCGACGAAGACCTGGATCGCCGCGCCCTGCGGGACCCGGAGGGTCGCAGGGATATCCCGGGTCCCGCCGCCGCCCGTCACGGCCTGCCCGACCTGACCGGGATACCCGAGGACCAGGGTGTTGCTCCCCGAATTCGACCCCGCATTGACCGCCGCCGTGATGCCGGCGTTCAGGACGGTCAGCAGGATGGCACCGCCGTAGCGCTGCAGGAAATGGGTGTCGACATCGCCCTCGACCCCTCCCCTACCCAACCGGTCCACGGCGGGCGAAGCGATATCTATGCTGATCCCAGCCGGAGTTATGATCCGGTTCCAGACCACGAAGGCCCGGGTCTGGCCGAGAGCCGCGGCGGACTTGTACTGGCCGATCAGCCTCGACCCCCGAGGGATCAGAACCCGGTCGCCGTCGAAACTGCGGACGTCGCGGCTGACAACTCCGCGGACGGCGCCCGGCAGGTCGGAATTGATCGCGGATTCCAGGACCGCGGCGATAAGTACGCCCTGGGGGACCGTCCGGCTGAGGTCCCGCATCTGGACCGCCTGCGCGCCACCCTGCCCCGGGCCGAGGGTCCGGGCCGCAAAGCGCTCCTCCGCCGTGCCGGGCGCATCGCCCGGGGCTGGGGCCGCGGCGGTCGTCGGCTGGGCAGCCTGGGTGGCACCGGCTTCGGGTGGTGCGAGGTCAACGACGAGAGTCGGCGATCGCAGGTAGGCATCCTCTGCCATGGCCTGTGGGACTGGCATTGCCGGCAGTGGCTGTGGGGCCGGCGAGGCACTCGGCATCGGGACGGGCCGGGCTACCGGCGCCGGGGGGGCCGGGGTCTCAGCAGACGGTGGCGGCGGGGTCTGGGCGCGGGCCCCCCTGGCGGTGTTCATGCCATTGAAGACCAGCAGGCCGGCGAGCACGGCTCCGCCCATTCCGCCCCAGAACACCAGGGGCGAGTCCGGCGAGCGCACCTTGGGCATGCGCCCGGGCGCAGCCTCCAGGACTTCACTCGACTCCTGTCCCGCGGACTTTGACCGGTTCGCACCCATCTCTACCTCCGCCAGAACGAACGGCGTTTTTCCGGGACCAGGCTGGTCTCGGGACGCCGGAAACCGTCATTGAAAATGCGGGTTGTCTCTTCGCCGCGCCGGAGGACGAAGCCCTGGGCGACCCGGTCGGCCAAGAACAACCCGTCCCTCAGCCGAAGGTTGACGAGGGCCTCCTCGCCATCGGAGTCGAGGGCGAAGATGGCCGGCAGCTCGGTGTCTGCGGGATAGGCGAAGTAGGTATCTCGTCCGTCATCGAAGATGCGAGTCGGCAGCAGGGCCCGGGATCCCTGGAACGAATAGGCAGCGTTCCGCACCTCAGGCGGCGGGTCGGCCGCCAGTGGCCCAGGGGCCAGGATCACAGGGGTCTCATAGACGAAGCGAACCGTGAAGGCCTGGTTCCGGGTGGGCTGGGAAACGGCGGTCAGCAGGAAGTTGTAGCGCCGAAGGTTTGTCACCACGGTCATGTTGGTAGCCGGGCGCTGCGCCATGGGCTTGAGGAAAAGGAGGTTCGCCCGACGGTTGGGCGTCACCTGCCAGCCGAGGCTATCGCCTATGGCCACGTTCTCGATCCGCTCGGACGGATCGAATTCAATCGTCAGCTGACGCCGGAGCGCGCCCTTCAGTTCGACGACCTGCAAGGGGTCGTAGTCGACAAAATGAATCCGGGGATCGGTTGCACCCGGCCGCGGCGTCACCGCATGGGCTTCGCCAACGCCCAGAACCAGCAGCATGGCGATCAACAGGGCGCGGAACATCAGGAGCCTCCCCGGCGTCGTCCGGCGGCGGGCCGCCTGTAGCTGTCACCGATCGTACTGCGGGGCCCAGGTCCCGCATATCCTGCGGCCGTGGACGCCAGCCTCTGCGCAGGGCGCTCGACAATACGGGACCGGGACTCAAACCTCGTCTCGTCGCGGGTCAGGGCCTGGGCCAGTCGATCCGCCCGGGACGCGGTAGCTTCCGGCCCAGGACCTGGCCCCGCCGCCGCCGATGTCGTGACTTGGGCCGCAGGGGCGGCGGCGGAAGGCAGCTTCAGACCGAGGGCGGCGACCCAGGCCCCCAGGATCAGGAGGCCTTGGCCGATGGCGAAGACCAGTACGAGGGCGGAAAGACTGCTGGCCGTGCGGGTGTCCAGGGCCTGGGCTTCCCTTTGGTCAGCGAGGGTGGCCAGCCAGGGCGCAAGCACCACCAGCAGCAAGATGACAAGGATCCAGCCAACCAGGAGGGTCAGGGCGGCCCCAGCCAGGGACCGAAGCCATCCGACAAAGATGCCCCGGGTGACCTCCAGGAGGGCCAGGGCGATGAAGATCGGCCCGACAGCGGTGAGCACGGCGATCACCAGCTTGGCCCCGCCGATCACGCCCACGCTCATCACCAGCATGGCGTTGGCCGCGAGGGCCAGGGCTTCCCCGGATGCGGCCTCGGCGCTCATCCAGCCCTTGGCGCCGGGTGCCGCGGTGCGACCGAAGGCGGCGGCGGTGCTTCGTAGTTCCGTGTAGGCCGCATCGATGCGCGCCAGGGGACGCGAGGCGGCGCCGGCGATCCCGTCAGTGCTCCCCGTCCAGGGGGCGGAAACGACGGCGGCGATCTGTGCAGGCGCGCGGTCTGCCAGGTCGAAGACCAGGGTCTGGAAGGTGGACCAGTTGGTGACCAGGGCCAAAATGACCCCGATCCGGAGCGCCGCGGCGGGCGCCTCGGAGAACTTCGCCCCGTCCGGCGCCAGGAGCAGGCGCCATCCGATCAGGGCGATATAGACGGTCATCAGCGCCGTCAGGGCGACGCTGAACAGGCCCGACCCCTGGGTAAGAGCCTCGTAGCCGCCCTGGGCATAGCTGCGGCCCTGACAGTCCACGGTGGCGAGGACGCCCTCGACGAAGCCTGCATCGAGATAGGAGGGACAGGTCGCGATCATGGCGACGTCCTCCCCGCCATGAAGGGCTCCAGCCAGGCTGATGGCGCGTCCCCGACCTCGGCGCGTAGCAGATCCAGTCGCCGGACCGACCGCTCGGTCCCGGCAAGCACCTGGAGGGGACCGGAAAGCCCTGAAAGATCCAGCCGGGCGACCACGCTGTGGTCGCCACGCTTGACCAGGAAACAGCGGGAGGTGTCCGGCAGCGACCGGACCAGGGAGAACTCGTGCTCGGAGAGTCCGAAGCCGTCGATGTATTCGGCGGGGCGGGCCCTGGCGTTGGGGAAGAAGATCTGGGTTGCAGCCTGCTCGATGATGGCCGAGGCGATCCGGCTGTCGAGGGCGTCGGAGGCGCTCTGGGTGCAGAACCCGACCAGGCCGTTACGCTTCCGAATGGTCTTTTCCCAGTCCTTGATACGCCGCACGAAGACCGGGTCATCGAGCGCCTTCCAGCCCTCGTCCACCACGAAGATGGCCGGGGAGCCATCCAGCCTCTGCTCCAGCCTGTGGAAGAGGTACATCATGGCCGGCGTGCGAACCGCGGGGGTATCCAGGATCCGGGTCATGTCGAAGCCCAGGATCCGGGTCTCGAGGTTCAGCAGGTCCTGTTCGTTGTCGAACAACCAGGCATGTTCGCCGCCATCACACCAGGGCGCGAGGCGGAAGGCCAGGTCGCCGGGGGTCGGCCGGCGTCCACCCCGGAAGAGTTCGCGCAGGAACCGCAGCTGCCTGTGCGACACAGGCTGGGCGTAGTTCGCGTCGATGGCGTCGACGATGACCGCTCTGTCATCGGCGCTGAGGGCACCGCCGTCAGAGGACAAGAGCTGGGCAAGCCATTCCGTCAGGAAGGCGCGGTTCCCCGGTTCGTCAGGCAGCATCAGGGGATTGAAACCGCTGGGCTCCCCGGGGCGCAGGATGTCGTAGCGCCCACCAATTGCCCGGATGAAGGGCTCGGCGCCACGGTCCTTGTCGAAATAGGCCACCCGAGGCTTCAACCGCTCGGCCTGGGCCAGGAGGAAGGTCAGCAGAACCGTCTTGCCCGAGCCCGAGGGGCCGATGCAGGTGAAGTTCCCCAGGTCGCCCTGGTGGAAGTTGAAGTTGTAGGGACCCGCGGCCGTGGTCTCCAGGACCGAGATGGCGGGGCCCCAGTGATTGCCCGTGGGTTCGCCCGTGGGGTGGTTGTGGAAGCTTGCCAGGCTGGCGAAGTTGCTGGCCGAAATGAGCCCCTTGCGGGCAATGAAGCGGAAGGCGCCCGGGAACTGCGCCCAGAATCCCGGTTCGAGGTTGGCGTCTTCCCGGACGGCCAGGGTGCCGGACTCGGCCAGGGCGGACTGGACGTCGGCGACGGCATAGTCGAGCGCCTCAAGGGTGTCCGCCTTCACCAGCACCGTGAGGTGGTGTTCGCCATAGGCGCTGCGACCCGCCCCGACATCATCCCGGGCCTCGGCAAGCTCCGTCCTCAGGCTGAAGGCATCGTCGTCGGCGGCCCTGAGCCGGCGGAGCGCCACGCCCATCCGGTCAAGGGCGGCCTGCCGGTCCTGGAAGGCAAAGCTCTCGGTCAGGACCATTTCCAGGGGAAGCCGCAAGACTCCATCCAGGAGCCCGGGCGTCGTCCGCGCGGGATAGTCTTTCAGGCCCACGACGGCGCCAAAGGTGCGCTCACCGCCATGGCCGGTTCCAAACTCGACGGCGTCGAGGCCAAAGGTCAGCCGGCGCTGGCCGATGGCGGCGCCCATGTCCCCTGAGGGTTCGAGGACGGGGCGGCCCTCCCCGTTCAACAGCAGGGCCAGGAACTCCGCCGGCTCAGAGAACCGGGCGCCGCCGGGCCCATCGTAGAGCCCAAGCGTCCGGACGCCATACGGCGTCAGGGCAGACGAAAGCGCTTCCCGCGCCGCGTTGAGTTCACGCAGGTCCCGGGTCAGGTCCGTCTGCCGTGAACGCGGACCCTTGAGCAGGCGCTCCACGAGGCCGGCCCGACCCTGGGTGGGACGCAGGACGAGAGACAGGAAGATGTCATTGACGAACAGGCGCCGGGTCTCAAGCTGCTCGCGCCAGCGCTGGTCGAGGTCAGCGCAGAAAGGGTCCTCAGGCGGCGGCGGGAAGTCCGGGGTCACCCGGCGACGGACAACGTGGTGCCACAGCGCCAGCCGAGAGGTGGCAGCGCTCCTGAGAACCGTCTCCCGCACCGCCTTGCGGTAATTGAGTTCCTCGTCGGAGGCGGTCTCGAACGGGAAGCCCTCTATCTGCAGGGTCTGCACCAGTAGCCCGTCCTTCGTCGCTACCGTCGCGGGGTCGACATGGCGCGTGAAGGGGATGCGGTCGAAGATGACCGCCTCCTTCGGCGCCAGGAGCTGTGCAGCTCGGGTGGTAATGAACCTGTTCACGGGGCGTAGGAGTTTCCGCCCCAGAAACTGAAGTTCCGTGTCCTGGGGCACGTGCGGACCCGCGTGACCCAGATGTCGAAAAACCGGGGTTCGCGGATCGATCCGGCATAACCGATGGCGTGGATCACCAGGGCAGCCAGAAGCACCCAGAACGACTTCGTGATCAGGAAGAGCTCGCCGGTGACGATCAGGTTGAGGATCGCATAGGTGTAGGTGACCCCGCCGATCATCTGGGGGCGCGTCAGGGCGGCAAAGACCGGATCCGAGGCCAGGCGGTTCATCCTACATGGCCCCGGCGAGGCCGCGAATCCCGGCGACGATCGAGACCGCCCCGAAGATGATGAAGGCGCCGACGATGACCACCACGCCGCGCCGCCACTCCATGCGCCCTGACAGCATCAGAAAGCCGACCACGGCGATGGCGATCACGGCGGCACTGGTGGCAACGGTTCCCAGAAGCGTGCCCTGGACCCAGTTCAGGGCCGCGATCAGGGGCGACGAGCCCGAGGGATCCGACTGCACCTGGGCCAGGGCTGGCGAGGACAGGAGGGCGGAGGCGAGGGCAGCGATGGCGGCTTGGCGCTTCATGATCCTACTGGGCTCCGTATGTCTGGACGCGAGGGACAGAGAGGCGGCTCACAATGGCCTGTACATAGGCCCGGGTTTCCGCAAAGGGCGGCACATCCCCGTAACGCTGCACCGCCTCGGGTCCGGCATTGTAGGCGGCCAGGGCCAGACGAACATCACCAAAGCGACGAAGTTGGCGGGCGAGGTAACCGACCCCGCCGTCGATGTTGGCGTGCAGGTCATAGGGGTCGACCCCAAGATCGCGGGCGGTCTCGGGCATCAACTGCATGACGCCCCTGGCACCCTTCGGCGACACCGCCGACTGGCGGAAGCGAGACTCCTGCCAGGCGACCGCAGCCGCCAGGCCGGGATCAACGCCATGACGCGCCGCCGCCTCGGCGACAAGGCGGGGAACCTCCGCCTGCGCGGTATCGAGGGATGGCACAGGGAGGGAGACCTTGACGATGGGCTGGCCCCCAGAGTTGGTGAAGACCATGGGACCGGAATAGGTGGTGACCACCCCATCATCGCCGATCTCGAGCACCTGGGCGGAGACCTCCCCGGCGAAGACACCCTGCGCCAGGACAAATGCACCCGCAGCGATGGTGATGGTCTTCACGAGGAATCCTGTCAGTGGCGACTTGGGCTGGGAAAAAGACGCCCCGAACGATAGCCCGAAATCGGCAACGGATCGATTACAAAGGATGGATGACGATTGGATGACAGAGCGCCCGGCGAGGGCCGCGCGGCGACGGCGTTGACTCGATGTCCCCACTGTTGCGGAAATGGCCTGAAAAGGGAGACGGAAACATGACGGAAATGGTCCTGAGGGAAAGACGGGGCGCGGCGGAGCATCTGGTCCTGAACCGGCCAGACAAGCTGAACTCGCTGAACGTGCCGGTCTTCCAGGCCCTGGACGCCCATGTCCGCGACATTGCGGCCAATCCCGCCGGCGTCGCGGTGGTTGTCCTGAGGGGCGCCGGCCGCTGCTTCTCGGCGGGCCATGACCTCGGCGACATCGCCGCAGGCGAGAGGCTGCCCGAGCCGAACTTCCAGTCCAAGGTGATCGAACGGCTAGCCGCCCTGCCCCTTCCTGTCATCACAGCGGTGCATGGCCACTGCTATACCGGTGCCCTTGAACTGGCCCTGGCAGGAGACATCCTCCTCGCCGCCGAGGGCGCGAAATTCGCCGATACCCACGCCCGGTGGGCCCTGACGCCGGTCTGGGGCCTAAGCCAGCGCCTTCCGCGTCGGGTCGGAAGCGCCAAGGCGCGGGAAATGATGTTCACCTGCCGCACCTATTCCGGCCGTGAGGCCGAGGCCATGGGCCTGGCCAATGCCTGCCTTCCGGACGATGCGTTCCTGGACGGGATCGACGCCTGGGCGGCGGAGATTACAGCGAACTCGGCCTTCAGCCACGCCGCCAATAAGCGCTTGCTCGACTCCACCGACGGTCTGCCCCTGGCGGCAGGCCTTGCCCACGAGGTCTATCGCGGCGAGGGCGTGGGACCGGACATGCGCGAGAGGATCGCCGCCTTCAGCGCCCGGAAGGGATAGGTCGATGCGCGCCCGGACCTCCCCGAAGCTCGATCCTAGGCCTTCGCCCCGTCGAGCAACTGGGTAAACCCGGCGGGGGCGTAGGGACCGATACACACCTGCTCCAGCACGCCGATACCCGTCCGGCCCTCATTGTCGCGGGTCCGGACGACCTGCTGGGTGTGCAGGTGGGCGGGTGCGAGGGGATCGAGCTGTCGGGGGTCGAAGGACTCGTGGCCGATGGCCAACTCGCCCTTCCACATGCCCTGACCCCATTCAGGATGGCTGTAGCCCAGGCCCTTCATCTGGAACTTCAGGATAGGCTCCATGCTGATGGTCCTGACCGATCCGTCATGGTCGACAAGGTCCAGCTCGGCATACCGCGCGAGCCGGGTCCCGGGGTGATAGTCGACCCGGTGGCGGGCCGTCGCCATGCGCCGGTCGCGCCCGTCCTCGACCCCCGGGATATCTGCCAGGCCGGAGTAGAGGGGGGCTGTTATCCCTTCGCGCACCAGGGGGCGTCCCTCGGCGTCGTCAAAGAAGATCGCATGCGAGATGTGGTCGTCCCAGACCAGGGGCGCCCAGAGGAAGAAGGCGCTCGGTGGCTGGGTGCGGGGTGCCCCGCCGGTTTCCGGCTCGCCCACGTTCCGTATGCCCCAGGACCGGTCCTTGGTGCCAATGCAGACGTCCTCGTCCACCTGGAATTCGCCCTCGGGCGTCCTGACCCAGCCGCTCCAGCGGCCGAACTGGTCAAAGCGGGTGGCATCCATCACCCGGCGCGCGCCCGACCAGAGGGTCTGGCGGGCTTCCTGGATGCTTGCGGTCCGGGCTGAGAACACCAGATCGCAGGCAAGGCCGCTCTCGTTCTCCTCCAGCACCACCCGGGTCCGACGCATGGGCTCGAGCACCTCCAGTCGGAAGGGACCGACCTGCATGTCGGTGCGCTCGGTCGGGGCCCGCCGGGAGCCGTAGAAGCAGAACTGTCGCCCATCCGGACGGACCACGCTGAAGGCACCGTCGAGGATGCCCCGGAAGGGGTAGACCGCCATGCCGACCCCGAAGTAGTAGGACCCGTCCTTCGCATAGCCGTTGAACCAGGTCCGGTCGTAGACATTGCGGTCGCTCGTCGCCGGATGGGCAATGGGCTCGGGCGTCTGGTGGATCGGGAAATCGTCAAGCCGGTTCAGCATGGAGGACCTCAGGTGCGAAGCGTCAGGGCGACAGCATAAACCCTTCCGCGGTCAAGAACGGAACCCCCGGAGTCGTCTGCAGGCGCGTCATCCGGCGGGTCGAGCAAGCCCCGGTATCCGCGCCGTCAGGACTGCCCGGCGGCCAAACACCCAGCGATTCACGGACAGGGCGAAGACAACGCAGGCGACCAGGGTCACAAGCATCAGGTGGATATAGTGGATCGGCGTCCAGACAAAGGTGAAGCCGGCGTAGAGCAGAACCCCGAAGACCACCGCACCCATGACGGCCCGGGCGTCGACGTTGCGGAACATCAGGCCGACGATGAAGGCCGACAGGATCGGCATGGACAGGAGACCATTGAGCTGCTGGACCAGGTTGATGATCGAGACCGCGCCCATGTAGACGGGGACCAGAAGGATCGAGACGACCATGAAGCCCAGGGAGATCCGGGTATTCAGCCGCCCGACGTCCGGCTTCGGGGCGATGAACTTCTCGTGCAGGTCGCAGACGTAGAGGGTCACCGAAGAGTTCAGGACCGAGGTGTAGCTGGTCAGGAGGGCAGCCGCCATGAAGGCGGCAAAGGCCCCGGACAACCAGCTGGGCATGACCATGGCAACCACCTTGCCGTAGGTCGCGTCACCTGCCACCCCGAACAGCTTGTAGGCGGCCACGCCGGGCACGACGACGATGGCGGGAATGAAGATCAGGCGGATCGCGGCGGCCGCCAACACGCCCTTCTGTCCCTCCCGCAGGCTTGGAGCGGCCATGGCCCTCTGGGTGATGGTCTGGTTGGTGCTCCAGTAGAACATCTGGATGAAGATCATGCCGGTCAGGAGGGTCGGCCAGGGAATGGGACTGTTTGGGCCGCCAATCATGCTCAGGCGCTCAGGCGGAATGCCCGAAAGATCGAAGTTGATGGCCTTCAGCGACAGAAAGACCACCAGGGCCGCCATCCCCAGCACCCCGACCCCCGCCAGGGTGTCGTAGACGGCCACAGCCCTGAGCCCACCGCCGATCGCATAGGCGGCGCCCAGGATCGCCATGGCTGCAGCGATGGCCAAAAGGGGCACATCGAGCCCGAACATGGTCTTCAGGAAGAGTGAGCCGGTGTAGAGCATGATCGGCAGGTAGATGAAGACGTTGCCCAGCAGGAACAGCACCGAGATCATCGCCCGGAGGTGTACCGACCCGTACTTCCGCTCGAGCAGCTCCGTCGTGGTGGTGCAGTTGTTCCGGTAATAGATGGGCAGGAAGACCCAGCAGAGCATCAAGAGGCCGGCGATGGCCGAGAGCTCCCACCAGGCCAGCAGCAACATCTGATTGCCGTTCATGCCCACCAGCTGGTCGGTGGACAGGTTGGTCAGGGTGATCGAGCCGGCGATGAAGGGCCAGCTCAGGTTACCGCCGGCCAGGAAGTACTCCTGGTTGGAATTGGTCGACCGGCCGCCCATGCGAGAGACCTGCCAGCCTGTCAGGATCGCCATCAGGGCGGTGAGGCCACCGAAGACGGCCCATTGGATCAGGTCCTGCTGCACGTTTCCCCCGGGTTGTGCGGAATGTCGCCGCGGCCGCGCCCTGGCGGCGGCGGACCTGGATCAGGCCAGGCCCAGGGCCCGCTTCATGGCCTTCAGATTGCCCCGGCAGAACTTCCCCATGGCCTCGGTCGCGGCCTCAAGCTGGGAAGGGTCTTTCGGCTGGAACTTCACCCGAAGGACGATGGCGCAGGCGTCACCGGCCCCGGGCTCCACAGACACGGTGGAGACGTAGGCGTCCATGTCCGGCCGGTCGTAGGTGTAGGTGTAATGGTGTGGTCCGCCATCGGTCATGAGTTCCGAGACCGTCCGCCCGCCCGGCATGGTCAGGGTCCGGACCTTGCCCTCAGGGGTCACCTCAGTGCTCTCGGCCTCCACCAGGGTCGCCCACTTGCGGATCCCCGAAAAGTCACCGATCACCGCCCAGACCGCATCGGCCCCCAGGGCCACGTCCTCGCGGACCATCACTTCCTGCATGTCATCCTCCCAAGTTTGCGACAATGCACCACATCCGTCGCCACTCCGGAAGCGCGGAAACTGCGGTCTTCACCCCGAGCGCTGGATGGAGCCTCCGTGCCGAGGAGGGTCGCCCCGGAAGTCCGCCATGCCGCGCGGCTGAAGATAGGCCCGTTACTCGGTCACGTTATGCCAGGACTCGGCGATGCCGAAGCCCTCGCGGCCCTCCATCGTGAACCGGGCCAGGCCCTCGTTGACGAAGGTGGCACCCCCCGGGAAGGGGATCTTGGTCGGGCACATATTGATCACC
>CAMAOY010000075.1 GCA_945859865.1 Phenylobacterium deserti
CCCCTCACTCCGCTTCGCCGGGAGCTCCGCCTTAGGGGCTCTAGATGTCGACGCGTCTCAGGGCAGGGCCAGACCCGACAGGGTCCGGGCCTCCTGGAAGTCCAGGCGGCCAGACTGGAAGCCAGTCCTCAGGCCGGTGTCGCGGCCGAACTCCAGCAGGGTGTCCTGCGCCTTTGAATAGACGGGCCAGGCCTGGCCGGCGGGACAGTCCGGGCGGCCCGTCTTGGCGAAGGTGGCCCAGCAGCCGTTCATCAGGGTAGCCATGGCGCGGTCCTCTTCCGACACCGCCGACATGGGGGTCCGGCGACCCCAGTACTGGAAGACGTACTGGATCTCCGCGGCGTGGGCGGCGCGGTCGGTGAAGGGCCGGAACCGGGTTCCCACATAGGAGAAGTGGTAGAGCCAGGCCGGGGCGCCCGAGGCGGCCTGGCGGGCGATCCAGCGGGCCGGCGCACCCATGGCCCGGTCGGTGAAGACGGCTCGGGCCAGGGCCTCGTCGCCCCGGGCGGCCTCTGCTGCGTAGACCTCCCGCGCCCCCTCCGGCACGGCGCGGATCATTTCCGGCCGCCAGGGGCCCATCAGGGAGTCCTCGCCGGAGTTCCAGCCGATGATCAGGGGCACGTCGGCGGCCCGCCCGGCGGCGAAGGCCTGGCTGGGGGTCTCCTTCAGCAGCCGCCCGTCCGGGAAGGGGCCGAAGCTTCCACCGACCCCCTTGATGAGGCTCTCGGCCGGCAGGGCCCGCAGGTCGGCGGCCGAGGCCTTGGCATGGCCCAGGGCCGCCAGGGCCGCTTCGCTGGCTTCGGCCTTCGCGGCCAGGGTCGTTGGCGGGAACCAGCCGCCCCCCGACTCGACGATGGCGCGGGCGTAGAGGCCCTTGGTCGAGGGCGTTGCCAGCAGGGCCAGGGTGCTCATGCCGCCCGCGCTTTCCCCGAACACCGTGACCTGCCGGGGGTCGCCCCCGAAGGCTTCGATGTTGCGCTTCACCCACTGCAGGGCGGCGACCTGGTCCATCAGGCCGTAATTGGCCAGGGGCTCGTCCTTCCGGGCGGCGGCGGTCAGGGCGGGGTGGGCGAAATAGCCCAGCGGGCCCAGGCGGTAGTTGATCGTCACCACCACGATCCCCTGCCGGGCAAAGGCCGAGCCGTCGTAGATCCAGCCCGCCCCCTCCCGGTGGCTGCCGCCGTGGATCCAGACCATGACCGGCGCCTTGCGGGCCTTCGTCGGGGCGAAGACGTTCAGCTGCAGGCAGTCCTCGCTCATGGGGCCGTTGGCGCCCCCGCCATTGGGTGTCCCGTCGGCATTCATCTTCTGCACGCAGGAGGCGCCGTTCCTCGTGGCGTCCCGCTCGCCCGTCCAGCCGGCGGCCCGGGCTGGCGGGGCCCAGCGCCGATCCCCCGTGGGGGGAGCCGCATAGGGGATGTTGCGCCAGACGCCCACGCCGTCCTTGGCCTCGCCGGCCAGGGTGCCCGTCTCCACCCGGACCCGGGCGGGCTCGGCGAAAGCCGGGGCGGCGAGGAGGGCGAGGGCGAGGGCGGCGAGGCGGGCGAGGGTCCGGGGCGTTGGGGTCATGGCGTGTCTCCCTGTTGGCCTGGACTTCGCCGGAGGGGCGGACGGGCGTCAAGGCCCTGCGCCCCTCAGTGGAAGTCGCGGCTCGCCACTAGCCGCCCGCCGCCGGCCCTGGGCGCCGCCTCGCCGGGCTCGTCCGTCCTCAGGCCCGCCGCCAGGACGGACAGGTCGGTGATCCGCTCAGCCACCAGGTGGAGGATGTCCCCGGCCACCTGAACCCGCCCCTCCACCAGGGCCAGACCCGAGCGCATGACCGCTGGCCGGTGCGCCTCGAAGACGTCCTTCCAGACGACGATGTTGGCCGTCCCGGTCTCGTCCTCCAGGGTCATGAAGACCACCCCCTTTGCCGTGCCCGGCCTCTGGCGCACCAGGACCAGGCCGGCCACGGCGGCGCGGCGCCCGTCCCGCATCCGCTTCAGGTCCGCCGCCGGACGCGCGCCCCGCGCCGCCAGGTCCTCGCGCAGGAAGGCGCAGGGGTGGGCCTTTAGCGACAGGCGCAGGGTGCGGTAGTCCTCGGCGGTCTCCCGGGCGGCGCTCATGAGCGGCAGGTCGACCCGGGGCTCGGGCAGGTCAGCCCCCGCGGCCAGGGGCGCGTCCCGGTCCGCCCGGTCGGCGCCGGCCAGTCCCTTCACTGCCCACAGGGCCTGGCGGCGGCTCATCCCCAGGCTGGCGAAGGCGTCGGCCTCGGCCAGGAGCTCCATCCCCCGTCCGCTCACCACCCGGGCGAAGTCGGCGATGGCGCAGGCCCCCCGGGCCCGGGCCAGGACCAGGCGCTCGACGTCCTCCTGGGCCAGGCCCCGCACCTGTCGCAGGCCCAGCCGCAGGGCCCGCAACCGCTGGCCGGACACCGGTTCCAGGGTGCAGTCCCAGTCGCTGGCCAGGACGTCGGCGGGTCGCACCTCCACCCCGTGCTCCCGGGCGTCCCGCACCAGCTGGGCGGGCAGGTAGAAGCCCATGGGCTGGGAATTGATCAGGGCTGCGCAGAAGGCGTCGGGCCAGCGCCATTTCACCCAGGCCGAGGCGTAGACCAGAAGGGCGAAGCTGATGGCGTGGCTCTCGGGGAAGCCATAGGAGCCGAACCCCTCGATCTGGCGGAAGCAGCGCTCGGCGAAGTCCGGGTCATAGCCCCGCCCGGTCATGCCCTCCAGGAAGCGTCGGCGGTATTCGCTGATGCTCCCCAGGTTGCGGAAGGTGGCCATGGCCCGCCGCAGGCCGTCGGCGTCGTTCTCGCTGAACCGGGCCGCCTCGATGGCCAGGCGCATGGCCTGCTCCTGGAAGAGGGGCACGCCCAGGGTCTTGCCCAGCACCCGGTGCAGCTCGTCCGGCGGGCCGTGCTCCGGCGACGGGGCGGGAAACTCCACCGGGTCGGTCCCGTCGCGCCGGCGCAGGTAGGGATGGACCATGTCGCCCTGGATGGGGCCGGGCCGGACGATGGCGACCTCGATCACCAGGTCGTAGAAGCGCCGGGGCTTCAGGCGCGGCAGCATG
The DNA here is from genome assembly GCA_945859865.1 of Phenylobacterium deserti. GTDB lineage: Bacteria > Pseudomonadota > Alphaproteobacteria > Caulobacterales > Caulobacteraceae > Phenylobacterium > Phenylobacterium deserti_B. The sequence goes on from CAMAOY010000075.1 coordinate 3,055, forward strand.
GACATCTGGGCCCGGCTCTCCACCTGGAAGACGCCCACGGAGTCCGCCCGGCACAGCATGTCGTAGACTTGGGGAACCTCCTGGGGGACCTGGGCGATGTCGGTCAGCCGGGTCCCGTCCGCCCGGGGCGGGATCATCTCGAAGCTCTTGCGCAGGGCGGTCAGCATGCCCAGGGCCAGGATGTCCACCTTCATCAGGCCCAGGGCGTCGATGTCGTCCTTGTCCCACTCGATGAAGGTGCGGTCCGGCATGGCGGCGTTGCCGATCGGGACCAGCTCGTCCAGCCGGCCCCGGGTCAGGACATAGCCGCCCACGTGCTGGGACAGGTGGCGGGGAAAGCCCAGAAGCTCGCCGGCCAGGGCGGTGGCCCGGCGGATCTCCGGGGCGTCCGGGTCCAGTCCCGCCTGGCGGATGTAGGGGTCCGGGCTCATGCCGCTCCAGGGTCCCCAGACCGTCCCGGCCAGGGCCGCGGTGACGTCCTCGGTCAGGCCCAGGGCCTTGCCCACCTGGCGGATGGCCATGCGCGGGCGGAAGTGGATCACCGTGGCGGCGATGGCGGCCCGCTCCCGGCCGTAGCGGCGGAAGAGGTACTGCATGACCTCCTCCCGGCGCTCGTGCTCGAAGTCGACATCGATGTCCGGCGGCTCGCCCCGCGCCTCGGAGATAAAGCGCGAGAACAGCAGGTCCTGGTCCTTCTTCGTCGGGTCGACGGCGGTGATGCCCAGGCAGAAGCAGACCACGGAGTTAGCGGCCGACCCGCGCCCCTGGCACAGGATGCCCTGGGCCCGCGCCCAGCGGACGATGTCGTGGACGGTCAGGAAGTAGTTGGGAAAGCCCAGCTTCTCGATGAGGTCGAGCTCGTGCTCCAGGGTCCGCCGCTCACGCTCGCCCAGCCCGCCCTCGAAGCGCCAGCCCGCCCCCTCCCAGGTCAGGTCGCGCAGGTGCTGGATGGGGGTCTTGCCGGCCGGGACGGGCTCGTCGGGGTATTCGTAGCGCAGCTCCGACAGGTCGAAGCCGACGCGGCCGGCGATTTCCAGGCTGCGCTCGACGGCGGCGGGGAAACGGGCGAACAGGCGGGCCATCTCGGCCGGGGGCTTGAGTCGCCGCTCGGCGTTGGCCTCCAGCCTCAGCCCTGCCTCATGGATCGTGCAGCCCTCGCGGATGCAGGTCAGGACGTCCTGCAGGGCCCGCCGGCGGGCGTCGTGGTAGAGCACCTCGCCCACGGCGACCAGGGGTGCCCCGGCCGCCGCCCCCAGGGCCTCCAGCCGGGCCAGGTCCTGCAGGTCGCGGGGGCCGTAGCGGCGAACGCCCCCCAGCCAGATCCACCCCCGCCGGGCCCGGGCCAGGGCTTCCAGCCGCCCGGGGAAGTCCGCCCTCCCGACCTCTCCCGGCGCGGGAGGCAGGACGATGGCCAGCTGGCCCTCCGCATGGTCCAGGAAGTCGCCGAGGGACAGGTCGCACCCACCCTTGGGTGCCCGCCGCTTGCCCAGGGTCAGAAGGCGGGTCAGCCGGCTCCAGGCCGCCCGGTCGGAGGGATAGCAGATGAGGTCCGGCGTCCCGTCGGCGAAGACCAGGCGGGCGCCCGCCAGCACCTTCAGGGACCCGCCCGCCTTCCGCCCCGCCCCCCAGGCCCGGACCACCCCCGCCAGGCTGTTGCGGTCGGCGACCCCCAGGGCGTCCAGGCCGAGGGCGGCGGCGGTCGCCACCAGTTCCTCGGGGTGGGAGGCGGCGCGCAGGAAGGAGAAGTTGCTGGCCGCCGCCAGCTCGGCGTAACGGCTCATCCGAACAGGCCGTGCAGCCACCAGCGCACCGGCCGGTCATGGTCGTGCAGGCCCGAGCGGAAGACCCAGAGCCGGGCCCCGTCCTGGTCCTCCACCCGGTAATAGTCCCGCACCTGGTCGGTCCGCACCGCCTCGATACCGGTCCGCCACCATTCCGCGCCGATCCGCTCGGGCCCCTCGGCCAGGCGGATGCGATGCACCCGCCCCCGCCAGCGGAACTGCCGGGGCGGCTCGTCCGGGGTCAGGGCGATCACCGCCTCCAGGACCTCGGGACGGGGCAGGAGGCGAAGGGGGCGGGGGCGCCAGGCGGGCCAGCCGCCGGTGGGGCCGTCTCTGGCGGGGCCCGCCTCCGCCTCCCGGGCCGCGGCCCGCCGCACTGAGCGTTCAGGAACATGGCTGGCCAGGGGCCGGCTGCGCCAGACCCGCCGGGCCCCGAGCCGGGCGGTCAGCCGGTCGATCAGGGGCGCCAGGGCCTCGGGTCCCTCGATCGGCTCCAGCAGGCTGGCCAGGTCGGACTGGCCTGGCGCCAGGACCTCGGCCTCCGCTGCCTGGAGGCTCACCGCCTCGATCCCGAAGCCGGGGTCCAGGCTCTCCAGCCGGGGCAGGAAGAGGCGGGCGATGCGGTCCGGGTCGCGGGCCGGGCGGGACAGGCCCAGCTCCAGGCCCACAGGGGCGCCGTCCACCCTGTGAAAGTCCAGGCGGAAGCGCCGGGCCCCCCGTCCGGACGCCTCCAGCCGCGCGCACAGGCGAAGGGTCGCGTCCCGGCACAGGCGGGCCAGGTCCTCCGGCGCGCTCACCGGCTCGGCCAGGTCCAGGCGGGCGAACCAGGGGGTCGGCGGGCGGCGGAAGGCCAGGGCCTCGGGGGCCCGGCCCAGGGCCTGGTCCAGGCGCAGCAGGACCTTGGCGCCGAAGCGCTTGGCCAGGGGCCCCCGGGGCAGGCCGGCCAGCTGGCCGATCCGCCTCAGGCCCAGCCGGGCCAGGCGCTCCACCGCTGCGGGCTCCAGGCGCAGGGCTGTGGTCGGCAGGCCGGCCAGTTCGGGCGCGAGGGGCTGCGCCTCCGCCTTGCCCGGAGCCAGGATTCGGGGATTCGCTTCCGCCGCCGGGCTCCGCGCCAGGGCCCAGGCCGCCCCGGCGGTATCGGCCACGGCGATCCGGGCGGTCAGGCCGTCCCTCGCCAGGCGCGCAGCCAGGTCGGCAGCCATCTCCGCCTCGCCGCCCCACAGGTGGGAGACGCCGCCGATGTCGAGGAACAGGCCATCCGGCGGGTCGGGGGCCACGGCGGGGGAAAAACGCACGCACCAGTCGGCCAGGGCCTCCAGGGCCCGGGCGTCGGCCTCGGGTTCGGCCTCAGCCAGGACCAGGTCGGGGCGCAGGGCCCGGGCGTCGGTCAGGCCCTGGCCGGGGAAGAGTCCCGCCGCCGCGGCCTGCGGGCTGACGGCGGTCAGCACTCTCAGGCCCCGGGAAAGGCTGACCAGGGCGAAGGGCTCAGCCTGCGGCGCTGAAGGCCGCCGGCGCCGCCAGGTCTCGATCGCCCAGTTCGGCGACCAGACGCAGAGGATGCGCGACATCGGCTTCTCCCTCGTCTGCGGTCCCGGCGGCCTCCACCAGCCAGGCCCCGCTCCGTCCGCCCCGGCTGCGGGCCAGGCGCAGGCGCCAGCGGGGCGGTCCCAAACCTAGTCCGCCCAGATTTGGCGCGCTGGCCGCCGGGGCCACCCGCCAGCAGGTCGCCGCCGCCGTGCCCCCCGCCGTCGCCCCGCCACCGCCGAAGGGCCGTCGCAGGATCACCAGTCCCGTGCCGCCGCGCGCCTCGCAGGCCAGTTGCAGCCGCCGCCCGGCGGTCAGGTCCACGGCGCCGACCTCGGCCAGCACCACCCCCACGCCGGGAGAGGCCAGGGCGTCCTCGGCGACGCCCAGAGCTTCAGCCTCGTCCCGGGCGCAGACGCCCACCAGCCGCTCCGCCGGCAGGCCCAGGCCCGCCAGTCCGGGGGGGAAGAGGTCATCACGGCGCAGGATCCAGACGGCCGAGCGTCCGCGCTGGTCGGGGCGGGCCAGCAGGGCGGCGGCCAGCCGGGCAGCGAAGGCGGCGGGGGCGGCCCCGGTCTCAGCCTCGCTGCCCTCGCCCCCGATCTCGTGCCACTGGCCCAGGGAGAGCCCCCCTCCTGGCAGGGCGGAATCCAGGCGCGGATCGCCCAGGGACAGCCGCCCCCGCACGGGTCCCGCCATCCGCTCCAGCCGCCGGATGTCCGTCCGCAGCGCCGCCAGCCTGTTCCGCCTGTCCCCGTCCATGCCCAACCTCGTGTTCGCTTTTTGTTCTAGTCCAGGCGAACAGGGAGTCAATGGCCTCCCGGGAGGGCGGGCGGGGCCCATCCTCCCCTGGGGGGCGGAATGACTCAGCGCAATTGCTCCCCCAAGGGGGAGCTCCCGGCGCAGCCGGGTGAGGGGGTCAACGGCATCTCAGCTGCCCCCTCCGTCGCGCTGCGCGCGCCACCTCCCCCTCGGGGGCGGAATTAGAGGCGTGCAAATGCTCCACCTCAGGGGGATCTCCCGGCGAGGCTGGGGGCGCTAGAAGCGCAGGATGCGGGCTTCCTTGACGTGGGGCAGGGCGCAGATGCGGTCCACCAGGCCCTCGTCGGGCTCCTGGTCCACGCCGATCAGGCAGATGGCGTCCTCGCCGGCGGCCACCCGGCCCAGGTTGAAGGTGGCGATGTTCACCTGCGCCTCGGACAACAGGGCGCCCACCGCGCCGATGAAGCCCGGCTTGTCCTGGTTGTTCACGTACAACATGGTCGGGCTGAAGGGGGCGTCCAGCTCCATGCCCTTGACCTCGACAATGCGCGGGGTCCCGGCCACCACCGTCCCGGCGAAGGAGCGCTTGCCCATGGTGGTGGTCACGGTGATCCGCACCAGGCTCTCGAAGACCGGCGAGTCGTCCTGCTTGGACTCGGTCACCGTCACGCCCCGCTCCCGGGCGGCGGCGGGGGCCGAGACCATATTGATCTCGGCCAGGACCGGCCGCATCACCCCGGCCAGGGCCGCAGCGGTCAGGGGCCGGGTGTTCAGCTGGGCCACCTCGCCCTCGTAGGCCAGCTCCACGGCCTTGATCTCCACGTCGATCATCTGGCCGGCAAAGGCGCCCAGGCGCTCGGCCAGGGCGACGAAGGGCTTCAGCTTGGGGGCCTCCTCGGCGCTCACCGAGGGGCTGTTCAGGGCGTTGGTCACCGCCCCGGTCAGGAGGTAGTCGCTCATCTGCTCGGCCACCTGCAGGGCGACATTCTCCTGCGCCTCCAGGGTCGAGGCGCCCAGGTGGGGCGTGGCGATGAAGTTGGGGGCGCCGAACAGGATGTTGGCCGTCGCCGGCTCCTCGACGAAGACGTCGAAGGCCGCCCCGCCCACATGGCCGGAGTCCAGCAGGGCGCGCAGGGCCGCCTCATCCACCAGGCCGCCCCGGGCGCAGTTGACGATCAGCACGCCCTTCCTGGCCTTGGCCAGGCTCTCGGCCGACAGGATGTTGCGGGTCTTGTCGGTCAGGGGGGTATGCAGGGTGATGATGTCGGCCCGGGCCAGCAGGTCGTCCAGGTCGACCTTCTCGACCCCGATCTCCACGGCCCGCTCGGCGGACAGGAAGGGATCGTAAGCCACCACCTTCATCTTCAGGCCATTGGCCCGGTCGGCGACGATGGAGCCGATATTGCCCGCGCCGATCAGGCCCAGGGTCTTGGCGTAGAGCTCGACACCCATGAACCGGTTCTTCTCCCACTTGCCAGCCTGGGTGGAGGCGTCGGCGGCGGGGATCTGGCGGGCCAGGGCGAACATCATGGCCACGGCGTGCTCGGCGGTGGTGATGGAGTTCCCGAAGGGGGTGTTCATCACCACGATGCCCTTGGAGGTGGCGGCGGGGATGTCGACATTGTCCACCCCGATCCCGGCCCGGCCGATCACCTTCAGCTGGCCGGCGGCGGCGATCACGTCCTTGTCGGCCTTGGTGGCCGAGCGGACGGCCAGGCCGTCATAGTCGCCGATGATCTTCAGCAGTTCGTCCTTGGACAGGCCGGTCTTGACGTCGGCCTCGACCCCCCTCTGGCGGAAGATGTCGACGGCGGCGGGGGAGAGTTTGTCAGCGATGAGCACGCGGGGCATGGGGGTATCTTTCTTCACGGGGAAGGGAAGGGGAAGGGACGGAGAATCGCAGGTGAGGCGGCGCGCGCGCGTGGGCTCAGAGCCCGGCGGCGGCCGTCTCGAAGGCCCAGTCGAGCCAGGGGGTCAGGGCCTCAAGGTCGGCCGTCTCCACCGTGGCGCCGCACCAGATACGCAGGCCGGGCGGGGCGTCGCGATAGCCGGCGACGTCCAGGGCTGCCCCCTCCTTGTCGAGCCGGGAGGCCAGGGTCTTGGCGAAGTCGGCCTGGGCGTCGGCGGACAGGGCCGCCACCCGTGCATCGACCACCTTCAGGCAGACCGAGGTGTTGGACCGGGTCGCCGGGTCGGCGGCCAGGAAGTCCACCCAGGGGGTCCGCGCCACCCAGCCGGCCAGGGCTGCCAGGTTGGCGTCGGCCCGGGCCCGCATTCCGGACAGGCCGCCGATCCCCTGGGCCCACTCCAGGGCGTCAATGACGTCCTCGACGCAGAGCATGGAGGGGGTGTTGATGGTGGCGCCCTCGAACAGGTCCAGGGTCACCTTGCCGTTCTTGGTCATGCGGAACAGCTTGGGCATGGGCCAGGCTGGCGTATGGCTCTCCAGCCGGGCGACGGCCCGGGGCGACAGGACCAGCACGCCGTGCGCGCCCTCGCCGCCCAGGGCCTTCTGCCAGGAGAAGGTCACCACATCGAGCTTGGCCCAGTCCAGGTCCTGGGCGAAGGCGGCCGAGGTGGCGTCGCAGATCGTCAGCCCCTCGCGGTCCGCCGAGATGAAGCTTGCGTCCGGCACGCGCACCCCCGAGGTGGTGCCGTTCCAGGTGAAGACCAGGTCCGCCGCCGGGTCCACCCGGGACAGGTCGGGCAGTTCACCATAGGGCGCTTCCAGCACCTCGGCGGGCAGCTTCAGCTGCTTGACCACGTCGGTGACCCAGTCCTTGCCGAAGCTCTCGAAGGCCAGCATCTGCACCCTGCGCGGCCCCAGCAGGGACCACATGGCCATCTCCACCGCCCCGGTGTCCGAGCCGGGGACAATGCCGATGAGGTAGCTGTCGGGAACCTGAAGCACCTTGCGGGTCAGGTCGATGGCCGCCTGCAGGCGCGCCTTGCCGGGCTTCGACCGGTGCGAGCGGCCAAGGACGGCGTCCTTCAGGGCTTCGGGGGTCCATCCGGGGCGCTTGGCGCACGGGCCGGAGGAAAATTCGGGACGGGCCGGGCGCACGGCCGGCCGCGGGATTGTGGTCATTACGATATCTCCCATCCTTACAGATGAGCAGCACCCCGTTGGGGGGGCGTGGCCCGCCGCGCAAAAACGCCGCTTTGCGCCCGAAGGCAAGGGGGAAGTTGGTGGGCGGTGCCCGCAGGCGTCAGGGCTCCGCGGGGCGGCTGCGGGAGGTCACGACGCCGATGGCGATGCTGAGCAGGGCGACCAGGGTGGCGAGGTTGCTCATCAGGGCGAAAGTCTCGTCCAGCGGGCGATGCGTCATCAGGTAGTAGGCGTGGATGGCGAAATAGCCCGACATGGCCCCCATCAGGAGCGCGATCCACAGGTAGCTATAGCGGATGGCGAGGACCATTAAGGACAGGGCCATGAGGCCGTCAAATGTGAGCAGGAGGTTGCCGATATCGCGGAAGCCCCAGATGTTACCACTGAGCACTGAGGCGGCGATATTGAGGGCGAAAATGAGCGCTGCAACGCGTTCTGGTGTTTTGCCCGCGATGAAGGCCACGAGCGGAACGCCTACGGACAGAGCGAGCAGGATGGCTTCAATCGCCGACATGAAAAGGGGCTCCTCTCCGCAGAGAAGAGCCCCAATTTCTTAACAGTGAGTGACGACCTCAGGCGACGATGCGCTCATTTTCGTCGCTCATCCGGAAATCCTTCTTGAAGTAGGGGCCACCCATCCGGGGGCGGATGCCCAGGCGAAGGGCGGCTTCCTCGAGGCCCGAGTGGACCTGGCCCATCAGGGTACGGGCCGAGCTCAGGGCCGCGACGGCTTCGGTCAGCTTGACCTGGACGTCGTCGGCGAAGGCGACCGGGGCGCCCAGGTCCGCACGGGCCTGCAGCAGGTCGGCGAGCAGTTGTGTGGTTTCGATCAGGGCCAGGTCGATCGCCGATTCGGTGGCGACGAGCTTTTCCTGGGTGCGCTTGGCGATGAATGCCTTGTCCATGAGAACCCCTTGAGAAGGCAAAATGGCCTCGTTGTTAAGGTAAATCGGAGGTTAACGTCTGTCCCCATGATTCATCATTTGTTAACCGTGGCAAATTGACGCGGGACTTGAAATCTGGCTGTTTTCAGTTTGATTCGCTCCCAAGCGTCCGTTTTTTCAGGGTTAATTCAGGGAAGTACAGGGTTAATTCAGGGAAACGTTAGGACTTCCGGGGCAGTCTGGGCTCTCACAATGAGGCCGGGATCAGAATGACGCCCCCCGATTACCGCCAAAAGGCCCTCAGCACGTCGGGCTTTCACGCCCGCATCTCCGCCGCCGCCGTCACC
>CAMAOY010000076.1 GCA_945859865.1 Phenylobacterium deserti
GCGGCCTCCGCCGCCGAACGCAGGGTCTCGCGGGTCTCGAATCCGGGTTCGCCGGTCTTGACCCTGAGGTCGACGAGGCCGGGGATCAAGAGGGTGCCGCGGGCGTCAAGGGTCTCGTAATCGGCACCCACGGCACCGGGGTCTGAGCCTGTGACGATCGCCTCGACGACGCCGTCCCTGACGAAGAGGGCCCCACGGGCGTCCAGGCGCGAAGCCGGGTCGACGATCCTGGCGTTGAGTATGGCCAGGGGACGGTCGGGGGCGGGGCTCACAGCTGGAACCTCTCGAGCCACTTCTCCTCGGCGGGTGCCTGGTAGGCGGCCAGGCCTGCGATGAGGGCCTGGGGGTCCTCGCCGAAGATCAGCATGTCGCGGTGCGATTCCCGCAGGAAGCCTTCGCCCACGGCATGGTCAAGAAAGGTCCGGAGCGGATCGTAATAGCCCTCGACATTGAGGAAGGCCGCCGGCTTGGCGTGCAGGGCCAGCTGTCCCCAGGTCCAGATCTCGAAGACCTCCTCCAGGGTGCCCGCGCCGCCGGGCAGGGCGATGAAGGCGTCCGAGAGCTCGGCCATGCGCGCCTTTCGCTGGTGCATGGTCTCGACGATTTCCAGCCGCGTCAGGCCGGTGTGTTCCAGCTCCTTGCGGGCGAGGGGACGGGGCAGGACGCCGAAGACCTCGCCCCCGGCCGCCAGGGCACCGTCGGCCGCGGCGCCCATGAGGCCCACCTTGGAGCCTCCGTAGACCATGGCGAGTCCGGCCTCGGCCAGGATCCGGCCGGTACGGGCTGCAGCCTCGGCGTAGACCGGCCGGTAGCCGGGGCTGGAGCCGCAGAAGATGCAGACGCTGCGCATCAGGTGGTCTCCAGCCGGGCGGCCAGCGCGGCCAGCACCGCCATTCGCGCCGCGACGCCCATCTCCACCTGGTCCTGGATCAGGGAGACGGTGAGGTCATCGGCGACGTCGGAGTCAATCTCGACCCCGCGGTTCATGGGGCCGGGATGCATGACCTTCACATGGTCGGCCGCGGCACCCAGCTTCTCGCGGTCCAGGCCCCAGAAGTGGAAGTATTCCCGGGGGGAGGGCGCGAAAGCGCCGTCCATGCGCTCCAGCTGCAGGCGCAGCATCATCACCACGTCACAGCCGGCTATGCCCTGGCGCAGGTCATTGAAGACCTCGACCCCCCAGCGATCGGCCTTGGCCGGGATCAGTGTGGGCGGGCCTACCAGTCGGACCTCGGCGCCCATCATCTGCAGGAGGCCGACGTTCGAGCGCGCCACCCGCGAGTGCAGGATATCGCCACAGATCGCGACCCTGAGGCCAGCGATGTATCCAAAGGCCCGGCGCATGGACAGGGCGTCCAGGAGCGCCTGGGTCGGATGCTCGTGCTGGCCGTCGCCGGCGTTGATTACCGAACAGGACACCTTTTGAGCGAGCAGGGAGGCCGCTCCGGAGGCGCCATGCCGCACAACCAGTATGTCCGGACGCATGGCGTTCAGGGTCACCGCCGTATCGATCAGGGTCTCGCCCTTGGCGATGGAGGACGAGCGGGGGCTCATGTTGATCGTATCGGCACCCAGGCGCTTGGCCGCCAGCTCGAAGGAGCTCTGCGTCCGGGTCGAGTTCTCGAAGAACAGGTTGATGAGGGTGCGACCCTGGAGCAGGTCGAGCTTCTTTGACGTCTGCCGGTTCAGCTCGACGAAGCCCTCGGCCAGGTCGAGCAGGCCCGCCACCTCGACGGGGTTCAGTTCCAGGACGGAAAGAAAATGCCGGCGGGGGAAGGGGAAGGTCCGACCCAGGACCTCGCTCAAACCTTGCACGGAGCCATTCATTAAAGCGCCCTCTTAGGGGGCTTTCCGGACCAAGCCAAGGAAAAGCGCCGGATCAGGCGCCGCGCAGCCGATCGAGGGCGGAATCCAGGATCCAGGCCGCCGCCGCGCGGTCGACGACGGCCGCGCGTTTGCCCCGGGACAGGTCGGCTTCCTGGATCATCGTGCGCTGGACGGCGGCGGTGGAGAGCCGCTCGTCCTGGAAGGCGACCAGGAGGTCTGGTCGCAGGCGCAGAAGGTTCCGCCCAAGGGCCCGGCAGGACTGGCAGCGAGGTCCCTCCGTACCGTCCATGTTCAGGGGCAGGCCGATCACCAGGGCCTTGGAGCCCCGTTCATCCATCAGCGCAAAAAGGGCGTTCGCGTCGTCAGTGAACTTTGTCCGGCGGATCACCGAATGGGGGGTGGCCACCGACCAGCGGGCATCACAGAAAGCGACGCCTAGGGTCTTCTCACCCGCATCCACACCCGTCAGGGCCCCCTTCCGGGGGAGGGCGGGCGGCAGGTCGTCGAGATTGAGGACAGGCATGGGCTTCCTTACGCCGGGGCGACGATCCCGCCAATCCGTGCGGCGAACCGCTCCACCGCCCCCGGGGTGCGAAACCGATCCTTCACCACCCTGGCTAACCTTCCCGAAAGTAAAAGGCGGGTAGGCTGGCACAGTGAATACAAAGACCCAGGATTATTCGGGCGTTCCCGTCCTATTGCGGTCCCGGAGCCAGGCTCCCGGTGGTGCGCTCGACCTGTCGACCGGCGCGGCTGGCCCGATTGCCCAGGAGTGCGTCAACTACGGCGTCGGCCGGGCCGTGCTGGGCGACCCTTCCGCCGCCGCTGCGGGTTCTGCCTCCTTGTGTGACTGGATGCGAGAGGACAGCCACGGCCGCCATGTCTGGCTCCCTATGGATGAGTCCGAACTGTCGGAGCGACTGGCTTCGCGCGGTGTCGGCTGATGCGCCACGCCCTGGCCAGCGCCCTGATTGTCGCAGCCCTGACGGGCCTCGCCGCCCCGGCGCGAGCCGACCTTTCCCGGATGATCGCGGAAAGCCCGGACAGCTCCGCCCGGAAGACGGATATCGCAGTGGGAGAGCACTTCGACCTCAGGCTCAAGGTCGGGGCCTTCCCCAGTGTCTGCACCTACACCCTCAAGGTCGCGGCACCTCAGGGGTCCGGGTTTGCTGACCAGGCTTTCCAGGTCGAGGTCGTCGACCAGTTCAACTACCGGTACAGGATGCCCAACGGCTGGGGAGGAGACTTCGCATTCACGGGCTTCGACCCCCTGGTCTATGGCGTTCCCCTGATGGCACCGGGGCGCTTCGAGATCCAGGCTTCCAGCGCCGACCCCTCATGCCGGGTCAAGGCCGCACCCTTGTCGATCAATGTCAGGCCGGACTACGGCCCCATGACCATCTCGATCTACGGTCGGCCCGGCCAGTCCCTGGTGCGACGCCTCGATGGCAGCTGGGCGATCGCCCCCGGCGAGAAGCACCTCTGGATCTCCAAGAGGGCGGCTGCGGACCTCAAGCTGATGGCGGACAGCTATATCCCTGACGCCTGGGCCCAGATTTTCCCGGCCGCATTCGCCGACGCCTGGTCGGCGGCGGGCGTAAAGCTGGAGCATGTTCGGGAACGGGGCTGGGTCTCTGACAACGAGCCGCCCCTCTCGGACGCCGGCGAGACCGACGATGGTCGCCTGCTGGTCCTCGCCCTCGGTCGGGAGGCCGCCTGGGTCGAGGAAGATGTCAAGGCTGGTCGGCTGGTGAAGGTGGTCGAGTTCAGTCCCGAGGTCATGATCCAGCCTCTCCGCGAAGGCGCCCGCCAGCTCGCCGAGGCCGAAAAGGCACGTTCGGCGAGGGCCGAAGCGAACCGCAGTCGACTGGGCGATCCCGCGACCATCGTTGGCCTGAGGATCGGACCGCCCCCTGGCCAGGCTCGTCCAGCCTCCCGGCCACAGAGCTCGGTGAGGTAGGAATGAAGGCCTTGTTCCCCCATTCGAACCTCAGCCTCCTCCCGGCGACCCTCGCCACCGCCCTGATGCTCGCGACGGGGGCCAATGCTGCAGAGACCGGGCGCGTCTGCGCGGTTCGGTCCGCAGATGCACTCCAGGCGGAACTCCTGTCTGTCTATCGCAGCGACGCCGATTTTTCTGCCTTTGCCGGCCTCTCATCCAGCAAGGGCTTCGATGAGATGTTCGACAGCGCCGATCTTCTCTTCGCCGCCATCCAGAGGGGCCGCTGCCAGGCGGTGGTCACCGACGGCGCTACGGCGGCGGCGCTCTCGACAGCCCTCGGACGGGAGGGTCTTTCCCACGAGGCCCATGACCTCCGGGGACGTGAAGCGCTGATCGATACGCTCGTGAAGCAGCAGGGATTCTCCTCCCGTGCAGGGTTCGAGTTTGCGCGGAGCGTCACTCCGGCCCTGTCCACCGACGATGTCCGATACCTGGACCGCTACGGAGTCCGCGACGCCGGCGCCTTCAACGCCGGCCTGTCCCGGATGAAGGCCTCCGGCTACTCCAGCCAGAGGACGACAAGCGCCCTCCTGGCCTTCCTCGACGATGAGAAGATCGGTGCCACCTCCGGCAAGTCGGCCGTCGCCGTCCAGCAGGCCCGGGCCGAACGCGCCCGCGCCGAGGCCGCCACCGCCCGGCGTGCTGAACTGGCCGAGTTCCCGTATGTCGCCTTCATCAGCTGCGGCATGGGTGGCGGCCATATTGTGACCGCCGCCTGCTTCGGGGACACTGACCTCGAGGTTCGGAACGGTTCCACCTACGGCCTTTACAAGATCTACTCGCTGGACCAGGCGGGGGTTGAGACCGGCCGGGGCCTGATGATCAAGCTGAGGCGCAGCTTCTCGATCCGGGCCCAGAACTCGGATGACACCCTCGTACTGGGCGTCGAGGTCCAGGACGCCGCCACCCGAGAGGTCCTGTTCCAGCAGCAGGCCGGACAGTTCCGGACCGTCCGGGTGGCGCGCTAGTCATGTTCCGATAAGCGGGACCCGGTTATCGGATCGAGACAGGATCTGACGTCATGGACTTAGCGCCTGTGCCTAGCCCCGCCATGCAGCCGGAATAGCGCGGGTGGCCGATCGTCGGGGGTATGTCGTCGACATTCTGGAAAAGCGCCGAGCCTTCGGTGAGGTCCCAGGCGTCCAGGTCGATCATGGTGTGCCGCCTCCACCCCGGGATAGCAGGGTTCGCGGGGATGGACGCCGCCTCTGGAGGGGCCTGCGCCCTTGATTTCCCCGCCGGAATCCGGCGCCTGAGGGGATGGGTGGATCGGGCACAGTTTCCGTGATCGTGATCGGGGCCGGGGTGTTCGGTCTGGCGACGGGGCTTGGGCTGGCCGAGGCAGGGATCAAGGTCCGGCTTGTGGCGGCGACCGCCCCGGATCTCACCGCTTCCGGCGTCGCGGCGGGGATGCTGGCGCCAGCCTTCGAGATGGCCCTCGACCCCCCGGCCCCCGAGGCCCTCGACCTGCTTCTCGCGAGCCGCGACCTGTGGCCGGACCTTGCCGCACGGCTGGGCGTGTCGCTCGACCGGACCGGCGCGGCGGCGATCGGCCCCGAGGCCTGGCTGGACGGGCTGGAGGCGCGCCTCGCCGCCCTCGGGCTGGAGGGCCGGCCCGCTGGGCGGGCGGAGATGGAGGCAATGTCGTCGGGTCTGGGGTCCCGGTTCCCCCGCGCCCTCGTCACGCCACAGGACTGGCGGATCGAACCACAGGCCGCATTGCAGGCGATGGTCAGGCGGCTTCAGGACCTTGGCGGGACCCTGGAGACCGGGACCTTTACCCTCCGGGACCTGGAGCATGCCGTCAGCCCCGTCGTTCTGGCCACCGGCGCGGACCGGCGACTGGAGGGCCTGGTGCCGGAACTCGCCAGCCTGTCGCCGATCAAGGGTCAGATTCTTTGGCAACCGGGGGGTGCCTTGCCGCCCACGGGCGTGATCCGGACGCCGGGTGCCTATCTCCTGGGATCGGGCGGCGGGTTCTTGGCTGGGGCGACCATGGAGGCGGGGCGATCGGACCTGGCGGCGGACCTGGAGGCCCAGGCGGAGCTGCGCGGGTCCCTGGCGGATGTGTTTCCTGCTGTGGCGACGGAGGGTTGGGTCACGCGGGTCGGCGTGCGGGCGGCCAGCCCGGACGGCCTGCCCCTGGCGGGCGCCGCCTCGCGCCCCGGGGTGTTCCTGGCCGTGGGGGCCCGGCGAAATGGCTGGCTACTGGCGCCTCTCGTCGCGAAGATTGTCACTGCAGCGATCACCGGCGAGGATGCCGGCCGTTGGGCCGCACGACTCGATCCCTTGCGGTTTACGCGACACGGAAATGGGGAGAAATAACTTGAGCGGGTTCGACTTCACCGAGGCTCAGCTGGAGCTGCGCGAGGGCGTTCGGCGGCTCTGCGAGGACTTTGACGCCGACTACTGGCGCCAGGTCGACGAGACCGGCGACTTTCCCGAAGCCTTCGTGTCCGCCATGGCTTCCGGGGGCTGGCTCGGCGCAGCCATGCCCGAGGCCCTGGGTGGGGCTGGCCTGGGACTGACCGAGGCGGCCCTGGTCATGCAGGCCGTGGCGGAGTCCGGGGCGGGCTTTTCCGGTGCCAGCGCGGTGCACCTGAACATCTTCGGCCCCATGCCGATCGTGAAGTTCGGGTCGGAGGCCCAGAAGGCCAGTACGATCCCACGGCTGATCGAGGGTCGCGACCGGATGTGCTTCGCCGTTACCGAGCCAGACTCTGGCCTGGATACGGCCAGCCTGACGACCCGTGCCGAACGGCGGGGGAACGGCTGGGTGATCAACGGGCGCAAGGTCTGGACGACCATGGCCCAGAGGGCGAACAAGATCCTGATCATCGCCCGGACGACCCCGCGGGAGGAGGTCAAGCGGCCCACCGAAGGGCTGAGCCTGTTCTATACGGACTTTGACCGCAGCCGGATCACGGCCACGGTGATCCCGAAAATGGGTCGCAAGGCCATCGAGTCCAACAGCGTCTTCATCGACAACCTCGAGGTCCCGGGGGAGGACCTGGTCGGGGAGGAGGGCAAGGGGTTCGCCTACCTCCTCTCAGGGCTCAACCCCGAACGCGTGCTGATTGGCGCGGAGGCCGTGGGCCTGGGGCGCGCCGCCTTGAAACGCGCGGCGGACTACGCTCGGGAACGTATCGTCTTTGGCCGGCCGATCGGCCAGAACCAGGGCATAGCCCACCCCCTGGCCCAGGCCTGGATGGGACTGGAGGCTGCCAGCCTGATGGCCTTCCGCGCCGCTGCCCTTTTCGACGCCGGAAAGCCCTGCGGTGCAGAGGCCAATGCTGCCAAGTATCTGGGCGGGGAGGCGGGCTTTGCCGCGTGCGAGGCGGCGGTCCTGACCCACGGGGGCATGGGCTACGCCAAGGAATACCATGTCGAGCGGTACTTCCGGGAGGCGATGATCGCCCGCATCGCCCCGGTCAGCCGGGAAATGATCTGCAACTTCATTGCTGAACAGGTGCTGGACCTGCCCAAGAGCTACTGATATTCATAGAGTCTTAACTAAGGTAAACGGGCATAGTTAATCTACCGTTTACCATACCGGGGCACCATCCGGGCATGTCGATCAGTGGAATCAGGTCCGCCGTCCAAACCATCATCCAGCGCGCAGGCGCTGCGACAGGGGTGGACTCTGGCTATTTGATGAAAACGGCCCAGCGGGAGAGCAGCTTCAATCCCACCGCGCGGGCCTCGACGTCCTCGGCCGCCGGACTCTTCCAGTTCACCGAGCAGACCTGGCTGGCCATGGTCAAACAGTACGGCGAACGACATGGCCTCGGAGCCTATGCCGACCAGGTGCGCAAAACCGCCGAAGGCCGCTACGTCGTCGATGGCGGTGCCCGGCAGGCGGTGCTGGATCTCAGGCTCGATCCCAACGCAGCCTCGGTTATGGCGGGCGAACTGACCTCGCAGAACGCCGCCTATCTCAAGGGGCGGATCGGACGAGAGCCGAACCAGGGTGAGCTCTACATGGCTCATTTCCTGGGACCGATGGGATCGGCCCGCCTGATCGACGCCGTCGAGTCCCAGCCCATGGCACCCGCTGTCACGATCTTCCCGGATGCGGCGCGGGCCAATCCGACCATTTTCTACAAGGCGGGACGTCCCGCCACGGTTCAGGAGGTCTATGCCGACCTCGCCCGGACCGGGGCCGCCACGGTCCCGCTGAAAACGCCCCAGCCCGCCGACTTCATTCAGTACGCCAGCAGCCGGGGCGCCGATGTCCAGCGCGAGCAGGAAATGCTGATGGCGCTCATCCTGGGCGGCGGCCGAAACTCGGACTCCGACAGCCTGGGCGTGCGCCTGGGCGGCTCGCTGTTCTCGACCGAGATGCTCAGGGTCTTGGCGGACGTCGCTGCAGACCCGAGTTCCGGCCAGAAGAGGTCCGGCGGCTCGACAGGCGGTTGAGCCTGTCGCGTCCGGAGGTTCAGGCCGCCGCGCCCGCCAGATAGAGGGCCTCGATCTCCTCGCTGGAGTATCCCAGTTCCCCAAGCACTTCCTGGGTGTGTTGCCCCAAGGTGGGCGGGGCAGGGCGCAGGCTGGCGTCGGCACCCGGGAAGCGGGCCGGGGCCGCCGGTGACCGGAAGCTTCCACCCTGGCCGTCCTCGACATCGACCCAGGCGCCGGCTGCCGCGACCTGGGGGTCGGCCACGACCTCTGCCGGGGTCTGGACAGGCGCCCAGACGAGGTCCTCCCCATCAAGGCGCGCCTGGATCTCTGCGAAGGGAAACCCGCTGAAGGCCGCCTCAAGTTCCTGGACAAGGGCGGCGCTGTGGATGCGCCGGGAGCGACCGGTGGCGTACCGTTCATCTTCTGCAAGTTCCGGCCGGCCGCACGCCCGGGTCAGCGCCTTCCAGTCCGCCCCGCCGCCGCGTGGGTTGAGCACGAACCAGTGGTCGTCGGAACTGCGGTAGAAGTTCGCCAGGGGATCGAAGGGGTCCGTCCGGGGTCGGTTCGAGGCCAGCCGGCCGAACGCCAGCTGGACTGCCATGTCGGAGGAGACCGTATAGACGCCAGTGGCGAGCAGGGATGTCTGCACGACCCGGCCCAGGCCCGTCTGGCTGCGCTCGTAGAGGGCGGCCAGTATGGCTGAGACCGTGGCCATGGAGGTAGTGTGATCGCCCACACCGGTGCGCAGGATGAAGGGATCTGTGCCCTTGGGGGCGTGCATCCGCGCCACGCCCGAGCGCGCCCAGAAGGCGGTGACGTCAAAGCCTGGAAGATGGGCGTCGGGCCCCTCCAGCCCATAGCCAGTGACCATCGCATAGACGAGGCGGGGATTGTCCTTGCGAAGGGCGGCTTCATCCAGGCCTGCGCGCTTCAGGGCCGCTGGGCGGACATTGGTCAGGAAGACGTCCGCCGACGCCGCAAGCCGCGCCAGGGCGTCCCGTCCCTCCGGCTTCGAAATGTCCAGTACGACCGCGCGCTTGCCCCGGTTGTCGACGGCAAATGTCGGATTTCCCGCGACGGCGTTCTTTGTGTCGGCGAAGACATGGCGCATGGGATCGCCCTCTGGGCGCTCGACCTTGATGACATCGGCACCCCAGTCGCCCAGAATTCCTGCCGCGCCCGGTGCAGCGATGTAGGAAGCAAACTCGATGACTTTCAATCCCTTGAGCAGCATTTAGTCATCCTTGTCTTGGACTTTTTGGCGGCACGAGTTTCATGCCGAATCAAACAACCGGGGGACCGGTAAAGTTTCGTTAAACCTGATGCAACATTAATGGTGAAGTTGTGAAGCTTAGGCCTTCCGCTGAGTGTGGACAGGCTTTGATTACCCGGGAGGCGGTCATCCGCACCATTCTAAAAGGCGCCACCCCCGAAGAGCGTGCCAAGTCTGCAGTGCACATCTGCCTGACCATTGATCGGTCGAGCCTGACGGACGCCGGGCGGGAGGCCGCCGAGGAGATTCTTCCCATCCTTGCCAGCGATGCCTGCGACCTGGTTCGTCGCGCGCTGTCGATTACCCTCAGGGCGTCTCCAGTCGTTCCCCGCTACATCGCCATCAAGCTGGCCAGGGATTTGGAGAGCGTTTGCCTGCCCATCCTTTCCGAATCCCCGGTCTTCACAGAGGAAGATCTGATTGAGATCGTGCGGGTCGGCGGTGCCTCCCGACAGGTGGTGATCGCCAAGCGCAGGTCGGTCTCCTTCGAGCTGGCGGACTCCATCATCGAACATGGTGTGGAACGGGCCATTGAGGCGGTGTGCGCCAACGACAACGCCGAGATTTCTGAGCCGTCCCTGCGGCGCGTGGTCGAGAGGTTTCCCAGGTCGGAGCCTGTTCTTAGCGCCATCGCCTACCGAAAGTCGCTTCCCCTGTCGGTCACAGAGAAGCTTGTGAAGCTGGTCAACGACGCTGTGCTGGACCATCTGGTGAGTCACCACGAGATCCCGCCTGACATCGCTGTTGCGATCGCTCTCGGGACTTACGAGCGCGCGACCATTGACCTGGTCGATCAGGCTGGCCTGACTGGTGACCCTGCGAAGTTCGTCTCCCACCTCAATCGCCACGACCGGCTGACTGCGTCCCTGCTGCTCCGCTCCCTGGCCAATGGCCACATGACGTTCCTGGAATATGGGCTCGCCGAGCTGGCCAAGGCACCGTTTCGACGCGCCCGCATGATGGTGCATGACGCCGGTCCCCTGGGGCTCAGGGCCATCTATGAGCGGGCTGGCTTGCCTACGCGGCTCTTTCCGGCTTTCCGGGCCGGGGTCGACGCCTGGAAGTCGCTGGAGGCGGAGGGGGGCTTTCTGGATCGCTCCCGCCTCCAGGCCCTGATGCTCGAGCGTTTCCTGAGTAGCGATGCCGTCGAGTTCAACGTCCTTCAGGATGATCTCGCCTACCTTCTTGAACGGCTTGACCTGCAGCTGGATACGGATGCCGAGTTCGGCGCTGAGCCACTGCCGGCGGCCTGAAGGATCGGTTCCGGAGGGGCTTGCCATCGGCCCAGGTGCGCGATCATCATGCTTTCATGACAGACATCGCTCCCGACAGCGCCATCAGGCCCGCGGCCACCATCCTCCTGCTCAGGGATCAACCCGAGTTTGAGGTGCTGATGGTCAAGCGCCATCACCAGATTGACTTTGCCTCGGGCGCTCTGGTCTTCCCCGGTGGCAAGAGCCACGAGCGGGACCATGCGGCGACCTGGGAGCCGTACACCCTGGGCTTTGACGCGTTCGACGAGGTCCAGAGGCCCTTGAGGATCGCGGCGATCCGCGAGGTTTTTGAGGAGGCTGGAATCCTCCTGGCGAGGACGCCCGACGGCGAGATGTTCCGGGGCGAGGCCGCCCCGATGGACATCCGCAAGGCCGTCGACTCGGGGGATCTGGACTTCCTGGACGTCGTACGCGACCTGGGCGTACGCCTCGACCTGAC
>CAMAOY010000077.1 GCA_945859865.1 Phenylobacterium deserti
CCCGGCCGGCAGAAGGTCGTAAAGCCGTTCAGGTCCACGGCGATGTCCACGCCAGCCTCCCGCATGTGCGCGACAATGGCCTCGTCGCTCCAGGCGGAGACATCCGTGAACCGGTCGCAGGCCGCCGCCACCCGGCGACGCATGTCGTCGTCCGTCTGCGGCGGCAGGGCGTAGCCATGGATCTCGAAGCGCGAACGGTCATGCGCCTCCAGGAGCCCCGCCAGGAGCTGGGAGACCGCATGGGTACGGAAGTCCGAGGAAACATAGGCAACGCGGATCCGGTCATGGACCTGGGTCTCGCCCCGCCAGGCCGGCGCGGGAAGTTCCGGGAAGCGGACCTTCATGTGCGCACGGACACAGGCCATCTGGTCCGCAGGGTCGTCGTTGTGGGCGAGGAAGGTGAAGGGAATGGTGACGGGCTTGCCACGCCGCACCCCCTCGCGCACCTCGGACTGGAGGTCCGCGAAGTCCCGCCAGTCGCAGCAACGCATCTGCTGGTCCAGGAGGGCGCCCGTAAGGTCTGGAAGGGTCGGGTCCAGGCTCCGCGCGGCACGATAGGACTGAACGGCCTCAGCATGGCGCTTCAGGGCCGACAGGAGATGGCCGCGATTGGCGTGGCCGAGGGCGTAGCCCGGGTCCGCCGCGAGGGCGAGATCCAGGGCCTCAAGGGCCTCACGGTTCCGCCCCAGGCTGCGCAGGGCGTTGGACCTGAGATTGTGGGCGTCCGCAGAGCGCGGGTCCTGGTCGGCCGCGCGGATGGCATAGTCTAGGGACCGCGGGTCATCGCCAAGGGTTCGAAAGGCCCGGCTCAAGGCGAGCAGGGCCTCGATCCGGCCAGCTTCGCGCTCCACGAGACCGGTCCAGAGGGCGATCGCCTCGCGGACCCGGCCCAGGGCGCGTTGCGCCACCCCGAGGTTGTAGGTCGCATGGCCATGGGTCGGGACGGCGTCGAGCACCTCCCGGTACCCGGCAACGGCGGCCTGGACGCGCCCGGCCCGGTGATGGGCGACAGCCTCGCTGAAGAGACTCTCGACGTCCCCTTCCGTCACGCGCCGGCAGGTGCGGCGAGGGCCGCCTCCACTGCCGAGACGATCTCAGGGGCCTGCGGATCGGTGCGCGGACCGAAGGCGGCGATCAGCTGCCCGTCGCGACCCACCAGGAGCTTGTGGAAGTTCCAGGATGGATCTGCCGCCTCGCCAAGGGTTTCCAGCGCCCACTTGTAGAAGGGATGCGCCGAGGCGCCCTTCACGTCCGCCTTGGCGGTGAGGGGGAAGTCGATCTTGAAGCGGGTCTCGCAGAATTCTTTGATCTCAGCCTCGGTCCCGGGCTCCTGGCCCATGAACTGATTACAGGGCACGCCAAGGACGGTGAGGCCCTGCTCCCGGTACTGGCCGTAGAGGGCCTCAAGCCCCTCGTACTGGGGGGTCAGGCCGCAGCGGGAGGCGGTGTTGACCACCAGCACGGCGCGGTCGCGGAACTCGGTCATCGGCAGCGGCAGGCCATCGATGGACGTGAAGTCGAAATCATAGAGGCGGGTCATGGAGATCTCCTTTGGATACAATCAGACATGGTGGCGGGGACCGGATTCGTCCACCGCCCGCTCGATGGCGAGGGCCAGGTCGAGGGCCCGGGCCGCCTCTTCGCCGGTGACCACGGGACGGTCCCGGTCCCCCCTCACGCAGGCCAGGAAGGCCCCCACGCTGGCACCGAGGGGATCGCGAGCCCCGGGGGTCTCGGCAAAGTCCGGGTTCAGGTCGAACCCCGTTGTGTTGCGGAAAGTCCGGGCCAGGAAGTCGATCTCGAGCTCCCCGGAAGGATAGACGACCCGCATGCTGCGTCGGCGCTCGGGCGCCATCCGCGAGGCGTCGAAGACCGCCGTGAAGCCGTCATCGAAGGTCACTTCGGCGCGCACGGCATCCAGGCCGCCGCTGTAGGCGACATCACCCTCCCCCTCCGCCGCCAGGGGCGACCCCGAGGCCAGGGACAGGGCCAGGTCCAGGTCATGGATCATCAGGTCCAGGATCACCGAAATGTCGAGGCTGCGCTCGCTCTGCGGTCCTTGGCGCACGGCTTCGAGGCGCAGCGGCCGCTCGGGCGCACTGAACAGGCCGATGGCCTGGAAGACCACGCGCTCCTGGTGACCGCAGGCAACGACCAGCCCCCGACGGCTAGCCTCAAAAACGATGCGGTCCGCCTCCTCGAGATCCACTGCGAGGGGCTTCTCCACATAGACGGGACGTCCCGCCCGGAGCGCGGCCAACGCCCCCTCGGCGTGGCGGACACCCGGCGAGGCCACGGTCACCACATCTACGCTGGCCAGGAAGGCGTCGAGGTCATCGAAGGCCGTCGCCTCATGCCGGGCAGCGACCTCCCGGGCCCGCACGAGGTCCGGATCAAAGACAGCAGCCAGGCGGGCACCCTCGGCCTGGGCGTACTGGCGCGCATGGTATCCGCCGAATACCCCGGCCCCGATCACGCCGCCCCTCAGGACCTTGTTCATTCTCTGCTCCGGAATCCTCGCATGCGCCTAGCATTCTGCGCCCCCAGACGCCACCATGGGGTCAGTTCCAGACCGGTGGCACCGCCGCCTCACCAAGACATTTAGGGGGAAGACATGACCACATCCCGGGAAATCCGCCTGCGCAGCCGTCCGCAGGGCCTGCCTGCCGCCGCCAACTTCGAGCTCGCCTCCGTTGATCTGCCGGCGCCGGGCGCCGGAGAGGTCCAGGTCCGCAACACCTGGATGACCGTCGATCCCTACATGCGCGGCCGCATGAATGACGTGAAGAGCTATGTCCCGCCCTTCCAGCTGGGCCGGCCCCTCGAGGGCGGCGCCATCGGCGAGGTGATCGCCTCGAACGACCCGTCCCTCAAGCCCGGCGATCTCGTCCAGTCCAACTTCGGCTGGCGGGAGGCCTTCAACGCCCCGGCCGGCGCCGTCCAGAAGCTGGACACCCACGACCTGCCGACCGAGGCCTTCCTGGGCGTCGCCGGCATGCCGGGCCTGACCGCCTATGCTGGCCTGCTCCGGGTGGCCGCCCTCAAGCCGGGCGATGTGGTCTTCGTCTCCGGCGCCGCCGGGGCCGTCGGCTCCCTGGTCTGCCAGATCGCCAAGCTGAAGGGCCACAAGGTCATCGCCTCGGCCGGCGGCGCAGAGAAAGCTCGTTTCCTGAAGGACGAGATCGGGGTCGACGCGGTGATCGACTACAAGGCCACCGGCGACTCCGCTGCGGCCCTGACTGCAGCCCTGGCCGAGGCCGCACCCGAGGGGATCGACGTCTATTTCGACAATGTCGGCGGCGGACACCTCGAAGCGGCCCTCAACGCGGCCCGCCCCAACGCCCGCCTCGCCATCTGCGGCATGATCTCCATGTACAATGCCGAGGCGCCGGTCCCGGGCCCTTCGAACATGGCCCTGATCATCGGCAAGAACCTGAGGCTGGAAGGCTTCATCGTCTCCAACCACTGGGACATGAGGGGCGACTTCCTGAAGGAACTCGGCGCCTGGCACGGCCAGGGCAAGCTGAAGTGGCGCCAGACCGTCCTCGAGGGGATCGCCTCGGCGCCTGAGGCCTTCATCGGGCTCTTCACCGGTGCCAACATGGGCAAGATGCTGGTCAAGCTGGCCTAACCGCGGGCGAAGGACCTCAGGGCGGCCTCGGCGACGGGGCCGCCCCACTCCTGGACGAAGTGGCCAGCCTCGGGAATCCGCAGGGGCTCGGGGCAGTTGGGCAGGAAGCGCCTCAGGTCCTCCATGACCGGCGCCCCGAGCACCATGTCGGCCTCGCCCACCGCCATGAAGGTCTTGCCCTTGAAGTCCCGGGACCAGAAGTCCCGGGCCGCAAGGCTCTCCACAATGCCTTCCATCCCGGGATCGGTCATGACCCGCTCGGGGAAGGCCCGGACGCCGGCCTTGTAGCGGATGTCCGGAAAGGGGGCGTCGTAGGCGGCGCGTTCGGCCTCGGACAGGTGGGGGCACCCGCGCCCGATGAGGGCACCTACGGCCAGGTCTGGGTTGGCCTTGGCGTAGGCGCGCCAGGCCAGGAACCCCTGGGACGGGGGAGTCCCCGCAGCGAGCGTCGTGTTCATTGCAATCAGTCTCGAAAGCCGCCCCCGGAAGGCTTCGTCCACCGGCAGGGTCAAACCAATCAGGCCGCCCCAGTCCTGGACCACGAGGGTGATGTTCCGCAGGTCCAGCCGCTCCACCAGGGCCAGCAGCATCCGGCGGTGGAAGTGGAATCCATAGACAGCGTCGTCCACCGGCTTGTCCGACCGCCCGAAGCCAAAGAGGTCTGGTGCCACGACCCTCGCCCCGGAGGCCAGGAAGACCCGGATCATCCGGCGATAGAGAAAGCTCCAGGTCGGCTCGCCATGCAGGCACAGGAAGGTGGGCTGGTCTCCGTCGTCAGGGTCGCAGCCCTCGTCGATCACTGCGCATCTCAGGCCCGGGTAGCCCGGCAGGTCGTCGATGTAATGCGGAACCCAGGAAAAATCAGGCAGGTTCGCGAAGCGGTCTTCAGGGGTGCGCAGGGCGTCGGTCATGGCAGGGTTCATCTCCGGATCTTCCCGATATTTCCACGCCCTCCGTCACCGACCAAGTCAGCCCGTTGGCGCAGGGCCTCCCAGACGCTAAAGAAGTCGAGCACAAACCGGAGCCTGCCCGTGTCCCGCCTGTTCAATGCCTACGTCATCGTCGACTGGAGCGCCGCCGCCAAGCCGACCACAGGGGCGGACTCCGTCTGGATCGGCGTCATGAAGCGGGACGTCCGCTTCCGGCTGACCTTCGAGGCCTTCAATCCGCCAACCCGGGCAGAGGCCGAGAAGAAGCTCACCGTCCTGCTGGATGACTTCCGCAAGCGGTCGGAAAGGGCCCTCCTGGGCTTTGACTTCCCCCTCGGTTTCCCCCGCGGCTTTGCCGCAGCCCTGAACCTGCCGGGCGAGGCGCCTTGGCGGGCGGCCTGGGACCAGCTGGACCGGATGGTCAAGGACAAGCCGGACAACACCAACAACCGGTTCGGCGTCGGCTCGGAGATCAACCGGCGGATGACCGGCGGCCCCTTCCCCTTCTGGGGTTGCCCGCCCAAGGACACCCTCACCACCCTCCAGCCCAAGCGCTCGCGCGAGCACGGCCCAGGCGACCTGCCCGAGTTCCGCCACGCCGATGCGGCGGCCAAGGCGGCCTCGATCTGGAAGCTCTATTACAACGGCTCCGTGGGCGGTCAGGCCCTGCTGGGCATTCCCTTCGTGCGCCGCCTGCAAGCGGCCCGGGGCGAGGGTTTCCGGATCTGGCCCTTCGAGACGGGCTTCCACGGGCTTTCTGAGGCTGATCTGGCGGGTGTCGAGGTGGTCGCCGCCGAGGTCTATCCCTCCCTCTACAAGATCCAGGCCGGCCCGGGCGAGGTCAAGGACCTGGCCCAGGTCCGCACGACCGCCGAGCACTTCGCCCGCCTGGACGAGGCCGGAAAGCTCGGCCCGGTTTTCGGCCCCGGCAAGGGACTCAGCCCCGAGATCGCCGCCGACGCCGAACGCGAGGAAGGCTGGATTCTGGGGGTCGAAGGCTAATCCTCTCCCAGCTCCGCCGGGAGATCTCCCTTGGAGGAGCAATTGCCGGGCGGATACATCCCCTTTAGGGGCCGCAAACTCTGCTAACCGAACCGCGCCAGGAAGCTTGTCGCCGTCAGGCTGACATGGGCGTCCAGGGGCGGCACCAGCTCAAAGGCCCGGGGCTGGCGGGCGAAATTCCAGACCCGGACAAGACGCCAGGAGTCCCGGTTATCGTTGGCAACAGCCAATTCGTTGCGACTGATGTGGAAGGCCGACCGCTCCCAGCCGTTAGTGGTCTTGACCTCAACCAGACGCGGCCCGCCCTCGGGGGTAAAGCTGGCGATGTCGTAACCCGCGCCGTCACCATCGATGTCCGATGTCCAGCGAACCCGGTGGGCGAGGTCGTCCCGACCGGCGCGCCGCAGGACATGACGCTCGAAATCCAGGACAAGGGCCTCGCCCCCCCTGCCAAGCTCTCGGTTGCGGGCGTCAGCCTCGGCCGGATCGAAACGTCGGGCGATGGCCTCGGCTCGCACCAGATCGAGAAAGGGCCGGTTCAGGGGCGCAGGCGGAGGCGCAAGAAACAACGACACCGCCTCAGAGAGCCCCGACTCATGCACCCGGGGTACCGGCTCATGCCTGCCAAGCTGACGCAGGACGGCGTCGATCAGCTGGGCCTGAAAGGCATGTGCCGGGAGATAGCCCAGGATCCAGGGCTGGTTCAGCGCCTGCATGACGGCGCTGATATTCCGGTGCTTGAACTCGATCGACTTGTGGGACCGACGGGGAAGCTGACCCTGAAGCGCCCGATTGTGCTCAGCCTTGTTGTAACGCCGCCCCGCCAGCTCAGACGCCAGCATCTCAAAATAGTCGGCGACGATCCGATCGTTCTCCGTGTCGGTCCAGTCCCCGGCGCCGGGCATCAGGCAGTCCGGCGGGAGAGCAGGAAGAAGCGGCCCATCAGCAGGGCGGCGGACAGCACGCTGGCGACCATGACGCCCTCGACGATACCGTTGACGCCCCGCCCGGCCGGCAGGGCGAGCCACCAGGCCAGGGGGGCCATGACCAGGACGTAGCTGATGAAGTGGGTGATCGTGGGGACCAGCACGTCGCCCCGGGCCCGCAGGGACTGGGCCACCACCACCTGCAAGGCGTCGGGAAGGATGATCGCGGCCGACAGGACAAGCGCCGGGACCGCAAGGGCCAGGGTGCCGGGATCAACCGTATAGGCCGAGGCGATCGGGCCGGCACCCAGCCAGACGACAAAGCCGACCCCAAGGCAGAAGGCGCTGGTCACGGCATAGGCGATCCCGCTGATCCTGCGCACGCCCTCGGCGTCTCCCGCCCCGTAGGCCCGGCCGACCAGGACCGAGACCGCCGTGGCTATGCCTAGGGGGACCATGAAGGCCACCGAGATGACGTTGACCACTATGCTCCAGGTCGCCACCTGCAAGGTCCCGAGCCAACCGGCGATGACGTTCATCCCGGCGAAGGCCGCCATCTCGAAGAACCCCGATGCGCCCGACCCCAGGCCGATCTGGGTCTGCTCGTCCGCACCGGATGGGGTCTTTGACGGCTTTCTGAAGACGCCGTAGAGCCGGGCTTCCGGCATCCTCAGGACGTAGACGATAAGGGCCAGGGTCAGGCCGGCGCGCGCGATCAGGGTCGACAGGGCCGCGCCTGTGGCCCCCATCGCCGGCAGGCCGAAGGCCCCCGGAACGAAGACAAAAAGGGCCGCCAGGTTGACGAGGTTGGCTGCCCACATCAGCACCGCGCCCACCCGGGGACGGCCGAGTCCCTCCAGCCAGGCGGATAGGGCGGAGCCGATGACGAACAGGGGCATGGAAAGGGCGAAGACCCTCAGCGGCGGGGTCGCCCCCTGGACCAGGTCGGGCGGCAGGCGAAGGAGGCCCAGGAGGAAGGGGCCAAGGGCGAAGAGGGTCACGGCGGCGACAAGCCCCACCCAGACGCCATAGACGAGGCCGCGCCGCAGGACCGCGCCGGTCTCCTCAGGCCTCCCCTCGCCGATGGCCCGGGCGGTCATCACCTGAACGCCGCCGAGCAGGGCGGTGCCCACGACCAGGACGACGGTCGTCGGCGCCCAGGCGATGGCGTGCCAGCCCAGCTCTATGGCGGAGTAGCGGCCGACGACAATGGCGTCGCTGAGCCCCATGGTCATCATGCCGAGCCGGGAGATGACCACCGGCCCAGCCAGGGCGAAGAGGGCGGCCAGGTCACGACGGACGAGGGCGCGACTTTCGTTCTGCGCCTCCGTAGCCATCCGCCTGCCTCCACCGGCGGCTCGTCGCCGCAGCGGCGGAGACTGCCTGCTTCGGGTCACTGGAGCAAGGCGACCGGGCCTGGCCGTCTCAGCGACTGAAGATGGCGGTCAGCTCCAGATGCGGGGACCACAGGAACTGGTCCACTGGCAGGATCCGCTCGATCCTGAAGCCGGCGTCGACCAGATGGCGGGCATCACGGGCGAAGGTCGCCGGATTGCAGGAGATAGCTGCCAGGCGTCCGACGCCTGAAAGGGCGATCTCCGCCACCTGGGCCGCGGCCCCCGCCCGGGGTGGATCAAAGACCACGAAGTCGATGCGCCGAAGTTCGGTCGCCAGGACGGGGCGCCGGAAGAGATCCCGGACCTCCGCCGTGATCCCGTGAAGCCCCGGGGCGGTGGCGATAGCCGCGGTCAGGGCCCCAATGGCGGCCGCAGAGGCGTCGGCGGCGAGCACGGGTGCAATCCCGGCCAGGGGGAAGGTGAAGGCGCCAGCTCCGCAGAAGAGGTCAGCAATGCGGCGGGCGCCGGCGGCCGCAGCCCCGACCTCAGCGTTCATGGCCGCCTCGGCCGCGGCGGAGGCCTGGAGGAAGCCGCCCGCAGGGATCTCGACACTCGCCCTGCCGAACTGCACGACGGGGCGGCGCTGCAGGAAGACGCTGTCCCCGGCCAGGGTCAGTCGCGCGATTCCGAGCTCTGCGGCGATTTCCGCAGCGGCCATGCGGGCGTCAGCGGACAGGCCGCCGGAGCGGGCCTCGACGCCGGTCACGTCAATGTCGAGTCCGGTCCCGGTGCTGGTGACATGCAGGGTTGGCGCTGATTTCGGGTGCTCAAGGAAGGGCGCCGCCAGCCTTCGAAGTCCGGGCAGGGCGGCGGTGATGGCTGGATCGAGGACGATGCAGTCCGAGATCTCGACCAGGTTCCAGGACCTGCGGGCCTTGAAGCCCAGCCGTGCAATCCGTCGGTTGTCGCCGCGCCGGGCGTGCAGGGCCGTCCGGCGGCGCGTGGCCGGCGCCGTTCGCACCACCGGGAGGATCTCTGCCTCGAGACGCTCGAGCGCC
Source organism: Phenylobacterium deserti (assembly GCA_945859865.1). Lineage (GTDB taxonomy): Bacteria > Pseudomonadota > Alphaproteobacteria > Caulobacterales > Caulobacteraceae > Phenylobacterium > Phenylobacterium deserti_B. Next base: position 8,884 of record CAMAOY010000077.1, read on the forward strand.
AGAGTCGACCTCAGCCGTTCCACCTTCCAGGCCAGGGCGGCGGCATCATCCCAATGCTGCAGGGCGCAGCCCCCGCAGGTGCCGAAGTACAGGCAGGGCGGCGGGCGGCGGGCGGGACTGGGCGACTCGATGGCTTCCAGCACCGGCCCTTCGCGCCCGGCGCGCAGCCGCACGACTTCGCCCGGCAGGATGCCCGGGACATGGAGGAGCCGCCCGTCGGTCAGGTGGATGACGCCATCGCCCTCCCCGCCGACAGAGTCGACGGTCAGGGGCCCTTGAGGCGGCGGCGGCGCGGATGGCGGGGGTCTACGGGAGGGCACCCCACACCCTAGACTGTTTCGGTGCGCAGCGGGGAGGTCCTGAGCGCCAGCCTTGCAATCGCCGCCTTCTGACATAGGGTCTGCAGCACCTCGAAGGGAGCCACGTCATGCGTCCGCTGATCACTGCAATCGCCAGCATCGCCCTGCTCACCGCCGGTACGCCGTCTGCGGTCCGAGCCCAGGCCGCGCCCTTGCAGGACTTCGGCCGGGGGGATGTCTGCGAGCAGCAGAAAAAGGACGCCGGGACCAAGGGCGCCCTGATCGGCAGCCTTGGCGGTGCCCTCCTCGGGCGGACCATAGCGGGCAAGGGCAACAAGACCACCGGCACCCTGCTGGGTGCAGCCGCTGGAGCCGGGGTCGGCTACGGTGTCGGCCGGGGGTCCGTGACCTGCATCGACTACCCGCCCCAGGTCACCCAGACCGACTACAGCCGCGATCACTGCCGCTGGGTCCAGCAGTCGCCGCAGGAGGGCCAAGCGCGCCAGTTTGAGGTGTGCCAGAACTCCGACGGCGTCTGGCGCGCCAGCGGTCGGGAATAGTCAGGACTTTCGGGCCGACACCCGGAATTCGACCTTGCCGTCCGGCCCGTGACCCACCCGCCTGACGCCTCCAGGCAGTCGCAGGCGGCGTGAAGTGCGGGCTCGCAGACCCCGACGGCGGGTGGGAAGGGCGGCGGACATGGGTTGAGAGTGCGGATAGTCGCACAGGGGTTCAATCCAGGTCCCGAACTCCGACGACCTCAGATGTAGACCGAGACCATCTGGCGGGACCGGGCGACAAGTTCGCCAGCATCGTTCCAGAGGCTCATGTCCTGGGAGGCATAGCCACCGCCCGCAGAGTCGATGACGCTGTCCAGCAGCCACCATCCCGAGGCGCTCGTGGGGTCCGCCGCCGTCATGTCCAGGGACCAGGTCATGGTGCTGAAGGGCGCGAATTCGGGGAAGAGTACCAGGGCGGGCGAGGGAATGGCGTCAGCCAGTGCGACGAAGGCGGGCATTCCCGATGGCGTCTCTCCGTCGCCGTGACGGATCCAGACGGTGATGCGGGGCTCGGCGCCGGGGGTCAGGGGACGGGCACCGCCGGCGAGGCGGACGTCGAAGTGACGGGCGAAGCTGGGCGCGCGATCCGCGGCGAAGAAGGCTGGGCAGGCGTCCGGCGCGGGCGGGGCGGCGGGGCCAGATCCTGTCCGCAGGACCCGGGAGTCCCGCCCGGCGCCGTAGGTCAGGAGGGCGCGGGCCGCCGGACCTGCCTCCCCCGTCACCGCCGCCTCGATGACCACGGCGGACCTGCCCCGACGGACGGCCTGGGCCGTCACCTGGAGCCGCCCGGAAGCCGGACCCGCCAGGGCGAACTGGGCACTCCGGAGGGGCGGGAGGTCCGGGTTCAGGCGCGCCGCCGCCTCCACACACAAGGCCCCGGTCAGGCCGCCATAGGCCGTCCGGCCCTGGAGCCAGTCCCCCGGCAGGTCGATGGCCAAGCCCTCGCCCTCGGGGACCAAGGACCCCAGCATCTGGCGAAAGGACGTTCCGGGGCTCTGCGTCATGATCGTCTCCTTGCGGGGTTCGACTAGCCGCTGGGAGAGGGGGACGCCAGCCCGGGATGGCGGCACTGGCGCGGCAGGGCCCCCTCCGGCTAGGATCGGCACATGTTCAGTCGCCGACGCTTGCTCCAGGCCGCCCCCGCCCTCGCCGTCTCACCGGGACTTGAACCTGCGATCCGGACCCTCGATCGCATCGACCTGGTGGACCCCGCCCGGGGACGAACGATCCCGACCCGCATCCACATGCCGGCGGCCCCGGGGCCCTGGCCGGTGATCCTGTTCAGCCACGGCTTCGGAGGGTCGCTGTCAGCCTTTGGCGAGACGGGGCGATACTGGGCGGCGCGCGGCATGGTCGTGATCCACCCTAC
>CAMAOY010000078.1 GCA_945859865.1 Phenylobacterium deserti
CCGAACTCGCCGTCGATCTCGAAGGGGGTGGCCCAGAAGGTGCGGCCGTCCGGGGCGGTGACCGAGCCCCAGCTGTTGACGCAGACCAGGGCCCCCACGGCGCCGTCCACCGACAGGATAGAGGCCGAGCCGGTCCCGCCCTTCAGGCCCCCGGCCGCCGCGCCATATCCGGCGCCCGCCGTGCCGAGGTCGAAATCGAGGCCTGCGGCGGCACAGGCCCTGCGCCCCAGTTCGCGATAGGGCGGGTCCTCGCCCCAGGCCTTGTCGCCCCCATTGGCGAGGTCGAAGAGGATGGCTGCGGGCACGACCGGCGAGGGCGGCACCCCCGGCCGGTTGGCGAGGCGAAAGCCCCGGCCCCGGGCCCCCAGCCAGGCCACGGCGCCATCAGCGGCGGCAAGGCCCCAGACCGAGCCGCCGGACAGGACGACGGCGTCGACAGCCTCCACCAGGTTTTCGGGCGCCAGGGCGTCGGTCTCCCGGGTGCCGGGGCCGCCGCCGCGCACGTCCACGGCGCAGACCGCCCGGGCGTCGGGCAGGATCACCGTCACCCCGGTGCGCACGGCGGCGTCCTGCGCCTGGCCGACGGTGAGGCCGGGCACGTCGGTGAGGCTGTTGCGGGGGCCGGGGGCTGGCGAGCTCATGGGACTCCTAGAACACCGGATGGCGTTCCTTGTCCACGCAGGCGGGTCTATAGGTCGAAGGGTTCCTGCGTCGTGAGGCTCCCATGCGTTCCTTCCCCCTGCTGAAGTCGGCCCTTCTCTCCGCCGCCGTCCTGGCCCTGGCCCTGTCGGCATCGCCAGTCCTGGCGCGGGAGGGGACGGCCCCGGCAACCGCGTCAGCCGCTAAGGTCAAGGAGACCGGCATGGTCGCCGCCGCCCATCCCCTGGCGGTGGAGGCGGGCGTCTCGGTCCTGAGGCGCGGCGGCTCGGCGGTGGACGCGGCGGTCGCGGTGCAGTCGGCCCTGGGCCTTGTGGAGCCACAGAGCTCGGGCATCGGCGGTGGGGCCTTCATGACCTACTACGATGCGAAGACCCGCAAGATCACCACCTACAACGGCCGTGAGACCGCGCCCATGGGCGCCTTGCCCGACATGTTCCTGGGCCCGGACGGCAAGCCCCTGTCCTTCATCGCTGCCGTGACCAGCGGACGGTCCACCGGCGTGCCCGGTGCCGTGGCCATGCTGCACATGGCCCAGAAGGCCCACGGGCGCCTGGCCTGGAAGGACCTCTTCACCGAGGCCGAAGCCCTGGCCGACCAGGGTTTTGCCGTCACCCCGCGCCTCGCCGCCCTGGCCGCCTCCCGCGCCCCCCAGGCCAAGCAGCCCGACGCCGTGGCCTATTTCACCAAGCCTGACGGCCAGCTGATCCAGGCCGGCGACATCCTGAAGAACCCGGCCTACGCCGCCACCCTGCGCAAGATCGCCGCCGAGGGGCCCGCCGCCCTGCTGGAGGGCGAGATCGCCGAGGCCATCGTGCGCCGCACGACCGAGGGCGACCTGCCGGGAACCCTGACGCTCGCCGACCTGAAGGCCTACAAGCCCAAGGTCTCCGAGCCGGTCTGCCGGCCCTACAAGGTCTATGTGGTCTGCGTGCCGCCACCGCCCTCGAGCGGAGCGGCGGTGCTGATGGGGCTGGGCATCCTTTCCAACACCGACATCGCCGCCCACGGTCCGGAGACGGTGCAGGGCTGGTACCTCTTCTCCCAGGCCAGCCGGCTGATGTACGCCGACCGCGATCGCTATTTCGGCGATTCAGACTTCGTGGACGTGCCGGTTCAGGGCCTGCTGGACCCGGCCTACCTCAAGTCCCGGGCGGCCCTGATCCCGGCACAGGTCGCCGGCGCGCCGCCGCCTCCCGGCAAGCCCCGCGGGGCCGGCCCCCGTGCCCCCGACGCCACCCAGGAGCCCGGCGGCACCACCCACTTCGTCATCGTCGACGGTAACGGCAACGTGGTCTCCATGACCACCACGGTGGAGAGCCTGTTCGGCTCCGGCCGGATGGTCCACGGCTTCTTCCTGAACAACCAGCTCACCGACTTCTCCTTCTCGCCCACCGAGAAGGACGGGGCCCCGGCGGCCAATGCCGTGGCGCCCGGCAAGCGGCCGCGCTCGTCCATGTCCCCGGCCGTGGTGCTGGACCGCAAGGGCCGGTTCGTGGCGGCGGTGGGTTCGCCCGGCGGCAACTCCATCCTGGCCTACAACCTCAAGGCCCTGGTGGGCGTGCTGGACTGGAAGCTGTCCATGCAGGAGGCCGTGGCCTTGCCCAATCTCATCGCCCGGGGCGCGCCCTACCTGTCGGAGCCGGCCAAGTTCGCCCCCGGCGTGGTGGAGGGCCTGGCGGCCCGGGGCGTGGTGCTGGTGGGCTCTGGCGGCGCCGAGGGCTCGGGCCTGCATGGGGTGATGGTGACGCCCCAGGGCCTGTCCGGCGGCGCCGATCCCCGCCGCGAGGGCGTGGCGCGCAAGCCCTGAGCCGTCGTCAGGAGGCGAGCTAGCCCTTCAGCGCGCGCTCGATCAGGTCTACCGTCCGGTCGAGGCCGAAGATGGCCGCGAAGGAGCCGAAGCGCGGGCCCTGGCTCTGGCCGAGCAGGACCTCGTAGAGGGCGCTGAACCACAGGCGCAGGGGCTCGAAGCCCGCCGCCTTGCCCGCCTCGTAGACCTCGGCCTGGATGAGCTCGGCGTCCTGGCAGCCTGCGGGCAGGGCGCGCAGCCGGGCGACGAGGTCGACCATGGCGGCCCGCTCCCGGTCATCCGGCACCCGGAACCGCTTCGAGGGCTTCACGAAGTCCTCGTAGTAGTGGATCGCATTGTCGGCCAGTCGGTCCAGCAGGGGCTGGCTGGCGGCATCGGCACCCGGCATGTAGCGGGCGATGAAGCCCCACAGGATGTCCTTGGTCGAGGCGTCGGCCGCCGACACCAGGTTCAGGAGCAGGGAGAAGGACAGGGGCGAGCCCGCCGCCGGCGGCGCGCCGGTGTGGACATGCCAGGCCGGGTTGTCGATGGCCGGCGCATTGGCCTCGGCGGCGACCCGGTTGTAGGCGTCCAGCTGCTGCAGGTACTCGTCCGTCGCCTTGGGGATGACGTCGAAATAGAGCCGCTTGGCCGACTTGGGCGACTGGTACATGTAGTAGGCGAGGCTCTCAGGCGCGCCGTAGCGCAGCCACGCCTCCATGGTCAGGCCATTGCCCTTGGACTTCGAGATCTTCTGGTTGTTCTCGTCCATGAAGAGCTCGTAGTGGAAGGCCTCAGGGGGCTCTCCGCCGAGGATCTTCGCCAACTTGTTGGACACCCGCACGGAGTCCACCAGGTCCTTGCCGGACATCTCGTAGTCGACCCCCAGGGCTACCCAGCGGGCCGCCCAGTCCGGGCGCCACTGCAGCTTCACGTGCCCGCCAGTGACAGGGGTCTCGGTCAGGGTCCCGTCCTCGTCCCGGAAGACGAGGGTCCCGGCCTCGACATTGCGCTCCAGGGTGGGAACCTGCAGGACCCGGCCGGTCCTGGGGCTGATGGGCAGGAAGGGCGAATAGGTGGCCCGGCGCTCCTCGCCCAGGGTCGGCAGCATGACCCCCTGGATGGCGTCGAAGCGCTCCAGCACCTTCAGGAGCACCGCGTCCAGCCGCCCGGACCGGTAGGTCTCGGTGGAGGACATGAAGTCGTAGTCGAAGCCGAAGCCGTCGAGGAAGGCGCGCAGGCGGGCGTTGTTGTGGGCCCCGAAGCTCTCGTAGAGGCCGAAGGGGTCGCGGACGCTGGTCACCGGCTTGTCCCGGTCCAGCTCCAGAGCCTCGCGGTTGGGTACGTTGTCCGGGATCTTCCGGAAGCCGTCCATGTCGTCGGAGAAGACGATCAGCCGGGTGGGGATGGCGTCCCCCGTCAGGGCGCGGAAGGCGGTACGCACCATGGTCGGCCGGGCCGCCTCGCCGAAGGTCCCCATGTGCGGCAGGCCCGAGGCGCCATAGCCGCACTGGAAGATGACGGGATCGCGCAGGGCGGGCAGGGCGACGACGGCTTCGTCCGGGCGGCCCTGGGCCAGGAGGGCGGTGGCCAGGTCGCGGCCGGCGTCGTCGAGGCGCAGGCGCAGGATGCGGTCAAGCAGGAGGCGGGCCTGCTCGAAGGGCCAGGAGCGGGCCTCACGGGCGGGCAGGGCAAGCCGGGACAGGTCGGTGGGAACGGGCATGAAGGGGCGTTAGCCTTCCTTGTCGCCGTCCTCAAGCCCGCAGCGCTCCGGCGGCGCCTTGCGGAGCGCCCCGAAACGGGCATGAAGTCGCCCCACAGCGCGCCCGAGCCTCCGGCGCCGGAGCCTGCCCATGCCCGTCCCCCGCCTCGCCCTGCTTATCGCCGCCAGTCTTGCCCTCGCCGCCTGCCAGCCCAAGGGGCCCGCCGGGCCGCCGCCAGGGACCGTGCGCTTCTCCATCATGTCCACCGAGAACATCCAGGCCGCCCAGGGTGCCTGGACCCCCTTCCTCGCCGACATGGAGAAGGCCACGGGCCTGAAGATCGAGCCCTTCTACGGGACCAACTACACCGCCCTGATCGAGGCCATGCGCTTCAAGCAGACCGACGTGGGCTGGTTCACCAACCAGTCCGGCCTGGAGGCCGTGCGGCGGTCTGGCGGTGAGATCTTCGCCCGCACCACCAAGCCCGACGGGCCTGACGGCTACCAGGCCGTGATCGTGGTGAAGAAGGGCTCGGGCCTGACCCTGGACCGTATCCTGTCCTGCGACCGCACCCTGAACTTCGCCATGGGCGACGCCAAGTCGACCTCGGGGACGCTGGCGCCAATGACCTGGCTGTTCGGCCCGCGCAACATCCGCCCGGAGACCTGCTTCAAGACCGTGCGCAGCGCCAACCACGAGGCCAACCTCTTCGCCGTATCCATGGGGCAGCTGGACGCGGCCACCAACAACTCCCAGTCCATCGCCCGCCTGGCCGACCAGAAGACCGAGACGGCGCAGAAGGCGGTGGCCGGCATCGAGGTGGTCTGGCGCTCGCCGACCCTGCCCGAGGACCCGATGATCTGGCGCAAGGACCTGGACCCGGCCCTCAAGGCAAAGATCCGCGACTTCATCTTCTCCTATGGGGTCGGCGACACTGACGAGGCCAGGCGCCAGAGGCAGGTCATGCGCGCCATCCAGACCGGCCCCTTCAAGGCCACTGACGACAGCCACCTCCTGCCCGTCCGGGAGATGGAGGCCACCGCCGCCCTGATCGACGCCGGCAACCGCAACGACCCTGCCGCCGAGGTCCAGGCCAAGGCCCTCCTCGAACAGGTCGAGGTCGAGCAGAAGGCCCTGGCGGCCAAGGCGGGGTGAGGCCGGCGAGGCCCGCCCAGGGTCAGGGCGCCGCGAGAATGGGTCCGGGATAGGTCAGGATCGTCCGGTCCGCGGTCAGGAGGGTCAGGCTCTCCACCATGGCCTGGGTGACGAGGATCCGGTCAAACGGGTCCCGATGCAGGCCCGGAAGCCCCTGAAGGGCGGCGGCATGCGCGCCCGTGACGGCCAGTTCCTGGTAGCCCGCCTCCAGGAGTCCGCGTCGGAAGACGCCGGGCGGCACATCGAAGTCCGGCCTACCGAGGCCTGATTTGATCGCGATCTCCCAGATGCTCGCCGCGCTGAAGACCAGCCGGTTCGCCTGATCCTCGAGAAGTTGACGTAGCCCGGCGCTCAAATCGTCGCCCCTCGCCGCCCTCAGGAGGACGTGGGTGTCGAGGAGGAGGTTCAAAGGTCACCTTCGAAGAGGCTGGTGATCTCGTCGCGGTCAAGGTCGTCGAAGTCTTCCGGAAAGCGCAGGCCGGGAAGGAAGCCGATCCGCGATGCCGGACCGGCGGGCGCGTCGACTGCAGTCACCTTCACAAGAGGCTTTCCAGCCCGGGCGATGACGAAGCCTTCGCCCTGGACCGCTTCCTCGACCAGGCGGGAGAGGTGGGTCTTGGCCTCGTGCATGTTGACCGTCTTCACGTCGACACCTCCAGACTTAGTCCACAAGACTTAGTCCGGTCTTCGCCGACCTGCAACGGTCCCTAATCCTCGGCCAGCATGAAGTGGCCCCGGAGGGCGGCGATGGGCTGGCTGCGGGCTTCCTGCCAGGCCTCCACGTGGACGTTGGCGATCCGGCGGCCCACCTTGCGCAGGTCGGCCCGGGCATAGGTGGTCAGGGCCCGGCCTGGGCGCAGGTACTCGATGGTCACGTCGATGGTCTTGTGGACCCGGGGGGTGGACTGGGTCACCGCCAGCTGGGCCAGGGCGGTCATCTCCAGGAAGCCGCCGATCACCCCGCCGTGCAGGGCCGGCAGGAGGGTGTTGCCGATCAGGTGGGGCGAGAAGGGCAGGATCCCGGTCAGCTCGTCGCCTGCCAGCTCGGCGGTCATGCCGAGGAAGCGGATGTAGGGCGCCCGCTCCAGGAAGGCCCTTAGGTGGTCCTCGGAGGTCACGCCGCGCCTCCCGTCCCGGGGCCAACGGGGCCGGCCAGCATGAAGGCGGCCTGGGCGGTGGCGATGGGATCGGCCGGGTCGGCGTCCCAGGCGTGGGCCCGCACGAAGGCTATGGACCGGGTCATGTGATAGCAGTGAGCCTCCACCGTGACGCCGGCCCGGGAAGCTGCGGGGCGCATGTAGTCGATGCGCAGGTCGAGGGTGGCGGTGGGCCGCCGCTCGCCCGTGGCGGCAGTGATGGCCATGCCGCAGCAGTGGTCGAGCAGGGAAGTCACCACCCCGGAGGCGATGACGGCGGTCTCGGGGTCGCCCACCAGGTCCTCCCGCCAGGGCACGTGCATGACCCCGCGGGCATCGCCAGCTGAGACCATCTGGAAACCCAGGGCGGCGGCCTGGGGGACCTCGGTCGCCATGGCGGCGGCGGCGTCCAAGTTAGGATTGGGCAGGTTGGGATTGGTATCGCTCATGCCTCCGGTTTGCAGCGACGGAGGGAATGGGTCAATGCGCCGTCAGTCCCCGGCGACCTCGGCGGCGAGGAAGGCCTCCAGGTCGCCGCCCGGGAAGAGGAGGCTGCGCACCCCCGCCCGCTGGCCGGCCTCCAGGTCGATGGCCTTGTCCCCCACCATGACCGAGCGCGCGGCGTCCACCGGCCAGTCGGCCATGGCCTTCAGGAGCATGCCGGGATTGGGCTTGCGGTCCGGCGGATCGGGGTGGCGATAGCGGTCCTCGAGGGCCTCGGGATGGAAGGGGCAATAGTAGAAGGCGTCGATCCGCGCCCCCGCCGCCGCCAGGTCCGCTTCCATCCGGGCATGCAGGGCCAGGACGTCCGCCTCGGGATAATAGCCCCGCCCGACCCCGGACTGGTTGGTGACCACGAAAACCCACCAGTCGCGAGCGTTGAAGGCTGCCACCGCCTCCCGGGCGCCCGGGATCCAGCAGAAGTCCTCCCAGCGGTGGACATAGCCGCGGTCCTCGTTGAGGACGCCGTCGCGGTCGAGGAACAGGGCGGGCCGGAGCAGTCTGGACACAGAAGCAAGTCTAACGTCATTCTGGGCCGCTGGCGATTTCCCTTCCGCGCCACGACCCCTATGCTCCCGCCAAGCCGACCGGAGCCCAGAGTGAGCCAAGCCCCCCTCCCGCCTGTCCTGACCATCGAGGACCTGCACATCGACTTCCAGACCCGGGACGGGTCGGTGCCGGCGGTCCGGGGCGTCTCGCTTGAGGTCCTGCCCGGCGAGACCCTGGGGGTGGTGGGCGAGAGCGGTTCCGGCAAGAGCCAGACCTTCATGGCGGTCATGGGCCTGCTGGCGCCCAACGGCCGGGCGACCGGGTCGGTCCGCTTCGAGGGCCAGGAGATCCTCGGGGCGCCCAACCGGCGGCTCAACGGCATCCGGGGTGCCGGCATGGGCATGATCTTCCAGGACCCCCTGACCGCCCTGACCCCGCACCTGCGGATCGGCGACCAGCTGGGCGAGCCCCTCCGCCGCGGGCGGGGCCTGTCAGCAAGGCAGGCCCGGGCTGAGGCCCTGCGCTGGCTGGACCGGGTACGCATCCCGGATGCGGCCCGGCGGCTGGACCAATATCCCCACGAGCTGTCCGGCGGCATGCGCCAGCGGGTGATGATCGCTGGCGCCATGGCCTGCGAACCCCGCCTGCTGATCGCCGACGAACCCACCACAGCCCTCGACGTGACGGTCCAGGCCGAGATCCTCGACCTCATGGAGGAGCTGGCCCGGGAGAGCGGCGCCGGCCTTGTCCTGATCACCCACGACATGGGGGTGGTGGCGCGCCTGGCCGACCGGGTCTGCGTGATGAAGGACGGCGCCTATGTGGAGGCCGGACCTGCTGCAGAGGTCTTCGCTCGCCCGCAGACCGACTATGCCCGGAACCTGCTGGCAGCCGCGCCGCGTCTCGACCGGCCGGACCGCGGGGGCCGTCCCGCCCCGGTGCCCGTCGTCGCGGACGCCCCCATCGCCGTCGAGGCGAAGGACGTAAAGGTCTGGTTCCCCGTCCGCCAGGGCCTGTTCGGCCGGAAGGCCGAACTCCGGGCCGTGGACGGCGTCAGCCTGGAGATCCGGCAGGGCGAGACCCTGGGCGTGGTAGGCGAGAGCGGCTGCGGCAAGTCGACCCTGTCCCGGGCGGTCCTGCGCCTGATCCCCCGCACAGCCGGTGCCATCACCCTGCTGGGCCAGGATATTCCCGAGGCGGACCGGGAGGCCCTGCGTGCGGCCCGCCGCGACCTGCAGATCGTCTTCCAGGACCCCCTGGCCAGCCTCGACCCCCGCATGCCGGTGGGCGACTCCATCGCCGAGCCCCTGGGCATCTTCCGGCCGGACCTCGACCGGGGAGGCCGGGAGACCGCGGTCCGCGCCATGATGGAGCGGGTTGGCCTCTCCGCAGACCTGATCAACCGCTATCCGCATGAACTGTCCGGGGGTCAGAACCAGAGGGTCGGCATCGCTCGTGCCATGATCCTGAAGCCCCGGGTGGTGGTCTGCGACGAGGCAGTCTCGGCCCTCGATGTCTCGATCCGGGCCCAGATCATCGACCTGCTGATCGACCTCCAGAGGGAGTTCGGCATGGCCATGATGTTCATCAGCCATGACCTGGCCGTGGTGCGGGAGATCAGCCACCGGGTCATGGTGCTCTACCTGGGGCGGGTGGTGGAGCTGGCGCCGGCCGACCGCGTCTTCGAGGACGCCCGTCACCCCTACACCCGCGCCCTGCTGTCCGCCGCCCTGATCCCCGATCCCGCCGTCGAGCGGCGGCGTCCCCGGGTGCGCCTGACGGGGGAGCTTCCGAGCCCTCTCGATCCCGAGGGTGCCCTACGCTTCCTGCCTTCCCGCCGGGGCCAGACCCCGGTCTACCACCCCCGGCTGGAGGCTGTCGCCCCGGGCCACTGGGTCAGCGAGTTTGATCCGCCCGCCTGACCGGGAAGGCGGGCGCGCTTTCCCTTTTCGGGCGGAGCGACTAGGGAAGACCCCTGAAAGTCACAGGTCCGCCATGAGCCTCTCCCTCGCTGATGTCCGCGCCGCCGCCGAGCGTATCGTCGGCCAGGTCGAACGCACGCCCATGCGCCGGTCACAGACCCTCTCCGAGATCACCGGGGCCGAGGTCTGGGTAAAATTCGAAAACCTGCAGTTCACCGCCGCCTTCAAGGAACGCGGGGCCCTCAACACCTTGCTGCAGCTGTCGGACAATGAGTCCCGGCGAGGCGTCATCGCCGCCTCGGCCGGCAACCACAGCCAGGGTCTCGCCTACCACGCCGCGCGCCTGGGTGTGCCGGTGACCATCGTCATGCCGCGCAGCACCCCCTTCGTGAAGGTCCAGCAGACCCGCGCCTTCGGCGCCGAGGTGGTGCAGGAGGGCGACACCTACGACGAGTCCGCCGCCATCGCGCGGAAGCTCTGCGACGAACGCGAGCTGACCTTCGTCCACCCCTTCAATGACCTCAAGGTCATGGCTGGCCAGGGCACGGTGGCCCTGGAGATGTTCGAGGAACAGCCCGACATCGAGGTCCTGCCCGTGCCCATCGGCGGCGGCGGCCTGATCGCTGGCTGCGCCACAGTGGCCAAGTCCATCAACCCGAATTGCCGTGTGATCGGCGTCGAGCCGGCCATGTATCCGTCCTTCACGGCGCGCATGCGGGGCGTCGAGGCCATCACCGGCGGGGCGACCATCGCCGAGGGCATAGCCGTCAAGCAGGTCGGCGACCTGACCTACGGCATCGCCCGCCCTCTGATTGACGAGGTCCTGCTTCTCGAGGAGCCCTTTCTCGAGCGCGCCGTGGCCCTGTACTGCAACGTGGAGAAGACTGTCGCCGAGGGCGCCGGCGCTGCGGCCCTCGCCGCCCTCCTGGCCTATCCGGACCGGTTCCAGGGCAAGAAGGTCGGGGTGATCCTCTGCGGCGGCAACATCGACACCCGCCTTCTCGCCTCGGTCCTCACCCGCCAGCTGGTCCGGGACCAGCGCCTCGTTTCCCTGCGGATCATCGGAGACGACCGCCCGGGACTCCTGGCCAATGTCTCGGCCCTGATCGGCCAGATGGGCGCCAATATCATCGAGGTCGCCCACAATCGCCTCGCCCTCGACGTCCCGGCCAAGGGCGCGGAATTCGACATCATGATCGAGACCCGCGATGCCCGGCATACTGACGAAATCATTGAGGCCCTCAGGGCCCGGGGCTATCCGCCCCGCCCGGTCTGAAGGAGATGCCGATGCGCCTGCCCGCCCTTGTCCTCATCGCCAGCCTCGCCCTCCTGGGCGCCTGCCAGCGCGGGCCCGACCCCCAGGTCCTGGCCGCCAACGCCGAGGCCGGCAAGGCCTTCCTGGCCAAGAACACCTCGGAGGCGGGGGTGCAGACCCTGCCTTCCGGCCTTCAGTACCTGGCGGTCCGCTCCGGCCCGGCCGACGGCGTGCGGCCCCTGCCCGGCGACCAAGTCAAGGTCCACTATGAGGGCAAGCTCCTCTCCGGTGAGGTGTTCGACAGCTCCTACGACCGCGGCGTCCCCGCCGTCATGCCCCTGGACGGCCTGATCCCCGGCTGGGTCGAGGCCCTGCAGCTGATGCGGCC
>CAMAOY010000079.1 GCA_945859865.1 Phenylobacterium deserti
CTGGACAGAATGGGTCTCAACCGTGAAGAAAAGCTTGTCCCTCGGCGATTGTTCCCAATCCAGGCTGTCGGCCCCTTGAACCCGGAGATCAGGAAATGGCCATTTCACTTTATGACGTCAGCGTAGGCTCCATGCTGCAGACCGTTGGCGCCGTGTCCGCCTTCCTCGAGAAGGGCTGGGCCTGGAGCCAGGATGCGGGGATCAGCGTCGACGCGATCGTCGAGGCGCGCCTGGCGGATGACATGTTCCCCTTCCGCTTCCAGCTTCTCTCGGTGGTCCACCATTCGATCAACGCCATCGAGGGCGCCCGGGCCGGCGTCTTCGGGCCACCGGCACCCCAGGATCTCGACTATGCGGGCCTGCAAGGCCTGGTCGCCGACGCCCACACCCGCCTGAAGGCCCTGTCGGCTGACGAGGTCAACGCCCTGGAGGGCCGCGACGTGATTTTCAGGATCGGGCAGTCCCAGATCCCCTTCACTGCAGAAGGCTTCCTGATGTCCTTCTCGCTCCCAAACCTGCATTTCCATGCCGCGACCGCCTACGACATCCTCCGGCACAAGGGCGCGCCCCTGGGCAAGCGCGACTATCTGGGCGCCATGAAGATCAAGGCCTGACCTGGGCGGAGGCGTCCGCCCTCAGGCCTTCTCAGGCGAAGCCTCGGCGACAACCGGCGAGTCCAGGCGCACGCCGGCCCAGCGGTTGATCACCTGGAAGAGCTGGGCGGGGACGATGGGTTTGGCCACATGGTCGTTCATGCCGGCACGCTCAGCCTCCTGGACGTGTTCGGCCAGGACGTTGGCGGAAAGGGCGATGATCGGGGTGGCGGCGTTCAGCTGCGAGAGCTGGCGGATCGTCCTTGTGGCGGCGAAGCCGTCCATCCCGGGCATCTGCAGGTCCATCAGTATGATGTCATAGGGCTGGCGCACCGCCATGGTGATCGCCTGGGGTCCGCTCGAGGCCTCCTCCACCCTGTCCAAGCCCGCCGCACCCAGCAGGGCGCGGACCAGTTCCCGGTTGACCTCAAGGTCGTCGACCAGCAGGACCCTTAGCGCCTCCTCTGCGGATCCAATTACATCATGAGGGGTCTCGGCCTCGACCGTTCCATCCACTGCGGGCGCCTGTACCCTGAAGGTAAAGGTCGCGCCCGCCCCGGGGGCGGAGACGACGTCGATCCTCCCGCCCATGAGCTCGGTCAGCTGGCGGCAGATGGACAGTCCCAGGCCCGTCCCCCCGTACCTGCGGCTGATGGACCCGTCGGCCTGTGTGAACCGCTGGAACAGGCGACCTGCGGCTTCGGCGGAGATCCCCGCGCCCGTGTCGCTGACCGAGACTTCCAGCGCCTGTTGCGCCTCCACGTAACGCGCCTGGATGAAGATCGCACCGCTGTCGGTGAACTTGATGGCGTTGCTGAGCAGGTTGGCGAGCACCTGCTGCAGGCGGGCCCGGTCGGCATACACATGTTCCGGAGCCGGCGCCTCCAGCCGGATCTCCATCCGCAGGCCCTTGGTCTCCGCCTGCGCCGAAAAGAGACCTGCGACGTCGTCCAGGAACCCGCGCAAGGGGAATGGGGCCGGGTCGAGGTCGAGCTGTCCGGCCTCAAGCTTTGAAAAGTCCAGGATGTCATTCACCACGGTGAGAAGGGCCTGTCCGCTCGCCGCCACCCTTCGCAGGTAGACGTCGGCCGTCGAGGGCAGGCCCGGCATCTGGGCGAGCAGGCCGGAGAAGCCGATCACCCCGGTCAGCGGGGTACGCACCTCGTGGCTCATATTGGCCAGGAACTCGCTCTTGGCCTCGGCTGCGGACTCCGCCCGGGTCTTGGCCTGGCGAAGGTCCTCCTCAAGCTCCCGCCGCCGGGTCACGTTCCGGAAGTTGAAGACGGCGGAGCGCGGCCAGCCGCCGGGGTCCCGGACCGCCCGGGCGAAGCCCTCCAGCCAGACCTCGTCTGTGTCGCTGATCTGGCTCAGGAACCTGAACTCGCCCTTCAGGTCCATGTCCTCGGGGTCATCGTCGAAGACGCGGTTGAGGAGCCGGGTCGCCGCCCCGTAGTCGGCCGGCAGGATGTAGTCTGCGAGGGCCCGGCCAACCATGGCCTCCGGCGCGTAGCCAAGGCTTTCCACCGAAGGGGACGCATAGAGAATCTTACCGCCCGCACTGATCCAGAGCACGATGTCGGTGACGTGATCAGCAAGCAGCCGAAGTCGGGCCTCGCTTTGCGCCAGGGCCGCTTCCCGGGACCTTGCCTCGGTGACGTCCATGGAGACGCCGAGGACCGCGGAGACCTCCCCGTCGTCCGCGATCTCGGCGCTGACCTGGGTCAGGAGGATCCGTTCCCGGCCATCCCGGAGCCGGCACTGCGCCTCAATCCGCGCCGGCCTGCGAGTCCGGATGACCGTTACGATCATGTCGAACAGCCGGACGCAGTCCTCTTCACTGTACAGGCGAGCGAGGTCCTGCAGGGCCGGAGCCCCCTTGCTGTCATCGAAGCCGCAGATCTCGCAAAGCCCGGAGGAGAATGTCGATACCTCGTCCCTGAGGTCGATCCGGAAGTGCCCGGAACCCGCCAGCTGCTCGGCCAGCATGGCGATCTTGTGGGCCTCCCGCGCCTTCCGGGCGATGTCGGCGACTTCGGTGGTCGCCTGCTTCCATCTGCGCCGCCGATTGATCACGGCGGTTCGGATGACCATGAAGATGACCAGCACGAGGACCAGGTTCGCTAGGTCCGTCATGACAAGGCTGAGATCTCCGCTGCGGGCGTGCCGGACGGCGCTCCAGACCTCGAAGTAAACAGCCGACAGCAGGGGCGGCGTAATGTTCATCCAGAATCGGACGGGCCCCAGCGTCTCCACGACGACCTTCTGGGCGAACAGGACGGCGATCGTCCCCATTCCGAGGATTTGCGCTGGCCCGTCGAAACCGGTCATCAGCCACATACCGACGAGGCAGAAGGTCGAGATGAGGATCAACTCGATAATGACCCGGGTGATGCTCCGGGTATCTCCCGTCAGGGTTCCGACAACAACCCGGTCGGCGATGATTAAGCCGACGATCCCAATGAATATAAGACCAGAAACTGTTAATCCAATGTATGGCGTTGCCGATATCAATACTATGAATGCGAATACAAAATTTAGGAGTGATTTTGGGTTAATGTATTTGAAAATCGACTCGATTTTCCCCTGGAAATACTCCCCGTAAGGAGGAAATGGGAAAAGGGATTTTTTCTGCATGATCGAATTCAATGAACCTGAACGAAGAATTCCACACTCCTTTTTTGGGCAATTTGATTAAGAAAGGCCTTCATGCCGACGGCAAGTGATCCTGAGATCGGGGATCCGGGTCATTGGCATCGGTGCGGGGCGCAGGCCTGCCCGCTGCCAGTCGTCCGAGGCCTCCCTGGGTTGACCCTTTTGCACCCTCGGGGCAGCCTCTTTCCAAGACTGGGAAGGGGATGTGGACATGAGTGCCGTGAATGAGAACCTGGAGGGCCTGCGCGAAGGTGCCCTCAAGGGTTTGGAGATGCTTCGGGGCGCCTCGGGGTGGGTCATAGGCGTCGGCTGCGCCCTGATCGTCCTCGGCGTCGCCGCCCTCTTCTCGCTTGGGGTCGCGACCGCCGCCACGGTAACTCTGGTGGGTGTCGCCATGCTCCTTGCCGGCGTGGTGGAGGTGGTGCATGGCTTCCGCCAACGCGGGACGGGCCGCATTGCCTTGTGGATCCTGCTGGGCGCTCTCTACATCGCCTGTGGCGTACTGGTCCTGAGGAACCCCGTCCTGGCGGCCGGCGTCCTCACCCTGATGCTCGGAGCGGCCCTGATCGCCTCTGGGGTGGTCCGTGTTGTCCTCGCCCTCCAGGTCCGTCAGGTCACCAAGGCCTGGGGATGGCTGGCCGCCTCAGGGGTCGCCACTGGCGTCCTGGGTGGCATCATCCTCCTGCGCTGGCCAGCCTCCAGCCACACGACCCTGGGTCTTCTGCTTGGGCTTGACCTGCTGTTCGCTGGCCTTGGCTGGCTCCTGGTCGGCCTGGCCCTGCGGCGCCTGACGGCAAGGGTCGCCAACTGATCGGGGCATATGTGTAACGAATACCAGCTGAAGGTCCGGCGCGCCGACTATGACGCCGCCTTCCGGGGGGTGGGGCTCGATGTCCTCTGGTCGGACGCCGAGCCCAATCGTCCGCCGGACAAACCCTTCAGGCCAACGGACCGGGCACCGATCCTGCGCCGCACCCGCGACGGAGCCGGGCTCGAGGGGCTGGAGGCGCGCTGGTGGCTGGTGCCTGGCTTCCACAGGGCCTCCGTTTCCGACTGGAAGGCCATGTGCACCAACGCCCGGATCGAGACGGCGGCGACGACCGCCTCCTTTCGGGAGTCGGTTCGCACGGGCCGCTGCCTCGCCCCCGTGACCTCGGTCTTCGAGTATGAGGCCCCTCCCGGTTGGCGGAAGGGTCAGCCCAAGTGGCGCTGGGAGGTCTCCTGGCCCGAAGACGTGGCCTCGGGGCCTGTGCGGTTCCTCGCCGGCCTTTGCGCCCGGTCCCACCCCGCCGACCTGCCGGAAGGGCTGGACAGCTTCGCCGTCATTACCCGGCCGGCCGGCGCGGACATGGCCCGCATCCACGACCGCCAGCCGGTCATCCTGTCCCTCGCCGAGGGCCTGGACTGGCTGGACCGGGGGGGCCTCGATACCCTCCCGGCCCCAGGCCCCGCAGGCGCCCTGACCCTCCGGGAAGCTCCCCGCTAGACCAGCCCCTTGCCGGTGTCGTCGATGATGGAGCCCAGGTCGCGGTTGTCCTCGGCCAGGATCATCTCGTTGTGCGCCTTGCCCGAGGGGATCATGGGGAAGCAGTTCTCATCCTTGGTCACGCAGCAGTCGAAGATGACCGGACCGGGATAGTCGATCATCTGGCGAATGGCGTCGTCCAGTTCGGCCGGGGTCCGGGCCCGCAGGCCCAGGCAGCCGAAGGCCTCGGCCAACTTCACGAAGTCGGGCAGGCTGGCTGAGTAGGAGTGCGAATAGCGCTCGCCGTGCAGCAGCTGCTGCCATTGGCGCACCATGCCCATCCACTCGTTGTTCAGGATGAAGATCTTGATCGGCAGGCCGTACTGAATGGCTGTCGACATCTCCTGCATGGTCATCTGCACGCTGGCGTCGCCGCCGATGTCGATGACCAGGCTCTGCGGATGCGCCAGCTGGACCCCCACGGCGGCGGGCAGGCCATAGCCCATGGTACCGAGCCCTCCGGAGGTCATCCAGCGGTTCGGCTCGTCGAAGTGGAAGTACTGGGCCGCCCACATCTGGTGCTGGCCCACTTCGGTGGTGATGTAGACATCCTTGTCCCGGGTCAGGGCGTAAAGCCGCTCGACGGCGTACTGTGGCTTGATGCTGTCGGCCGAGGGCGTGTAGCTGAAGGACTTCCGCGCCCTCCAGGCCTCGATCTGCCGCCACCACTCGGACCGGGCGCCGG
This sequence comes from Phenylobacterium deserti, assembly GCA_945859865.1. Classification (GTDB taxonomy): domain Bacteria; phylum Pseudomonadota; class Alphaproteobacteria; order Caulobacterales; family Caulobacteraceae; genus Phenylobacterium; species Phenylobacterium deserti_B. The sequence continues at coordinate 5,456 of CAMAOY010000079.1, forward strand.
CGTCGCAAGACAGGTTACGCGCCTTCCAGACAGCGATCAGGTCTTCCAGCACGCTGCCAGCGTCGCCGATGATGCCGATGTCGGCCCGGACGTTCTTGGAGATCGAGGACGCATCGATATCGATATGGATCTTGCGCGAGCCGGGCGAGAAGGCGTCGAGCTTGCCGGTGACCCGGTCGTCGAAGCGCGAGCCGATGGCCACCATGACGTCGCAGTCATGCATGGCGTTGTTGGCCTCGAAGCTGCCGTGCATGCCCAGCATGCCCAGCCACTTGTCGTCCGAGGCTGGGAAGGCACCCAGGCCCATCAGGGTCGAGGTCACCGGCGCGCCGGTCAGGGCCGCGAATTCCCTCAGCAGGGCAGAGGCCCGGGGTCCGGCGTTGATCACGCCACCGCCGGTGTAGAGGACGGGCCGCCGGGCACCGGCGATCATCTGTGCCGCCTCGGCGATCCGGGCCGGGTCGCCCTGGGTACGCGGGCGGTAGTTGTGGGCGTGCACCACCTCGTTCGGTCCCTGGTAGGCGGCCTTGCCGAACTGGACGTCCTTGGGGATGTCGATGACCACAGGTCCCGGCCGCCCGGAGGTGGCGATGTGGAAGGCCTCGTGCAGCACCCGGGGCAGGTCCGCCGGGTTCTTGACCAGGTAGTTATGCTTGGTGATGGACCGAGTGATGCCGATGGTGTCGCATTCCTGGAAGGCGTCGGTGCCGATCAGGTGGGTGGCGACCTGGCCGGTGATGACCACCAGGGGAATGGAGTCCATCAGGGCGTCGACGATGCCGGTGATCGCATTGGTGGCGCCAGGACCCGACGTCACCAGGACCACGCCGGGCTTGCCGGTCGAGCGCGCATAGCCCTCTGCGGCATGGGTCGCCCCCTGTTCGTGCCGGACCAGGATGTGCTGCAGGCGCGGCTCGTTGAAGAGGGCATCGTAGATGGGCAGGACCGCCCCGCCCGGATAGCCGAACAGGATCTCAACACCCTGGTCGACAAGGGCGCGCACGACAATCTCGGCCCCTGTCAGGATCTCTGTGGTGGTGTCGGTCGGGGTCAGGGTCTGGGTGGTCATGGGAGTCGGGGTCCGAAGGGGGTGCGCGAAAGAGAGGGGGCGTGGGCAACAAAAAGGGCCCTCAAGGGGCCCGGACATATGCGACCAGTCGCGGCTGACGGTGTCAGTCCGCGGCAGGTCGCCTGGAAAGTACGAGGGCGCGACGCATGTGTCGTCTCCAAAAAACGTAGGATGGGCTAGTGCCATGCCCCTGTCAGGGCGTCAAGTCAGGGTTCAGCGCAAGAAATGACCTCCATTGCGCCTCGGCTTCCAGGTCGGTGATCGTCGGCCAGCTGGCCATCCGGCCCTTCAGCCAGACCTCCTGACGTTTTGCATAATTGCGGGTTTCCTGCCGGCCGGCGTCGAGGGCGGCGTCCAGGGACACCTCGCCCGCGAGGTGGGCGGCCAGGGGCCGCAGGCCAACGGCCTTCATGGCGGGCAGGGCCGGGTCCAGCCCCCGGGCGACCAGGTCACGCACCTCCTCAAGCGCGCCCGAGGCGGCCATGGTGGCGAACCGGGCATCGCAGCGGGCATACAGGGCCGGCCGCGACGGCATCAGGCGTACGGACCGCCACGCCCCGGGAGCGAGCCCGCCCCGGGTTTCCGCCTGCCAGTCCGAGAGCGCCTTCCCTGTGGCGAGGAAGACTTCGAGGGCCCTGACCAGCCTCTGGCGGTCCCCCGGCAGGATCCTTTCCGACGCGGCCGGATCAACCTGGGCCAGCCGGGCCCGGAAGGCCGGCTCCCCTCCGGCGTCGAAGGCTTCCGTCGCCCGGGCGCGAACGTCTGCGGGCACGGGGGGAATCTCCGCCAGGCCATCTGTGAGGGCCGTGAAATAGAGGCCGGTGCCGCCCGCGATGATGGCGTCCTTTCCGGCTTCGCGGAGCCGGGCCAGGACCGCCTGGGCCTCGCCCAGCCAACGGCCCACAGACCCGCCGTCGGCCGCGTCCGCCACCCCCACCAGGTGGTGTGGCACGCCGCGGCGCTCGGCGAGATCGGGGATGGCGGTCAGGACTGGCAGGTCGCGGTAGACCTGAAGGGCGTCGGCCCCGATCACCTCGCCGCCCACGGCCTCGGCCAGGCGGACGGCCAGGGCCGACTTGCCGCTTGCCGTCGGGCCGGCGATGAGCCAGATGCGGGACGCCATGGATCTTGCGCTCACCCTCGTCGGCCAGGACGCCGAAGTTGCCCGCCTCGCTTCCGACCGGGCGCAGGCAGGGCTCGCAGCCTGCGGCCTGTCCGTCAAGTCGGCCTCCGCCCTTGGCCCAACAGCCTGGGACCTTACCTTCGAGGCTCCCGACCTGGCCGGCCTGAAGGCCGTTGTCCGGTCCGCCCTCGGCGACCTGCCGGTGGACCTTGCCCTCCAGCCCCTCGCTGGGCGGCGCAAACGGCTCCTGCTGGCCGACATGGACAGCACCATCATCGCCTGCGAATGCCTCGACGAGCTGGCGGACTTCGCCGGGCGCAAGGCGGAGGTCTCGGCCATCACCGAGCGGGCCATGCGCGGCGAACTGGAGTTCGAGGTGGCCCTTCGCGAGCGGGTGGCCATGCTGGCGGGACTACCCGAGGCGGAGCTGGACCGCGCCTACGCCGAGCGCGTGCGCCTGAACCCCGGCGCCCGCACCTTCGTGGCCACCCTGGCGGCCTCGGGCGCGCACTGCGTCCTGGTCTCAGGCGGCTTCGACGTCTTCACCCGCAGGGTCGCCGCCCAGGCGGGGTTCCACGAGGACCGGGCCAACCGCCTCCTCGTCAGCGAGGGTCGCCTGTCCGGCGAGGTGGCCGAACCCATCCTCGGGCGCGAGGCCAAGCTTGCCACCCTGGTCTCGGAGGCCGCCAGGCTGGGCCTGGACCTGTCGCAGACCGCCGCCATCGGCGACGGCGCCAACGACCTAGCCATGATCGAAGCCGCAGGCTTGGGCCTGGCCTATCGCGCCAAGCCGGTGGTCGCCGCCCAGGCCGACGCCCAGATCGACCATGCCGACCTCACCGCCGCCCTCTATTTCATGGGCTTCACCGAGGCCGAGTTCGTCCGGGACTGAGGCCTCAGGCCGCCCCGAGGCTGCGCCGGACCAGGTCCGCGGCGGCGTGCAGGTCGTCGACGATGCGGGCGCACAGGGCGGCCATCTCGTCGGTCGGTGCCAGCAGGTCGGGGACCATCACCGTCATCATGCCCGCCGCGGCCGCCGACCGGACCCCATTGTGGCTGTCCTCCAGGGCCAGGCAGGCCGCCGGGTCCACCTCCAGGCGCCGGGCGGCGACCAGGAAGGGATCCGGGTGCGGCTTGCCCCGGGCATAGTCCCCTCGGGCTGCCACGGCGTGGAACCGGCCCTCCAGGCCGTGCCGGCCCAGGTTGAAGGCCACGTCCTCATGCCGGGAGGAGGTCGCGATGGCCCGGGGCAGGGACAGGGAATCCAGCAGGTCCAGGAACTCGCGCACCCCCGCCTTCAGGAAGTCCTGGCCCCGGGCGAGGGCGTGGAACTGTTCCGTCGAGGCCTCCCAGAGGCCATCGACGTCGAAGTCCTCGCCGAAGTGGTCCAGCAGCAGGGGTCGGCTCGCCTCACCGGGCAGGCCGATCAGGCTGTGGAAGACGGGCTCGGGCAGGTCGCGTCCCATCCCCCGGGCCGCAGCACCCAGGGCGTCGCGGTAGAGGGACTCAGTGTCGAACAGCAGGCCGTCCATGTCGAAGATGACGGCGCGGGGCGGGCGGGGCAGGGGCATGGCGTCCTTGTCGACCCTCGCCAGCCCGCCCGCAAGGGACCTGGCCCCTTGTCTTCCCCGTCCCGCGACCGGATATGGAGGCTTCACGCCAGATCCTGTTTCGATAAGTGGGAACCGGTTATCGGATCGAAACAGGATCTAACTTATTAGACTTAGAGCTTGCCCCTTCAGACCTCCGTCTGAAGGGAACAGGCTCTGGGAGGGACCCCCGATGACCGCCGACGCTCCCATCGATCGCGCCACCCTCCTCGCTGCCCTCGACGGGATCCTGGACCCAAAGTCTGGCAAGGGCCTCAACGCGGCGGGCCTTGTCCGCGGCCTGATCCTGGCGCCGGGCCGGGCCGGGTTCATGCTCGAGGTCCCGGCGGGCGAGGTGGCCGACTACCAGCCTGTCCGTGACGCCGCCGAGGCCCTGATCGCCGGCCTGCCCGGCGTCATCCGCGCCCAGGTGGTGCTGACCGCCGAAGCGCCGGCTGGCCGGCCCAGCGCCACGGTCACCCCCGTGGGCGCCGCGCCCCAGCGCCGGACCGCCGCACGGGTGTCAGAGGACCCTGCCGCCCGCCCGGCGCCGTCCGGGGAGGCCGTCCGACCCCCGCACGTCCGCCGGGTCATCGCCGTGGCCAGTGGCAAGGGCGGGGTGGGCAAGTCCACCATCTCGGTCAACCTGGCCGCCGCCCTGGCGACCCGGGGCCTGTCCGTGGGTCTCCTCGACGCCGACGTCTATGGTCCCTCGGCACCGCGGATGATGGGCCTGGACTCCCGCCCGGCCTTCAATGCCGACAAGAAGCTTGTGCCCCTGGAGGCCTGGGGCGTGAAGGTCATGTCCATCGGCTTCCTGGTGGACGAGGGCTCGCCCATGATCTGGCGTGGACCCATGGCCTCTTCCGCCGCCCGTCAGATGGTGCAGGACGTGCTCTGGGGCACGGAGGCCGCACCCCTCGACGTCCTGGTGGTCGACATGCCGCCGGGTACCGGGGACATCCAGCTGACCCTGGTGCAGAAGCTGAAGATCGACGGCGTCCTCATTGTTTCTACCCCGCAGGAAATCGCCCTGATCGACGCCCGTCGGGCTGCCGCCATGTTCCGCAAGACCGAAACGCCCCTGCTGGGGGTGATCGAGAACATGGCCTGGTTCGAGGAGCCCTCCACGGGCACCCGTATCCCGATCTTCGGGGAGGGCGGGGCGAGGGCGGAGGCCGTACGCCTCGGCCTGCCCCTTCTGGCCGAGATCCCCCTGGAGACGCCCCTGCGCGCAGCCTGCGATGAAGGCCGGCCAGGGGTGCTCGCCCATCCCGACAGTGCCTCATCCCGGGCCTTCACCCGGCTGGCGGCGGCGGTCGCCTGAACCACGGTCTCAAAGAGAGCCAATTGCTCCCCCAAGGGGGAGCTGTCAGCGAAGCTGGCTGAGGGGGTCAACGGCGCCTCAGCTGACCCCCTCCGTCCCGGGGCTTTCGCCCCGGTCCACCTCCCTCTGGGGGGAGGAATTACAAAGCCAATTGCTCCCCCAAGGGGGAGCTCCGCGCGAAGCGCGGTGAGGGGGTCAACGGCTTCTCAGTTGCCCGTCTTCGGCGCCTCGCCGGGGAGAATTTGAGGCAATGCCAAGTGAGCAGGCCCGTGGGTTCCAGAACCTAGCGCTGGTCAACGGAGGAGTGGCCGCCAGGCTCTCCGGTCAGGCCTTCCAGGACGGCGGCCTCCTCGTAGACGACGTCCGTGTGGCCATCCCGCTCGTCCAGCTGGCGGCGGATCTCGGCGTGGGCGGTGGCGTCGAGCTTGTA
>CAMAOY010000080.1 GCA_945859865.1 Phenylobacterium deserti
CGGCCGGGAGCGCCCTGGCGGAGACACAAGGCCCCGTCGTCAAGACGGCAAGCGGCCCCGTCCAGGCAACCGTCCGGAGCGACATGCTCTCCTGGTACGCCATTCCCTTCGCAGCCCCCCCGGTTGGAGACCTGCGCTGGCGTGCGCCCCAGCCCGCGGCGACGTGGAAGACCCCCATCGCCGCCAGCAAGACCGCCGCCCCCTGCCTCCAGACCGGGCCAGAAAGTCCCTTCCGGAGCCGCACCGAGAGCGAAGACTGCCTCTACCTCGACGTCCATGCGCCGGCGGGCAAGGGCCCCTACCCGGTCATGGTCTGGATCCACGGCGGTGCCTTCACCACCGGCGACGCCTCGACCTATGCTGAAGCCGGCCCCCTCGTTTCCCGGGGCGTCATCGTCGTCGCCATCCACTATCGGCTCGGGGCCATGGGCTTCCTGGCCCACCCCGCCCTGCGCGATTCCGGCGGCACGGCCGGTGACTACGGGATCATGGATCAGCAGGCCGCCCTGAAATGGGTGCGCGCCAACATCTCCCGGTTTGGCGGCGACGCCCGCAATGTGACCGTCTTCGGCGAGTCCGCCGGAGGGTTCAGCGTCCTCACCCACCTCGCCTCCCCCCTCTCCAAGGGTCTGTTCGACAAGGCCATCATCCAGAGCGGCGGCTACGGCGTCGCCGGACAGCTGACCCAGGCCGAGATGGAGGCGAAGAGCGCCCTGGCCCTCAAGGCCGCCTCTTCAGGCCAGGACCTCGGCACCGCCTGCAAGGGCGAGGCCATGACGGCGGCCTGCCTGCGCAGCCTGCCCGATGCCATGGTGCGCGGAAAGCTGATGACCGCCTACGGCAAGGAGGTTGGCAACCTCGTCCCCTCCGTTGACGGCCGGGTGCTTCCCGCGACCATCCAGTCGATCTTTGGGACGGGCCGGAACCACCGCGTCCCCGTGATCAACGGGTCCAACGAGGACGAAAACCGCCTCTTCCTGGCCCTGAACGAGCTGGGTGCGCGGTTCACGGCCAAGCCCCCCAACTTCGACCCGGCCGACCGGTCCTTCCTCATGACCCCGGCGGCCTATGTCGCTGCCGCCAAGGCCGTCGAGGCGGAGCAGGGCGTGCCCGCCACCGACCTGACCGAGCGCTACTATCCCCTCAGCCGTTTCGGCGACGATCCGGTCCTCCAGCCCAGCTTCGCCACTGCGGCGGCGGCCACTGACAGCACCTTCTCGTGCAACGGCATCAACATCTCGGCGCGGATCGCCGCCCAGAAGTCGCCGGTCTGGATGTACGAATTCCGCGACCAGACCGCCGTGCCCATCGTCGGCGCCTTCGGCGGCCGCTATGTCCTGAGCCTGCCTCAGGGGGCCGCCCACGCCTTCGAGCTTCCCTATCTCTTCGGGATGGCCTCCGCCGCCCAGGACGCCCAGCACAAGGCCCTGCAGGCGACCATGTCTACCTACTGGACCAACTTCGCCCGGTCGGGAGATCCGAACGGCGGGGGCACCCCCGCATGGGCAGACTTCGCCCGCGGGAACGTCCAGGCCCTGGATGTGGCCAGCGGCGGCGGCGTCGCCCCCATGTCAGCCGACGCCTTCCGCGACCAGCACCTCTGCCGCACCGCCTGGTCGGCCCTGACCTTCTAGGTCCCGCCTCCGGGAGGAGGCGGGGATCAGCTACGAGGCCTTTGACCCCCTCACCGGCCTACGGCCGGAGCTCCCCCTTGGGGGAGCAATTAGAGCGCTTAATTCCTCTCCCCAGGGGGAGCTGTCGGCGCAGCCGGGCGAGGGGGTCAACGGCCTCGCCGCCGCCCTCTACTCCCGCAGCAGCAGGTCCAGCGCGATGGCGAGGACGGCCTCCAGCCGCCCCGCCTCCCGGTCCCCGCCCGCCGCCTCCCGCGGGGTGAGTTCCTGCCCGCAGATCCGGTCGCAGGCACCGACCAGGGTCGGGTGGTCGGCCAGCCTCCGGCGCAGGCCCGCCAAATGCCGACGCGCCCGCAGGCGGGCCTCCGCCGCCGAGAGGCCCGCGCCGGGGTCGGGCGGCAGCCGGCACTGCACGATGGGCTCGGCCGCCCGCGCCAAGGGCGACGGCAGGCTGGCCTCCGACTGTGACCGCCGCCACACCGACCCGTAGGCCTCGCCGGCCGCCCTCTGGCTTCGGCTGATCCGGCCCCGGCGGGACAGGTGCTCAAGCCCGGACAAGCGCCGGGCCGGAGGCCGGGCCGGCCGTTCGCGGGTGCTGGGAATTCTCGTCATGGGGACCTCCTTGGGGAAACGACCGCATCCGCGATCCGGTAGACAGCCTCGCCGGCACCAGCAGGACCTTCGATGAGGGCGAGGCCGGCCGCCGCATGGGCCATCAACGCCCGCAGGAAGAGCGGCCTGTGGGCCGCCTCCCGGCGACGAAGGCCCTCGACCACCAGCTCGGCCGCTTCGAGGGGCGCGGCACTCAACGGCCTGCACCCCGCCGGTCCTCAGGCGGCCGGAGGGGCAGGCAGACAGCCACGCCATCCCGGCCGACCCGGCGTTCGGAGAGGGCCCAGAAGCCCCCCGCCGCCATCACCGCCCGGACATGCCGGTCGTGGTGAGCGAACTTGGGCAGCTGGCGGTCGCCCTCGCCCCGGGCCGCACGGGCCCGGAAGACGCGTTCAAGCCTTCGGGCCTGGCCGGGACGGAGGTCGAGTTCGGCGCGGGCGCGTTCGGGGTGCGTCCCACTCTGACGCAGGGCAACGTAAGTCTGGATGTCGCCGGGTTTGGGGGGTCGGTTCTGGCTCATGCTCGAAAACGTATGGAACATACAGTGAACACGCAAACATTTTTTGTAGTTTACATACATCCGGGGATCGCTAGGGTCGCGGCATGGACAATCGCGCCGCCCGCCTGCGCCAGGCCCGCCTTGATGCGGGCTTCGAGACCGCTGCCGCGGCGGCGGAGGCGTATGGCTGGAACCGCAATACCTACGCCTCCAACGAGAACGGCAATGCGCCCTACTCCTGGCGCCGGGCACGGGACTATGGCGCGGCCTTCAGTGTGCGGCCCGAATGGCTCTACGACGCCCAGGGCCCCGCAGCAGGCCAGCCAGGTCCGGCCCCGGTCATCGGCCGGGTCGGCGCCGATCCCGGGGGCGAGGTCCTCCTCGCTGGCGGCCAGGCCCAGCCGGAGTTTGCCCCCCTGCCCCCCGGCGGAACGGAGCGTGCCGTGGCCCTGCGTGTGACCGGTCACTCCATGCGCGGCCTCGCCGACGATGGCGCCCTGATCTACTTCGAGGACCAGCGCACCCCGCCAAGTCCCGACATGTTGGGCCAGGTGGTAGTGGTTGAGCTCGATACCGGCGAGGTCCTGGTCAAGCGGCTGCTGCGCGGCGGCGCCCCGGGGCGTTTCGACCTGGAGAGCCTCGCTGGCCCCACCCGGCGCGACGCCCAGCTTCGCTGGGCCGCCCACATCACCGCCATCGTGCCCCCCTGGCAGGCCCGCCGGATCCTCCTCAGCGGCGACTGACGGCAGACGGACCGCCTCAAAACTTGGCTTTGACTGTATTTTTATTACAGTCGCTGCCATGTCCCGTCTCCAATCCCCCCCGCCTGACCGCGACGCCTGCCTGGCCATGGAGCGCCGCATCGACGCCGCCCGCCTGGAAGCCTGGCAATCCGACATCCGAAGGCGCAGCGGCGTCTGCCTCTCGGGCTTCGACCCCGATCCGCCGCCCCTGCGCTCCGAGGCCGAACTCCGGGCCGCCGCCCGCCGCCGCCTCGCCAACCTGAGGGCCTGGCGGCTCAGCCCCCGGGGCCGTCTCGAAGCCCTCGCCGCCGAGGCCCAGGCCGTCTCGGGCCGCACCCTGCGCGCCGGGCGGGACCTGGCGGGCTATCGCGCCGCCGTCGCCGTCCCCGACTTCAGCGACGCTGCCCGGCGCCTGACCCGCCTCGCCGCTGCGGCCCGGCGGGCCCTGCGGGACCTCGAAGCCAGTGAGGGCGGTCCGGAATGACTTGGCAGGGGGCCCCGAACGGGGGCACGTGACGGATCGCACGCTGGCTCCGTCTCTCAGGTCTTTCGGACGACATGTCCTCGACGCCCCCCACCAGCGACGCAGATCCTGCCCAGGCGCCAAAGGCCGGATGGGTGACGCCAGCCATCATCGGCTCGGCCCTGCTCATGCAGACCCTCAACGCCACCGTCCTGACCAACGCCCTGCCGACCATGGCCCGGGCCCTGAACGTCGAGCCCCTGCGCCTCAACCTCGCCATCACCATGTACATGCTGGCCGCCGCCGTCTGCCTGCCGATCAGCGGTTGGGCAGCGGACAAGTTCGGCGCCCGGCGGGTCTTCCTGGCCGCCATCGCCCTCTACGCAGTGGCCTCCGCTGCCTGCGGCCTCGCCGTGTCCCTGCCCACCTTGGTGGCGGCGCGAATCGCCCAGGGCGCAGCGGGTGCCCTGATGGGACCCGTGGGCCGCCTGGTCCTCCTGCGCACCACGCCGAAGTCTGAACTCATCGGGGCCATGTCGGTCCTCACCATGCCCGCCCTCCTCGGCCCGGTGATCGGCCCCGTCCTCGGCGGCGCCATCGTCACCTTCGCGGACTGGCGGTGGATCTTCTTCATCAACCTGCCCATCGCCGCCGTGGGCCTCGTCATGGTCCTGCGCCATGTGCCCCGGGTGGCCGAGCAGGTCGTTGCGCCCATCGACTGGCCCGGCGTCGCCCTCACCGGACTTGGCCTCGCCGCCCTGATCTTCGGCTTCGAGAACCTTGGCCGTGATATCCTTTCGCCCCTGGCCGTGGCCGGCCTCTTCGCCTCAGGCCTTGGCCTGCTTTGGGCCTATGCGCGCTACGCCCGGGGCAATCCCCACGCCGTACTCGACACCAGCCTGTTCCGCATTGGCACCTTCCGGGCCTCGGTGGTGGGGGGCGGCTTCATGCGGCTGGCCATGGGCGCCAACCCCTTCCTCCTGGCCCTGCTTTTCCAGGTCGCCCTGGGCATGAACGCCCTCCAGGCCGGCCTGCTCACCTTCGCCAGCGCCGCCGGGGCCCTGGTCATGAAGACCGTCGCCCCGCCCATCCTGCGGCGCTACGGCTTCCGGCAGGTGCTGACCGTCAACGCCGTCATCGTCGGGCTCAGCTTCATCGCCTGCGCGAGCTTCACGGCCTCGACGCCGCACCTGGCCATCACCGCCATCCTCCTGGTCGGCGGCTTCTTCCGGTCCCTCCAGTTCACCAGCCTCAATGGCCTGGCCTACGCCGACATCGAGTCCGACCAGATGAGCCGCGCCTCCACCCTCGCCTCCATGGCCCAGCAGCTGGTGCAGTCCATCGGAATCGGCCTGGCCGCCACCCTCCTGCACGTCTCCATGCAGGCCCACGGGGTGAAGACCCTGACCGTGGACGTCATCGCGCCCATCTTCCTGGTCATCGGTGCCGTGACCTTCATCGCCCTGGCCTTCTACCTGCGCCTGCCCCGTAACGCCGGCGACGAGATGAACGGCCGGGCCTGAAGCGGCGCGGACATGAAAAAGGGGGCGGTGCCTGCGGCCCCGCCCCCCTCATGTCTTCCGTAGTCCCTGGTGAGGATCAGACCGCCGCCAGGTGCCGTCCCGAGGTCAGGGCCGTCTTGGCCGCCAGCTCGGCCTTGGCCGTCTCGTACTCCGCCGCCAGCCGGTCGACGTAATCGGCCACCGAGGGGATGTCATTGAGCACGCCAATGCCCTGGCCGCAGCCCCAGATGTCCTTCCAGGCCTTGGCTTCGGTATTGCCGCCCGAACCGAAGTTCATCTTCGAGGGGTCCGCCTGGGGCAGGTTTTCCGGGTCCAGGCCCGCCCGCTCGATGGAGGGCCGCAGATAGTTGCCATGCACGCCGGTGAAGAGGTTCGAATAGACGATGTCCTCGCCCGAGCTCTCGACGATCATGTCCTTGTAGCCCTGGACCGCATTGGCCTCCTTCGTCGCGATGAAGGCCGAGCCCATATAGGCTAGGTCCGCGCCCATGGACTGGGCGGCCAGGACGGAGCGGCCGCAGGCGATGGCACCCGACAGGGCGATCGGCCCGTCGAACCACTGGCGCAGCTCCTGCATCAGGGCAAAGGGTGACAGGCCGCCAGCATGGCCGCCGGCGCCGGCCGCCACCGGGATCAGGCCGTCAGCGCCCTTCTCGACAGCCTTGTGGGCGAACTTGTCGTTGATCACGTCATGCAGGATGACGCCGCCCCAGGAATGAATCTCGGTGTTCATGTCGACATTGGCCCCCAGCGAGGTGATGACCAGCGGCGCATTGTATTTCTTGCAGAGGGCAACGTCCTCATCGAGCCGGTTGTTCGTCCTGTGGACGATCTGGTTCACGGCGTAGGGCGCGGACAGACGGTCCGGATTCTTGCGGTCCCAGTCCGCCAGCTCCTCGGTGATCTGGGCCAGCCACTCGTCCAGCTGGCTGATCGGCCGGGCGTTCAGCGAAGGGAAGGAACCGACAACGCCCGCCTTGCACTGGGCGATGACGAGTTCGGGTCCGGAAATGATGAACAGCGGCGAGGCGATGACGGGCAGGCGCAGGCGCTGGGAGAGAATGGGGGGCAGGGCCAAGGGAGAATTCCTGTTCTAAGACATTAGGATTTACATCGTACAATAAAACGGAGAATTTGTAATGCCCCCGCCGCCGGTAACCGGCAAGCGCCCATTCTAACTCTCCAGCCAGCGGGGGAAAGGGGGCGCCCCTGAATGCGCAATCCCTCCCCGCCTTGGGGGAGGTGAACCGGAACGGAGGGGGACGAGCTGAGGCACCCTTGACCCCCTCACCGGGCTTGGCCCGGAGCTCCCCCTGATGGGGAGCAATTACCTCCCTAATTCCTCCCCCAAGGGGGAGGTGGACCGGGGCGAGGCCCCGGGACGGAGGGGGTCTCCTGCGCCGCCGCCCCTATCCTCCGCCCGCCCCGCTGGACGCCGCCGCGAGGGCCTGTCAAACCTGTTCCCAGGCGGCGGGGACCGCTGGCCGGGGGGAGAGACATCATGACCATTGAGATCCACGGGACCTGCGATCCCCGTTTTGAGGCCGTGCGCGGTGCCTTCGCCGGTAACCTCGAGTCCGGCCTCGACGTCGGCGCCAGCTTCGCCGCCACTCTCGAGGGCGAGATGGTGGTCGACATCTGGGGCGGGTTCGCCGACCCCGGCAAGACCCGGCCCTGGGAGGCGGACACCCTGGTCAACGTCTACTCCACGACCAAGACCATGACCGCCCTCACCGCCCTCCTGCTGGCCGACCGCGGCGACCTCGACTTCCACGCCCCGGTGGCGAAGTACTGGCCGGAATTCGCCCAGAACGGGAAGTCCGCGGTCACCGTCGCTCAGCTCATGGCCCATTCCTCCGGCCTTTCCGGCTGGAAGGAGCCCCTCGCCAAGGCCGACCTCTACGACTGGGACAAGGTCACCACCCTGCTCGCCGCCCAGGCGCCCTTCTGGGAGCCGGGAACGGCCCCCGGCTATCACGCCCTGACCCAGGGCTACCTGGTGGGCGAGGTGGTCCGCCGCATCACCGGCCGCTCCCTCGGGACCGTCTTCCGGGAGGAGATCGCCGAGCCCCTCGGCGCCGACTTCCACATCGGCCTGCCCGCCAGCGAGGATGCCCGGGTCGCTGAGCTCATCCCGCCCCCGCGGGGGGGCGCCATCGGTGACGGCCCCATGTCCGAGCTCACCGCCAACATGTCCAACAATCCCGGCATCGACGTCCGCGAGACCCGCACCCGGGCCTGGCGCGGCGCCGAGATCCCCGCCGCCGGCGGCCAGGGCAACGCCCGCTCCATCGCCCGGGTCCACTCCATCCTCGCCAATGGTGGCGAGGTGGACGGCCGGCGCTATCTCTCCGAAGCCGGTTGCCGCCGGGCCCTGGAGCTTCAGGTCGAGGGCCAGGACCTGGTCCTCAACACCCCCGCCCGCTTCGGCCTGGGTTTTGGCCTGGCCGGCGGCGTCCTGCCCACCCCCAACGCCAGCGTCCTCTACTGGGGCGGCTACGGAGGTTCCCTGGCGGTGATTGACATGGAGAACCGGGCGGCCTTCGGTTACGCGATGAACCGGATGGAATCGACCACAACGGGCGATGTCCGGGGCGTCGGCCTGGTCATGGGCATGTGGACCGCCCTGGCGGGCTGACGAAGGAAAAGAACATGAGCGTCGACGTCCACGGGACCTGCGATCCCCGTTTCGAGAGCGTCCGCAGGACCTTCGCCGGCAACCTGGAGAGCGGGGCTGACGTCGGCGCCGCCTTCGCCGTCACCATGAACGGCGAGATGGTCGTCGACCTCTGGGGGGGCTGGGCTGATCCGGGAATGACCCGCCCCTGGGAGAGGGACACCCTGGTCAACGTCTATTCGACGACCAAGACCATGACGGCCCTCACCGCCCTCCTCCTCGCCGACCGGGGCCAGCTCGACTTCCACGCCCCCGTCGCCCGCTACTGGCCGGAGTTCGCCGCCAACGGAAAGTCCGGCGTCACCGTCGCCCACCTGATGAGCCATTCCTCCGGCCTGTCCGGCTGGAAGGAACCCATCACCGTCGAGGACCTTTACGACTGGGAGAAGGCCACCGCCCTCCTCGCCGCCCAGGCCCCCTTCTGGGAGCCAGGGACCGCTCCGGGCTACCACGGCATGACCCAGGGCTATCTGGTGGGTGAGGTGGTCCGCCGCATCACCGGCGCCAGCCTCGGCACCGTCTTCCGCACCGAGATCGCCGAGCCCCTGGGCGCCGACTTCCACATCGGCCTGCCCGCCAGCGAGGACCACCGGGTGGCCGAGCTCATCCCGCCCCCGCCGGGCCAGGGCATGGCCGAGGGCGACGACCTGCCCGAGCTTACCGACAACATGTCCAACAATCCCCGGGTCGAGGTGGCCGTCACCCAGACCCGCGCCTGGCGCGGCGCCGAGATCCCCGCCGCCGGCGGCCACGGCAATGCCCGCGCCATCGCCCGGGTCCACGCCATCCTCGCCAATGGCGGCGAGGTGGACGGCCGCCGCTACCTGTCCGAGGCCGGCTGCCGCCGGGCCCTGGAGCTCCAGGTCGAGGGCCAGGACCTGGTCATGCACATCCCCGCCCGCTTCGGCCTCGGCTTCGGCCTCGCCGGCCCCACCATGCCCACGCCCAACCCCAACACGATCTTCTGGGGCGGCTACGGCGGGTCCCTGGCCATCATCGACATGGATGCCCGCACAGCCTTCGGCTACGCCATGAACCGAATGGCCCCCACCACCACCGGCGACATGCGCGGGGTTGGCCTGATCATGGAAGTCTGGACGGCGTAGGCCGGTTCCCAATTGCTCCCCCAAGGGGGAGCTGTCGGCGAAGCCGACTGAGGGGGTCAACGGCCTCCGGTGGACGCATTGACACAGGTTTCGTGCGAGACCACGTTCATTGCCGTAGGATTACCGGCATTAGGAGGGCAAGTTCGCCCTCCACCCGAAGACGCCCACCTTCGCCCCGGGCTGCGGCCTGACGGGACCGGCAACGCTTTAAGGTTGCCGATGACTATGTGCCAAGGCTTATCGAGTACCGTCGTGTTTTCGAAAGGGCGCAGTGATGACCGTTGATGACGCAGGACGAAGTCGCCGGAGGGTTCTGGTCGGCCTGGCGGCGGCCGTGGCGGTCTCCGCATGCGGGAGGCGAGCGATGAGCGGCGAAGAAGACTATGTCTCTATCGTTAGAATGCCCGGCGATATTGGCGTGACGCCCGACCTCCAGCGCTTAGCCTTGACCATTTGGGGTGGCGACTTCAGCGCAATCGGGGTCTGCGACTTGCAAGCTGGAAGCGTGGAGGTGCTGCAGGCTGGGCGCAAGGCTGGGCTTGGGATGCCGGCGCTTTCGCCGGACGGTGAGACGATAGCATTTGCGGCCCAACCGATGGATCCAAAGCTCAATGGGCTGACGTCGCTCTATCTCGCGCCCACGCGTGGCGGCGAAGCGCGCCGGATTGGTGCCCGCGCCAAGTACCAAGCGCCCAGCTTTTCCCCCGATGGCGGCCGTATCCGTGTATTCGCCGGAGGCAAGGCTCTGGGGTCAGTCCAGCTTGTGGAGATCGACGTCGCGTCCGGTGCGGAGAGAGTTGTCTGGTCCGGCGCTTTTGGGGGTGCCCATAAGGCGGCCTACGACCCGACCGGCACAGGGTACTGGGTCGGCGGGATGGGGCCGGCGGCATCCCTTGAGGAGGCCACCGGCTGGACCACCCTCGACTACGACACCAAGAATGGGTCGCCCCGCATCTTCCGCATCCTGCGCGAGGGTGACGCGCCGCGCCCCTTCGCGGTGAACCTCGGAAGGGGCTGGGGCTTAGTCGGCGTCACCAATGACGAGGTGGTGCTCGGTACCGTCGCACTGGAGACAGGCAGCCGCGCCGCACTCATGAACCGCCAGGGTGAAGCCCGCCTGCTCTGGCGCTCGCCGCGCGGCGGCGAGTTGCCGGACGGGTGGGCGGTGTCGGCCGACGCCAAACGCGTTCTGACGGTACGCATACACACGGATGACGCCGGGAAGTTCCTCGACAGATACGATATCGCCGTATTTGAGACTGGATCGGGCGAAAGCGGAAAGATCCTCTCCAAGGTCGTGTCTTCCGACCTTCGCGCCACAAACCATGACTTGAGGCTGGCCTAGCTCAGCCAGCCAGGGGGTGGTCTTGCGAGTCCTTTGACCCCCTCCGGCCCGCTGCGCGGTCCACCTCCCCCTTGGGGGAGGAATTAGAGCGCTCAATTGCTCCCCATCAGGGGGAGCTGTCGGCAAAGCCGACTGAGGGGGTCAACGGCTTCAGGACAGGGCCTTGGCCAGGACCAGGTCGTCGTAGTCGTTGGCGCCCACGCGGAAGGTGCGGAAGCCGACCTGGGAAAAGCCCTGGCGGGCGTAGAAGCCGAGGGCCTGGGCGTTCTGCGAATAGACGCCCAGCAGCAGGCGCTCGAAGCCGTCCGCCCGGGCCGCCGCTTCCGTCGCCGCCAGGAGCC
>CAMAOY010000081.1 GCA_945859865.1 Phenylobacterium deserti
ACGTCGGCCTCGGACCCCGCCCGCCCCTCCACGAAGACATTGGTGGAATCGCAGATCATGGCCAGGACGCCCTCATCGCCGAGATGGCGCAGGGTCTCAGTGTCGGTGACCTCGCCCAGCAGGGGGTTGGGGTCGATCTTCCAGTCGCCGGTGTGCAGAACCACCCCCAGGGGCGTGCGGATCACCAGGCCGTTAGGCTCGGGGATGGAATGGGTCAGGGTGACCATCTCCACGTCGAAGGGCCCCAGGACCACGCGCCCGCCGAGGGGGACGATGTTCAGCTCGACCTCGTCCTCGAGGTTCCGCTCCCGCAGCTTCTCGCGCAGAAGAAAGGCCGTGAAGGGCGTGGCGTAGAGGGGTGCCCGCAGGCGCGGCCACAGCCAGGCCACGGCGCCGATGTGATCCTCGTGCGCGTGGGTCAGGACGATCCCGAGGATGTCATCGGCATGCGCCTCGATCCAGCTCGGGTCCGGCAGGATGATGTCGACGCCAGGCGTATCCTGCCCGCCGAAGGTAACGCCCAGGTCCGCCACGATCCAGCGCCGCCGGTCTGGCGGGCCGTAACCGTAGAGGTTGAAGTTCATACCGATCTCATCAGACCCGCCAAGGGGCAGGAAAACGAGTTCGTCGTCGGGACGCGGGCCTGCCACTTAGCGGACTCCTGAATTGCGGCGATGGATTTCCAGCAGGCCCCGGATGGTCAGGTCGGAGTCAAAATGGTCGATGGCGTCGGTGGCACCCTGGAAGAGGGAGGCCACCCCTCCGGTGGCGACCACAGTCATGGGTCGTCCCCACTCAGCCTTGATTCGGGCGATAAGCCCCTCGATGAGGGCGATATAGCCCCAGAAGACGCCAGCCTGCATGGCCCCCACCGTATCCCTGCCGATCGTCTTCACCGGGCGGCGTATGGCCACCCGGGGTAGCTTGGCGGCCGCAGTGTGTAGGGCCTCCATGGAGAGATTGATACCCGGGGCAATGACGCCACCCTCGAAGCCCCCGTCGGCGGCGACGATGTCGAAGGTGGTGGCGGTGCCGGAGTCGATGATGATCAGATCCCCGGGGAAGACCGTGTGGGCCCCGATGGCGTTCACCAGCCGGTCGGCGCCGGCCTCGGAGGGTTTCTCCAGGCGCACGGGAATGCCGAGGTCGACATTCTCGCCGATCACCAGGGGCTCTACCTTCAGGTAGCGCCGGGCCAGGTTGCGCAGGTTGAAGACCGACTGGGGTACGACGCTGGAGATGATGCAGGCGTCCAGCATCTCAAACTTCAGCTCGGTCATGGCGAGGAGCTGAAACAGCCAGGCGGCATACTCATCCGCCGTCCGTGTGGACTGGGTGGCCGTGCGCCACTGGGCGACCCAACCGCTTCCGTCATGCACCGCAAAGAGCGTGTTGGTATTGCCCTGCTCGATGGCCAGCAGCATCAGTTGCCTCCGAAGAAAACATCGCCGGCGGTGATCCGGACCGTCTCGCCGCCATCCAAGCGCAGGCGCAGGGCACCGTCGGCGTCCAGGGCTTCGGCAATACCCGAAAGGGTCCGGTCGGGAAGTCGGGCCGTGCAGGGGCCGCCGAGGCCATCTGCCAGCCCGGTCCAGGCCGCAGCGACCGGGCCGAAGCCCTCCCGCGACCAGACCTGCCGCCAGGCCTCGAAACGCTCGGCGAGGCGGGCAAGGAATGCGGCGGGGGACGGTGGCTGGAAGCCAGGAAGGTCCGCAAGGGCGCTGGCCGGACGCTCGACCTGGTCTGCGGGCGGTGCCAGGGCCAGGTTGACGCCGATCCCGACCGCTAGCCAGAGGCCGCCTTGCGGCCGGGACCCGGACTCCAGGAGAATACCAGCGGCCTTGCCGCCGGCGACATAGAGATCATTGGGCCAGCAGAGCCTCGAAGCTGTGGGGCCAGCCAGGGCATTTACGGTCTCGCAGAGGGCGACGGCGGCAACGAAGGACACCTGGGCCGCCTGGGCCGGAAGCTGGTCGATCGGAGTCAGGAGGGTGGCGGCCAGGTTGCCCTCGCCGCCCCGCCAGGGTCGCCCGCGCCGGCCACGGCCAGCGGTCTGCTCAAGGGCGTGGATCCAGACCGGACCGAAGTCCCCCGCCTCGGCCCGTCGCCGGGCCTGGGCGTTGGTCGAGTCGAGGACCGCGTGGCTCTCAATGGGCGGGAGGCTCACCTAGCCCAGGCCGAGCGCGGCGGCGGCCGCTCGGGCGTAACCATCAATCGCCGGCATCAGGGCCAGCACCACCGGAAAGGTGAAGGCTGCGGCACTGATGGCGATGATCCCGGCTTCGACGGGCGGTTCGTCCGTAGGCCCAGGCGCCGGATCGAGCCACATCACCTTGACCAGGCGCAGGTAGTAGAAGGCGGCGATGACGCTGCCGACCAGGGCCGCAACTGCGGCCCAGAGCAGGATGGGATCACCGGCATTCACTGCCGCCTTGAAGACATAGAACTTTCCCCAGAACCCGGCGAAGGGCGGCAGGCCCAGACCCGACAGGGCGAAGATGGTCAGGGACAGGCTGAGCCAGGGGCGCTGCCGGAAGAGACCCGCCATGTCCCCGAGGGTCTCGAGGGGCTGGCCGTTGCGCGACAGGGCCGAAAGACAGGCGAAGAAGCCCATTACCGACACGCTGTAGAGGGCCATGAAGACCAGCATGGCCTGGATCCCCTCGGCGGTGCCCGCCGCAAGTCCAAGGATCGCGTATCCGACGTTGGCGATGGACGAATAGGCCCACAGGCGCTTCAGGTTGGTCTGGGCGAGGCCCGCCAGGGCCCCCACGGCCACGGAAGCCAGGGCGATCAGGACGAGGACCTGGCGCCACTGGGGGATGGCTTCGGGGAAGGCTTCGGCCAGGACCCGGGCGAAGAGCAGCATGGCGGCCAGCTTCGGCGCCCCGGCGAAATAGGCCACCACCGGCGTCGGCGCGCCCTCGTAGACGTCCGGCGTCCACATATGGAAGGGCGCAGCCGAGACCTTGAAGGCCAGGCCGCAGATCATGAAGACGAGGCCGAAGAGGACGCCGGTACCGGCCTGCCCCTGCACCGCCGCCGCAATGGCGTCAAAGCGGATGGCACCGGAGAAGCCGTAGACGAGGGAGGCACCGTAGAGCAGCAGGCCCGAGGACAGGGCACCCAGGACGAAGTATTTCAGGCCGGCCTCCGAGGCCTTGGCGTCATCCCTCTGAAGGGCGGCCAGGACGTAGAGGGCCAGGGACTGCAGTTCCACGCCGATGTAGAGGGACAAGAGGTCGCCCGCCCCCGCCATCATCCCCATGCCCAGGGCGGCCAGGAGGATGAGGACCGGAAATTCGAAAAGCCGGATCCCTCGCCGGGCGAACCAGCCCTGTCCAAGGGGGATCGCCACCAGGCTGCTGAGATAGATCACCACCTGGGCGAAGACAGAGGCCGCGTCAGCCACCAGGGCCCCCTGGAAGGCCAGTCCCGTGGGGCCCGTGGCGGCCGCGAAGGTCGCGACAGCCAGGGCGGCCATGGCCCCAAAGCCGACCACCCGGTCCGGGCGCGGCAGGAAGGCCCCTACGACCAGCAGGGCGAGCGCCGCTCCGGCGAGGATGAGCTGGGGCGCAGCGAGGGCGAGGTCAGTGGTAAACATGGCGGTTTCCTTCGACCTCCCTCAGTGACCGACCGCAGTGCGGAAGGCGTCAAGAAGACCGTCGACCGAACTGGCGGTAACGTTGAAGATGAGGCCCGGCTGGAAGCCGAGCCAGAGGGTTGCGATCACCAGCGGTGCAAAGATCAGCATCTCGCGAAGGTTCATGTCGGTGATCTCGGCGAGGGCCGGGTTGGTCATCTCGCCCAGGACGACTCGCCGGTAGAGGCTGAGGGCGTAGACCGCTGAAAGAATGACGCCCGTAGAGGCCGCGACCGCCGTCCAGGTGGAGCTGAAGTAGACGCCCGTCAGGGTCATGATCTCGCCCACGAAGCCCGACGTGCCGGGAAGGCCCACATTGCCCATGGTGAAGAGCAGGAAGACCGCGGCGAAGACCGGCATGCGCTTCACAAGGCCGCCGTAGAAGGCGATCTCACGGGTGTGCATGCGGTCGTAGACGACACCCACGCAGAGGAAGAGCGCGCCGGAGATGACCCCGTGGCTCAACATCTGGAAGATGGCACCCTGCACGCCGATCGCGTTGAAGGAAAAGATGCCCATGGTCACGAAGCCCATGTGGGCCACTGACGAATAGGCGATCAGCTTCTTGATGTCGGTCTGACGGAAGGCCACCAGCGAGGTGTAGATGATGGCGATGGCCGACAGGGCGAAGACCAGGGGCGCGAAGGCCTGGGAGGCGTCCGGGAACATGGGCAGGCTGAAGCGCAGGAAGCCATAGCCCCCCATCTTCAGGAGGATGCCCGCCAGGATGACCGAACCGGCTGTGGGCGCCTCGACGTGGGCGTCCGGAAGCCAGGTGTGGACCGGCCACATGGGCATCTTGACCGCGAAGGAGGCGAAGAAGGCCAGCCAGAGCCAGGTCTGCATCCAGGGCTCGAACCGGAAGGCCATCAGGTCCGGGATGGAGCTGGTGCCTGAGGCACCGATCATGGCCAGGACGGCGGCCAGCATCAGCACCGACCCCAACAGGGTGTAGAGGAAGAACTTGAAGGCCGCGTAGACCCGCCGCTTGCCGCCCCAGATCCCGATGATCAGGAACATGGGCGCCAGGCCGAACTCGAAGAAGGTGTAGAATAGTACCAGGTCGAGGGCGCAGAAGACGCCGATCACCAGGGTCTCGAGCAGGAGGAAGGCGACCATGTAGGAGGTCACCCTCTGGTCCACCGACGTCCAGGACGCCGCGATACAGATGGGCGTCAGGAAGGCCGTCAGGAAGACGAACAGGATGGAGATCCCGTCCACGCCCATCCGGTAGTGGATACCCGCGAACCAGGGGATGTCCTCGACGAACTGGAAGCCAGGATTGGCGGCGTCGAACCTCATCATCAAGAGGACGCACAGGCCCAGGGTGACAAGGCTGGTGACGAGGGCGATCCAGCGCGCGGTCCCGTCGCCCCCGACCGAGGCCGGACGGCCAGCGCGGAGGGCGAGGAGGAGGGCCGCACCCAGGGCGGGCGCAAAGGTGATGAGGGAGAGGATACCGGTCATTGTCTCGCCTCCCTCAAGCCCGCCAGGCCCAGAGGGCGAAGGTCAGGAGACCCGCCACCCCGAGCAGCATGACGAAGGCGTAGTGGTACAGGTAGCCGGTCTGAAGCTGGCCGGTGCGGCGACCGAGGGCATAGGAGACAGCGGAAACGCCGTCGGGGCCCAGGCCGTCGATGATCTTCTGGTCCCCGACTTTCCAGAACAGGTCGCCCAGCAGGCGGGCCCCGCGCACGAAGGTGGCCTGGTAGAGCTCGTCGAAGAACCACTTGTTGTAGAGCAAGGACCAGACCGGTCCCTTGCGGGCGGCGAGGCGCGCGCCCATGCCCTCATTGGCGATATAGACGTACCAAGCGGTCGCAAAGCCGATGGCCGATACCACCAGGGGCGCCCAGAGCACCCAGGTCGGGGCGTGGTGGGCGTGCTCGAGCACCTTGTTGGCCGGTCCATTCACGATGGCGCCGCGCCAGAAGGCGTCGCGACCCTCGCCCACGAACTTGTCCACGAAGACATAGCCGGCGGCCAGGGCGCCGAGGGAGAGGATGACGATCGGCCCCAGCATGGAGACTGGGCTTTCGTGCGGCGTGTGAGCGCCATGGCCGTGCCCGTGGTCGTCGTGGGCGTGGTCGTCATGCGCATGCGCGGGGTCATCGTGGCCATGCGCACCCTCCCCGGCCCACTTGGGGGTGCCGTGGAAGGTCATGAAGGCCAGGCGCCAGGAATAGAAGGCGGTCAGGCCGGCAGCCATGAGGCTGACGAGGAAGGCGAAGGCGGCCACCCCACCATGGGTGTTGGCGGCGGCCCAGGCGGCCTCGATGATGGTGTCCTTCGAATAGAAGCCGGAGAGGCCAAGGTGCAGGCCGGGAATGCCGAAGCCGGTGATGGCCAGGGTGCCGATGGTCATGACCGCATAGGTCACCGGCAGGTAGCGCCACAGGCCGCCCATGCGCCGCATGTCCTGCTCGTGATGCATGCCGTGGATCACTGAGCCGGCACCCAGGAACAGGAGGGCCTTGAAGAAGGCGTGGGTGAAGAGGTGGAACATGGCCGCCTGATAGGCGCCCACCCCGGCGGCGAAGAACATGTAGCCGAGCTGCGAACAGGTCGAATAGGCGATAACCCGCTTGATGTCGTTCTGGGCCAGGCCGACCGTGGCGGCGAACAGGGCCGTGACCGCGCCGATGACGGTGACGATGTCCCGGGCGACCGGGGCGACCTCGAACAGGGGCGACAACAGGCAGACCATGTAGACGCCGGCGGTGACCATGGTGGCGGCGTGGATCAGGGCCGAGACGGGCGTCGGGCCCTCCATGGCGTCGGGCAGCCAGGTGTGCAGGAAGAACTGGGCCGACTTGCCCATGGCGCCGATGAAGAGCAGGCCGCAGGCCAGGTCGACGGCCGACCAGTCGTAGCCGATGAACCGCCACTTCGAACCGGCGATCTCGTCGATGTGCGAGAAGACGTCGGCGAACTGGATCGAGCCGAACATCCAGAAGACGGTCATGATGCCGAGGGCGAAGCCAAAGTCGCCCACCCGGTTGACCACGAAGGCCTTGATAGCGGCGGCGTTGGCGCTGTCCTTGTGGTGCCAGAAGCCGATCAGTAGGTAGGAGGCCAGGCCCACCCCTTCCCAGCCGAAGAACAGCTGCATGAAGTCGGCGGCGGTCACCAGGGCCAGCATGGCGAAGGTGAACAGGGACAGGTAGGCGAAGAACCGCGGCCGGGAGGGATCCTCGGCCATGTAGCCCCAGCTGTAGACATGGACGAGGGCCGAGACCGTGGTGACCACCACCAGCATGACGGCCGACAGGCCGTCGAGGCGGATCGACCAGTTGGAGATGAACTCGCCCACATGGATGAAGGGGGCCAGGGTCAGGGTAAAGGGCTCCAGACCGCCCCAGGTCCACTGGGCGAAGACGACCCAGGACAGGACGGCGGACAGGACCAGAAGGCCGGTAGTCACCGCCTGGGAGGCCAGGGCACCCAGACGGGAGCCGAAGAGGCCAGCGATGAGGGCCCCGGCGAGGGGTCCAAAGACGATGATCAGGAGAAGGGCTTGCGCAGTCATCTCTGGAACTCAGCCCTTCATCACGGAGGCGTCGTCCACGGCGATGTCCCCGCGGTTACGGAAGAAGGTCACCAGGATCGCCAGGCCGACGGCGGCCTCTGCCGCTGCGACCGTGAGGATGAACATCGCGAAGATCTGCCCGATCACATTGTGCAGGTAGCTAGAGAAGGCGACGAAGTTGATGTTCACCGCCAGCAGGATGAGCTCGACGGACATCAGGATGACGATGATGTTCTTGCGGTTCACGAAGATCCCGAACACGCCGATGGTGAACAGGATGGCGGCGACCGCCAAATAGTGCGCCAGACCGATGATCATTCCTGGATCCCTTCCCCGGGATTGACCGAGACGACGCGCATGCCCGTGGCGGGCGTTCGGGCGACCTGGTCGGCAATGACCTGGCGCTTGACCCCCGGCTTGTGGCGCAGGGTCAGGACGATGGCCCCGATCATGGCCACCAGCAGGACCAGCCCCGCCGCCTGGAAGAAGTAGACATAGTCCGTGTAGAGGACCCGGCCGATGGTCTCGGTATTGGCGACGCCTGCCGTGGACGCCATGGGCCCCGTCGAGCCCGCCGCCTGCCCCTGGTTGGCGATGACCGCCGAGACGGAGATCATCTCGAAGGCGAGGACCCCGGCTACGGCCGCCCCGAGGGGCATGTAGCGGACGAAGCCCTGCCGCAGGGCGGTGAAGTCCACATCCAGCATCATGACGACGAAGAGGAAGAGCACCGCCACGGCGCCGACGTAGACCACGATCAGCAGCATGGCCAGGAACTCGGCCCCCATGAGGACGAAGAGCCCCGCTGCCGAGAAGAAGGCCAGGATGAGCAGGAGGACCGAGTGCACGGGGTTGCGGGCAGAAACCACGCCAAGACCCGCCGCGATCGTCACCGCCGACATCAGATAGAATGCGATTGCCTGCAAGGCCACCGGGCTCAGTCCCTCTTGTTGAACCGCCGAACTCCGGGGGGAGACGACGATGTTTCCAGCACGTTCGGAATCGCCAACCGGGATTACCGGTAGGGCGCGTCCAGCTCCAGGTTCTTGGCGATCTCCCGCTCCCAACGGTCTCCGTTATCGAGCAGGCGTTCCTTGTCGTAGTAGAGTTCCTCGCGGGTCTCGACCGCGTATTCGATGTTCGGACCCTCGACGATGGCGTCTACCGGGCAGGCCTCCTGGCACAGGCCGCAGTAGATGCATTTGACCATATCGATGTCGTAGCGGGTCGTCCGGCGGCTGCCGTCCTCGCGGGGCTCGGCCTCGATGGTAATGGCCTGGGCCGGGCAGATGGCCTCGCAGAGCTTGCAGGCGATGCAACGCTCCTCGCCACTGGGATAGCGCCGCAGGGCGTGCTCGCCGCGGAACCGGGGCGACTGCGGGCCCCGCTCATAGGGGTAGAGCACCGTGGCCTTGGGGCGGGCCATGTAGACCAGGGCCATGCCGAAGGCGCCGACGAAATCGGCGAGGGCCGCGCCCCGGACCACTTGGGAAATGCGATTGAACATTCCGTCCTACTTTCCCTTGCACTCGTAGCCCGACAAACGGCGGTCATTGCCGTCCGGCCGGAGCACCAGATCCTTGCCCTGACTGAGGCACTGCTCCCGCGCCAGGCGCAGGGTGTCGTAGGTCGCCACGTTGCCGTTGGGGGCCGAAGCGCAGGCAGACGCCAGGAGCCCTGCAGCCGACAGGCAGATGACCAGGGCCAGCCTCATGCCACACCCTGTCCAAAGACACGCCAGCCAGCGACGAGGATCACCGCGACCAGGGAGATGGGCAGGAAGACCTTCCAGCCCAACCGCATGAGCTGGTCATAGCGGTAGCGGGGCACGATGGCCTTCACCATGGCGAACAGGAAGAAGAAGAAAAGGATCTTTATGAACAGCCACATGAAGCCGTAGAAGCTCTGCGCCGTGGGTGACCACTCGCGAACGAAGGCCAGGTCCAGCGGTGCCTGCCATCCCCCGAAGAACAGGATCGAGATCATGGCGCACATCAGGATGATGTTGGCCAGTTCGCCGATCATGAAGAGCAGGAAGGGCGAGGAGGAATACTCCACCTGGTAACCCGCCACGAGCTCGGACTCTGCCTCGGGCAGGTCGAAGGGCGGGCGGTTGGTCTCGGCCAGGGCCGAGATAAAGAAGATCACCGACATGGGGATCATGACGAGGGCGATGGGCAGGTTGTGAAGGCCGCCGCCGAAGACGTTCCAGTTCCAGAAGCCACCGGCCTGTTTCAAGACGATGTGGTTCAGGTTCATCGTTCCCGAAAGCAGGATGACCGTAATGATCACGAAGCCGATGGAAACCTCGTAGGAGACCATCTGTGCCGCCGAGCGCAGGCTGCCGAGGAAGGGATATTTCGAGTTCGAGGCCCACCCGCCCATGATGATGCCGTAGACCCCCAGGGAGGAGATGGCGAAGAGGTAGAGGACGCCGACATTGATGTCCGAGACCACCCAGCCGGGCGCCAGGGGAATGACCGCCCAGCCCACCAGGGCCAGGGCGAAGGTCAGGATCGGGGCCAGGAGGAAGACCGTCTTGTCCGCCCCGTCGGGGATGATGATCTCCTTGAGGATGAACTTGAGCAGGTCGGCAAAGGATTGGAGCAGGCCGAAGGGGCCCACGACATTGGGGCCCTTGCGCATCTGGACGCCGGCCCAGATCTTGCGATCGCCGTACATGAAGAAGGCAAGCGAGATCAGCAGCCAACCGAGGACGGCCAGAATCTGCAGGACGGTGATCAGGGTCCAGCCGCCCGGCGTGGCCCAGAAGGATTGCGCTGCGTCCATGCGCTACTCCGCCGCCAGTTTCGCCGGACCCGCCGCCAGGGCGGCGCACTCGGCCATGGTCACGCTGGCGCGCGCGACCGGATTGGTGAGATGGAACGCCTTCACCGCGCTGGCGAGGGGCGCGTCCCCGACGTCTCCAGCCGCGCCGATGGCCGACAGGTCGGCCTGGCCCCGGGGCGCCCAGTCAATCTGGCCGAAGGTGGGATGGTCGGCGAAGAGCCGGGCCCGTAGCTGGTCGTGGCTGTCGTATGGCAGGGTCTTGCCGAGGTGCTCGGACAGGGCGCGAAGGATGGTCCAGTCCTCCCGGGCCTCGCCCTTGGGGAAGACCGCCCTTTGGCCCATCTGCACCCGCCCCTCGAGGTTGACGTAGAGGCCGTCCTTCTCGGTGTAGGCCGCAGCGGGCAGGATCAGGTCCGCCGCCTGGGCCCCGGCGTCGCCGTGCGAGCCAAGATAGATTCGGAAGGCATCGGAGGCCGACAGGTCGATCTCGTCTGCGCCGAGCAGGAAGAGGACGTCCAGGGCACCCTTGGCCGTCATGGCCCGGGCGTCGAGCCCGCCCTCGCCGGGAAGGAAGCCCATGTCCAGGCCGCCAACCCGGGAGGCGGCAGTGTG
>CAMAOY010000082.1 GCA_945859865.1 Phenylobacterium deserti
GACACGACGGGCGCGAAGTCGGTGAAGATGAACGCCATCGCTCACATCGACCTTGCCACGGGCGTCCGGAAGGTCTGCAACTTCGAGCCGGGCGACCAGGTCTCGGAGCCGGTCTTCGCCCCCCGTTCCGCGACCGCAGCGGAAGGTGATGGCTGGCTGACGACCATCGTCTGGCGGGCTGCGGACAACCGCTCCGACCTCGTGGTGCTCGACGCCTCCGACATCGATCGCGGCCCTGTAGCGATCGCCAAGGTCCCCCGCCGGGTGCCCTTCGGCTTCCACGGCAACTGGGTGGGTGCATAAGGGCCCGCGCCTTCGTCCAACGGACACAGTTCGGCGCCAGACTGGAGATTCGACCACCCGCCGCCGGAGTACGCCATGACCGAACTCACCGCACCGAGTCGCCGCGAGGCCATCTCAGGCCTGTCCGCTGCGACTCTCGCCCTCGGTCTGTCGACAGCAGAAGCGGCCCGCGCAGCCTCCCAGGGCGTCTTCCGGCACGGGGTGGCGAGCGGGGATCCAGACGCCTCCAGCCTCGTCCTCTGGACCCGGGTCACGGCGACTGCGCCCGTCGAGGTGGAGTGGGAGATCGCCGCGGATGAGAGCTTTTCCCGCCCCCTTCGGCGCGGACGGCTCCGGACGGGTCCCGAAAGGGACTTCACCGTAAAGGTCCTCGCGAACGGGCTGGAAGCTGGCGGCCGCTATGTCTACCGGTTCCGTGCCCTTGGAGAGACCTCGCCGGTAGGGCGGACACAGACGCTTCCCCGGGGCAGGCTAGATCGCCTGGGCCTGGCCCTGGTCTCCTGTTCCAACTACGCCTTTGGCTACTTCAACGCCTACGCCGCCATCGCCGTGGATGCGGCGGTGGATGTGGTGTTGCACACCGGCGACTACATCTATGAATACGCCGCCGATGGCTGGGGATCCGAGACGGCCCGGACCCTCGGGCGGGTCCATGAGCCCGCCGGGGAGATCGTGACCCTGTCCGACTACCGGACCCGTCACGCCCAGTACAAGACCGATGCCGGCTCGAAGGCCATGCTCGCCGCCAAGCCGCTCCTGTGCTGTTGGGACGATCACGAGAGCGCCAACAACCCCTGGACAGGCGGCGCCGAGAACCATCAGCCGGCGACGGAGGGCGACTGGGCCGCCCGGCGCGAAGCCGCCCTTCAGGCCTATTACGAATGGATGCCGATCCGGGATTCCGCCCCGGGCCGGACCCGGGCCCAGTTCTGGCGCAGCTACGTCTTCGGCGACCTCGCCACCCTCTGCACCCTGGAGACCCGGCATACCGCCCGGGCCCTGCAGGTCGACTATTCGGACTGGCGCGACAAGGTGAAGCGCCGGGAGGACGCCGAAGCCCTCGAGCGTGAGACGATCGGCGCCCCCGGCAGGCGACTGATTGGCCCGGACCAGGAGGCGGACCTGTCGGCCGCCTGGCGGGCCTCGGTCGCGGCCGGACAGCCCTGGCGGCTGGTCGGCAACCCCATGCCCATCGCCCGGACCCGGGTTCCGGATGTCGTCGCCCTCGGCCTCGTCCCGGACCCTTCAGGCCCCTCAGCGTCCGCCAATCCTGCAGCCGCGGTCCTTGCCTGGAAGGGGCGCCTGAACCTGCCCTTCTATCCGGACACCTGGGATGGCTACGCCTGGGCGCGGGAACGCTTTTACGCCTCCGCCCGGGAGGCGGGCGCGACAGACCTCGTCTTCCTGACCGGGGACAGCCACAGCTTCTGGGCCAACCAGCTTGCAGACGGGGAGGGACGGCCCGCTGGGATCGAGATCGGAACCGCCGGGGTCAGCTCGCCGGGCGACTTCGTGGAGAGCGGCTTTGGGGTGGCAACAGCAGGCCGGCTCGACCAGGCCTTCGCCGATCACAACCCAGAGGTTCTCTGGACGGACAATCTCCACCAGGGCTACGTGCGACTGGAGCTCTCCCGCACAGCGGGTCTCGCCACCTATCTGGCCACGCCCGGTGTGGACCGTCCGGGACGCGTGGTGCAGGTGCTGCGGCGCTGCCGAATCGACCGGAGGTCCTCAGGGCTTTTCCTGCAGCAGGCCAAGGCCTGGGACCGGATCGGGGCATGACTGCCGTCACTTTTGTGCTAGGATTCGGGTGTACTAACCTTGTTTATTGGCAGGTCGAAAACCCTTTTTCGTGCCTCTACGTCATTCTCGCGTAAGGGCATCGGGACGTTTGATGGGACAGGGTGAAGGATGACGCATCGCATCTGGATCTTGATTGCGGCCTGCCTGTTTCTTGCCGCCTGTGGCGGCGGTGGTGGTGGTGGCGGTTCCACCGGGACTGGCCCTGCGCCAATCCCTGGCCCCACCGAGGCGGAGGCAGGTCGCCTGCTCGCCCAGGGGACCTTCGGGGCGACCGAAGCTGGCATTGAAGCGGTCCGCGCTGGCACAGTGGAGACCTGGATCCGGGCCCAGATCAGTACGCCCCCGCCCTCGGTTTCCCACCAGGCCTACCTGGACGCCCGGCTCGCCGAACTGCGGGTGACCTCGCCCAACGCAACACTCAGTTACGACCACTTCGTCGAAAGCTGGTGGCTTGCCTCGGTGACGGGGTCAGACCAGCTCCGGGAGCGGGTCGCCTTCGCCTATTCCCAGATGTTCGTGATCTCCCTGGCCTCCGACGTCGTCGATCCGCGGGGCGCGGGCGCCTACTACGACATGCTGACAGCCAACGCCTTCGGGAACTACCGTGACCTCCTCGAGAAGGTGACCCTGAACCCGATGATGGGGCGTTACCTCACCTATCTCGGCAACATGAAGGAAGACGCGGCGGGAACCCGGACACCGGACGAAAACTATGCCCGGGAGGTCATGCAGCTGATGACCCTTGGCCTGTACCAGCTCAACCTGGACGGAACGCCCAAGCTGGACCTCAGTGGAAAGCCCCTGGCTGCCTACACCTCGGCCGACATCTCGGGCCTCGCCAAGGTCTTCACGGGCTGGTCCTGGTACAGCCCTGCACCGTCGACCTCGACATATTTTGGCGGGAACCCGGATCCTGACTCCAAGGTGCGTCAGATGATCTTCTACCCGCAGTACCATTCCACCTCCCAGAAGGCATTCCTGGGCGCAACCATTCCCGCCTCGACGACCGTCGACGGCCCGGGTGACCTGAAGGTCGCTCTCGACACCCTGTTCAATCACCCGAATACCGGGCCCTTCGTCTCGCGGCAGCTGATCCAGCGCCTGGTGACCAGCAATCCCTCGCCCGCCTATGTCCAGCGGGTCGCCGGCGTGTTCAACAACAATGGCTCCGGGGTGCGGGGCGACATGGGCGCGGTGGTCACCGCCATTCTGATGGATCCCGAGGCGCGCAACGCCACCGCCGCAGAGGATCCGGCCTATGGAAAGCTGCGCGAGCCGGTCATCCGCATGACTCACATGATGCGCGCCTTCCAGGGGAACTCCCTGAGTGGCAAGTGGCAGGTGCGTTCGACCGGTGCCAACACCTCCCTCGGCCAGTCGCCCCTTCTCGCAAGCTCAGTCTTCAACTTCTGGCGTCCCGGCTATGTCCCGCCCGCCACCACAGTCCTCGGGTCCCGGAACTTCGCCGCCCCGGAGTTCCAGATCGTCAACGAGGTCACCAACGCTGGCTATGTGAACGTAATCGAACAGACGATCAGCAACGGGATCGGGACAGGTAACGACGTCCGGCTTTCGCTCAGCAATGAGGTCTTGATCGCTGATAAGCCCGAGCAGCTGGCGGACCGCCTCAATCGTCTCCTGATGGCCGGCCAGATGAGCGCTGCCCTGCGCAAGCGGGTCCTCGACACCCTCAACGCCTACACGATTTCGCCGACGGACCTGACCCAGGCGAACCAGGCCAAGACCAACCGCGTGAAGGCAGCGGTCCTGCTCGTCATGACGTCCCCGGAATACCTGGTCCAAAGGTGAGGTGCACAGGATGACCCGATATTCTCCGGCCACGCGGCGGCACCTCCTGAAGATGATGGCGGCGGCGGCGCCCTTGGGGGTCGCGGCCCCCTTCGCCCTGCAGATGGCGACCCTGGGCTCGGCGGCGGCCCAGACGGTGCCAACCAGCTACAAGGCGCTGGTCTGCATCTTCCTGTTCGGCGGCAATGACAGCAACAACATGGTCCTGGCCACGGACTCGGACTCGTGGAGCCGGTACTTCGCGGCCCGGAATACGGGAAATGACCCGATCGCCCTGATGCCTCCCGGCACGCCGCCGGCCGCCGTGGGCAGTGTCTCGCCGGTCACCGCCCGCACCGTGACCCGGAGCACGCCGGAATTTCTTGGCGGCGTCCTGCCCATCACGCCCCGGACGCCCAACCCCGTACCCGCCGGAACCAACGCCTCCAGCCGGAGCTTTGCCCTGCATCCGGCCCTGTCGCCCCTGGTCCAGGGCGCTGCCAGC
Organism: Phenylobacterium deserti; assembly: GCA_945859865.1. Classification (GTDB taxonomy): domain Bacteria; phylum Pseudomonadota; class Alphaproteobacteria; order Caulobacterales; family Caulobacteraceae; genus Phenylobacterium; species Phenylobacterium deserti_B. The sequence continues at coordinate 4,400 of CAMAOY010000082.1, forward strand.
CCCTGGAACGCCGGACGCCTGGCCATCCTCGCCAATGTGGGTCCGTTGATCGTTCCCACCACCAAGGCCCAGTACAGCAACCGCAGCGTCAGCCTGCCGCCGAACCTGATGTCGCACAACGACCAGGTCTCAATCTGGCAATCCGGCTCGGCCGAGGGTGCCAAGCGGGGCTGGGGCGGCCTGATGGCTGACACCATGCTGGCCCAGAACGGCTCCAGCGCTGTCTTCACGGCGGTTTCGGCGAACGGCAACGCCGTCTTCCTGGCCGGTAATACGGCGGTCCAGTACCAGATCAACACCTCGGCCCAGCCAGCGATCCTGCCCAATGCAGCGTCCGGAAGTACGCTCTACGGTTCGCAGACCGCCGCCCTCACCCTGGCCGAGTCCATCCGCGATGTTTCGGGGACCAGCCTGTTCGCCCAGGACCACGCCTCCATGACCCGGCGCGCCATGGACGCCGCCCAGGCCCTGAATACCGCCTTCGCCGGCGGCCCGGCGACCGCGATCTCGGCGCCGTCCAACTATACGAACCCCGTCACGGGCGCCGTTGAAGCCAATTCACTCGCCACCCAGCTCATGACGGTCGCCCGGTCTGTGGCCGCCGCGACGGCCCTGGGCGTGACCCGCCAGGTCTTCTTCGTCGGCCTTGGCGGCTTCGATACCCACGACAGCCAGAACACCACCCATACCAACCTGATGGGCAAGGTGGCGCATGCCATGGCCTATTTCGATGGGGTCCTGGGCAATATCGGCGGGCTGAACATGCGCGGCAGCGTGACCACCTTCACCATGTCGGACTTCAGCCGGACCTTCACGTCCAACGGCGACGGGACGGACCATGCCTGGGGCGGTCACCAGCTCATCATGGGTGGTGCAGTCCGGGGCCGGGACGTCTTCGGCCAGTTTCCAACTGTCGGCGTCGACCGGGCGGGCTTCAGCAACCCGGACATGAGCGGGAACATCCTTGTTCCCACCACGTCGGTCTACCAGGTGGGTTCGACCCTGGGGAAGTGGTTCGGGATCGCAGACGCCGAGCTGCTCACCATCTTCCCCAACCTCAGCAGCTTCTCCCGCCGAGACCTTGGATTTATGGTCTGATCCCCGGCGCCCGCCGACCGATCCCACCCCCGGGCAGTGCGACTGAGTAGTCGCTGAGCCGGAGGTCCGGGGTCATGTAGTCCGTCGACACATACTGGGCGCCAGAGGCAAAGGCGGCTTCCCCTCGGCTGCGGTCTCCGGTTCGCGACTCCACCGTGTCGGCGTCTGCCCGGGTACGGACGACCATGCCGAGCTTCAGGGCCTCGGCGATGCGCGGGCCATCCTTCGCCGGCTCATTCAGGGTCACGTAGGCGGCATAGGGCGCCTCGAACCTGTCGGTGTTGACGAAGGCCGCCCGCCCTTCCAGCGAGGGACGGCCCTGACCGTAAAGCGCCACCTTCCCTGGCCCCTCGTCGACAGCGAAGAAAACCTTTCCCCGGGCCGCGCCCAGGGACGGCCATCCGCCCTGCCGGACGGCCTCGCGCAGGGAGGGCCGCGAGCCTCGCACCCGGTCCGGGGTGATGAGCCGGTCCTTCCCGAAGACCGCACGGATCTCGGCATCCACCTCGTCCATGCCTGCGGCATCGAAGGGCAGGAGGGGCGTCGCTCCCGGGTAGGGGATCTGGCTGTCCTTCAGGTTCATCATGATCAGCAGGGGCAGGTGATCCGGATGGCGCGACGACCATGCGCGGACCTCCTCAAGGCAGGCCCGGAAGGTGGGGCAGACGCTGCGGTAGTCGATGTCCGGAACATGCATGACCTTCAGGCCCGGCGAGGCCATGGGCCTGGCGTCGTAGCCGCCGCCCCCGGCCATCTTCAGGCCCAGGGGCCGCGACCAGCGGCCACCCTCCGGGTCCCGCACAATGTCCAGTTCCAGTTGCCGTGCGCCGGCGTCCAGCTGCTCGGTCAGGGCCGGGTGGCTGTAGTCCAGGCTGTCCGCCGTCTTCGGGTTCGCCGCCCTCAGCAGCTTCATCTCGGCCGGGGCGATGGCGCTCTTGTAGCTGTTGTGGGTGCCCAGCGCCTGCAGGGCCGTCATGGGCAGGGCGTCCACGGCCGTGCGCGTGCACCCCGGGGCGCCCGAGGGTCGTTCCAGGTCACAGCCGGACGCTGCGATGGCGGCGGCGAGCAGGGCGATGATCATGGGGCGACTCCTCTGTTCTGGGTTCAGCCTGACAGAGGTGTGTGACGGGTTGAAGCCGTCTCAGCTCCCCCGCGGGAACCTTGGCTTCTCTGGCCGCCGCCAGGGCGGCTCCAGGCCCTCGTACCGGGCGCGGATCTCCGGGCGCGTGGCTGGCTGGTGCCGGGCCTGGCGCCGGGCGGTGTCGCCGAACCGCCAGCCATACTCGGCACCCAGGGCCTCGGGCGGGGAGTCGGGTCCCAGCTCGCCGATCCGCAGGTAGGTTCCCGCATCCATCATGAGGCGCTGGGCCACCTGGTATTCCGAGCCGTTCCAGGCCCCCTCGACCCCGCCGTAGCCGGTCAGGGCGCCGAGGCGGTAAAGCAACTTGGAGGAGGCCGACTCCAGCACTTCCCGCCGGGTGGACATCAGGTGCACCTCCTGCTGCCGCATCCAGGGCTTGACGCTATTCATCACCAGGATTGGGCGCAGGTCATTGCTGCGGTTGACCCCGGTGCCATGCAGGAGCCGGCCCTCGAAGATCATCACGGTCCCCGCTGGCGCCTCGAGGTTGATGGCCGGGGGAAGTGGCGTGGTGATCGGCTGGCCAGGGGGGGTGTCGGCCATCAGACGGTGCGAGCCCGGCACCACCAGGGTGCCCCCGTTCTTCGCCGAGGTGTCCGCCAGGATGAACATGGTGTTCATGGTGAAGGGGGCGTGGGGCAGGTGGAAGGGCGCCGTGCCCTGGTCCATGTGCAGGCCCTGGGGATTGTTGCCGGGCTGACTGATGATGGCGATGAAGGACGACATCAGGAAGTCGCGCCCCATGGTCTCATTCAGCAGCTGCTCGATGACGGGCCCGCCCTGCACGCCGGCGGGGTCGTGCTCCACGCACTGGACGAACTGCTCGCCCTTGTTGATCAGGCAATGGATGAACTGCAGCCGGGGCAGGGCCTCATCGGGACGCGGAGCCGATCCCTGCCAGACGGCGAGCCCCGCAAGGCGTTCGGCTTCAGCCTGGTCTTCCACCCGCCGCCGCATGCGGGCCTGCTGGTCGGGCGACAGGGCGTCGGCGATCAGGCAGTAGCCCCAGGTCTTCAGGTCCTGGCGCAGGCGGGTGATGTCGCGCACCGGCCGGGGCAGTTCGGCGTCCTTCCAGTAGGCCTGGGCCGCGCCCGAGGTGTTGAAGTAGAGGTCCTCGTCCTCCAGGTCGATCCCGGGGGTCGGCAGGTCTGCGGGAGCCCGGCTCGGGTCATGGCTGAACCCGCCCTTGGCGGCGGTGTGCACCCCTGTCCGGTAGAGGCTGCGGTAGGGCTCCCCGCTCTGGAGGAAGTCGGCATAGAGCTGGGCCTCGCGCGGGCTCGCCGCGGCGATGAAGTCAGGGGTAAATTCGACCGGAACGGTAGTCATGCCTTGGCGGTCTCGGCGGACTTGCGCCCCTCGGCGACAGCCCCGGCCATGCCCTCCCACTCCGCCCACTGGTCGCACATGGCGTTCTTGGAGCGCTCCCAGGGATTGTTGCCGGGCTCGTACTCCAGCCACTCTCCGCTCCAGCCCCGGTCCGGATGGTCGGAGATACCGGTCAGCACCTGTCCCGGCTGGCGGCTCTTGTTACGGATCCGGAAGATGATGTTCTTGCGGGACTCCGTGCCCCGCTCATTCCGTGAGCCGGAGTGCAGGATATGATAAGTCGCGATGCAGGCGTCGCCTGGCTCCATGAGCACCGGCGTGGGCTTTGGCCATCGCCTTCCGTCGGGTGTTGTCAGGCTATCGGCGTTCGTGAACGCGTCCCGCATCGTGTCCGGCATGTAGACCATGCCGCAGCGGTTCTGCGCCTTGGTGTCCAGCCGCGACCAGCCGGGGCCTTCGGGGCCGATGCAGCCGTTCTGCGCCCTCTGCCACTGGAAGAAGTTTTCGCTGGCGTGGTGGGAGCGCGGCAGGACCATGGTCTGTCCCCGGCCCTCCTCGGTCTGGTCATTGAGGCAGACAAACAAGAAGGCGTTGAAGCTTCCAAGGGACAGGGTCATTTCCGGATCCTGGAAAAGGGGCGTGTGGTTGTGCCCCATCACCTCGGCGCAACGGCCGATGTCGCCCAGCGGACCGGAGGCGATGTGCCGCCGGTAAATCTCTTCCGGTGTCCCCTCCATGGGCTCCTGGGGCGACCGGATGGTGATGTTCCCGTCCATGTGCAACTCGGCCCCAAAATAGGGCATGTCGCAGTCCCGGTAGCCGACGCTGTTGAAGGATTCACCCGGGTCCCGACGCTTCAGGATTCCCACCTGGCAGGCGCTGGGCGGGTCAAAGCTTCCGAGCGCGTCGTTGAGGACGGGGGTCAGGTCCGACCGGTTGACCAGGTCGGTCAGGGCTGCGTCCATCCAGAGATTCTCGCCGCGTTCGGCGCCTCGGATCCTGTTGCGCGCCGCCTCGACCAGGGCCTTCGGAACCGCCTGTCGAACGATCACGTAGCCGTCGGCATAGAACCGCCGCTTTTCGTCATCGGTGAGCTTACGAAGAGTCGAGCCCTGTTCCATGGTCCTGAGCCTCCCGGTCGGCCACCACTTTTGAGCAAGTGGTTTGCTGAAGCAAGGCTACCATCGCAAACCGGGGCTTGCATTCGGAAATTTCGCGCTATCCGACGAGGATCCCACCATTCCCTCGTGTTTGGAGATTTGAGGCGGGTTTCAGGGGCGTTTTCCTGTGTCTTCCAGACGCAGGCCGTCTTCAGTCGCGGCCGGGCTGGCTCGCAGGGTCAGTCGAATTCTGGATTGGGTATGTGGGGAAGCCTGCGAAATCGGTTGATGGTCGCGGGAATTCGGGTCAGGATTTTCCCTAAGGCAAACGCGGGCGCCGGCGAGAAGCTCTCAGTCAGGTGACCAGACGTGGAGGAAACGCCCATGACTTCTCCCATCCGTCCGGACGGGGGTCCGGTCGTCGTCACCGGCGCCGCCGGCTTCATCGGCTCGCATATCGTCAGGATCCTGGTCCGGCGCGGCTACGAGGTCAGAGCCTGTGTTCGCGACCCCGGCATCCTGGCCAACACCGCCCACCTCTCCGCCATCGGCCAGGAGGGTCCGGGATCCGTCAGTCTCTATCGTTGTGACATGACCGTGCCGGGCGCCTACGACGAGGCCTTCCGGGGTGCCCAGGGCGTCTTCCACGCCGCTGCCGAGATGGGCAACCTCGAGGGATCGACGCCCCAGAAGGTGTTTGATGGCGGTCTGCTCGCCACTCGCATGCTCATGGACAGCGTCGCGGCGGCCGGGAGCATCCGCCGGCTCGTCTACACCAGTTCCTTCGCCGCGGTCGCTCACCCGGCGGACGAGGGCCACCTCTACACCGAGGCCTCGACCGCGGATATGAACGCCGACCGACGCCGGCCTGAAGCGAGTTGGTCCCTGGAGACCGTGTCCCGCAACCGGGAAGTCGCCTACGCCATGACCAAGCTGGAGTCCGAGCGCTTCGTCTACGCCGAGGCGGACCGGCTTGGCCTCGCCGCCTTTGGCATCTGCCCCTGCCACGTCATCGGCCCGCTCCTGTCGGCCTCGCACCAGCGCCCCTGGAGCTGGCAGACCCGGATCGGCGACATGCTGGAGGGTTATGGCCATCCCCGGATGTACTGGAACATCGTCGACGTCCGGGACGTGGCCGAGACCCAGGTCCTGGCGGCGGAGTCCGACCGCAATCGCAATGGCGAACGCTACAACCTCGTGGCACCCGACGAGAGCGGCCTGATGTTCCAGGAGGACCTCCAGGCCCTGCTCCAGCGGCTCTACCCGGGGTGCGGCATCGGCGGGGACTTTCGCGAAGGTCGCCGCTACCGGTCGCCCGTCTCCGTGATGGAGAAGGCGATCACCCAGCTGGGCCTGAAACCGCACAGCGTAGAGGCCAGCGTCCGCGACAACGCCGACAGCCTGCTGGCCTGGGGCCTGGTGCGCACCCGTCC
>CAMAOY010000083.1 GCA_945859865.1 Phenylobacterium deserti
GGCCATCGATTCCGAGACCGCCTGCGTGGTTGTCCAGACGCCCAACGTCTTCGGCACGGTCACGGACGTCACCGCCATCGCCGCGGCTGCCCACGCCGCCGGTGCCCTGTTGGTGGTGGTCACCACCGAGGTCGTGGCCCTGGGCCTCCTGAAGCCGCCCGGCGAGATGGGCGCCGACATTGCCGTGGCCGAGGGCCAGTCCCTGGGGGTCGGCCTGAACTTCGGCGGGCCCTATGTGGGCCTCTTCGCCTGCCGGGAGAAGTTTGTCCGCCAGATGCCGGGCCGGCTCTGCGGAGAGACCGTGGACGCCGAGGGCCGCCGGGGCTTCGTCCTGACCCTCTCCACCCGCGAGCAGCATATCCGCCGGGAGAAGGCGACATCGAACATCTGCACCAATTCGGGCCTCTGCGCCCTGGCCTTCTCGATCCACATGACCCTTCTGGGCGGGACGGGCCTGCGCCGGCTGGCCGAGGTCAACCATGGCCGGGCCCGGACCCTCTCCAAGGCCCTCGGCGCTGTCCCGGGTATCGAGGTGCTGACGCCGCGGTTCTTCAATGAGGTCGCCGTCCGGGTTCCTGGCTCTGCCGCCGCCCTGGTCGAGGCCCTGGCGGATGAGGGGATCCTGGCCGGCGTGCCGGTCTCACGGCTCGACCCGTCGGCGGGCCTGGACGACGTCCTGCTGCTGGCCGCAACCGAGACCACCACCGCCGCCGATATCGACTCCCTTGTCGCCGCCCTGTCCCGGAGGACCCACGGATGAGCCTGAATTCTGTCGGCCGTCCCACCCGGCCCGTTTCCGACACCCCTGGCGCAGGTTTCGCCTCCCTCAGCGGCGGGCGTGGCCTGTTGCAGGACGAGGCCCTGATCTTCGAGCGCAGTTCCTGGACCGGCACGGGGGTCGACCTGCCCGATCCGGAGGCGGGTACTGAGGACCTTGGCGGACTTGTCCGGGCCGAGCCCCTGCGCCTGCCGGGCCTGTCGGAGCCGGAGACGGTGCGCCACTATGTCCGCCTGAGCCAGAAGAACCACGCCATCGACCTGGCCCTCTATCCGCTGGGCTCGTGCACCATGAAGCACAACCCCCGGCTCAACGAGAAGCTGGCGCGCCTGCCCGGCTTTGCGGACCTGCATCCCCTGGCGCCGGTGTCGGCGGTCCAGGGCGCCCTGGCCCTGATGGACCGTCTGGCCCACTGGCTGAAGACCCTGACCGGCATGCCCGCCGTGGCCCTGTCGCCCAAGGCCGGCGCCCATGGCGAGCTCTGCGGCCTCCTGGCCATCCGCGCTGCCCATGCGGCCCATGGCCAGACCCGCCGGCGGCTGGTCCTCACCCCGACCTCGGCCCACGGCACCAACCCCGCCACGGCGGCCTTCGTCGGCTATGAGGTGATGGAGATCGGCCAGACGGCGGACGGGCGGGTCGACCTGGCCGACCTCGCCGCCAAGCTCAACGACGAGGTGGCGGCCATCATGGTCACCAACCCCAATACCTGCGGCCTGTTCGAGCGGGACATACTGGAGATCTCCCGCCTGACCCATGCGGCAGGGGCCTATTTCTACTGCGACGGCGCCAACTTCAACGCCATCGTCGGCCGGGTCCGGCCTGGCGACCTGGGCGTCGACGCCATGCACATCAACCTGCACAAGACCTTCTCCACCCCGCATGGCGGCGGCGGTCCGGGCTCGGGACCAGTGGTCCTGTCAGAGGCCCTGGCACCCTTCGCCCCAACCCCCTGGGTCGTCCACGACGGCGAGGGCTTCCGGCTGGTGGAGGAGACCGAGGCCGAGGCGGCCCAGGCCTTCGGGCGCATGACCGCCTTCCATGGCCAGATGGGCATGTTCGTCCGGGCCTACGCCTACATGCTCAGCCACGGCGCCGATGGCCTGCGCCAGGCGGCGGAGGATGCGGTGCTGAACGCCAACTACATCAAGGCCCGCCTGTCGGGCGTGATGAGCGCTGCCTTCCCCGACGGTCCCTGCATGCACGAGGCCCTCTTCGACGACCGATGGCTGGAGGGGACGGGGGTCACCACCCTCGACTTCGCCAAGGCCATGATCGACGAGGGCTTCCACCCCATGACCATGTACTTCCCGCTGGTGGTGCACGGGGCCATGCTGATCGAGCCGACGGAGTCTGAGTCCCTGGCCGAGCTCGACCGTTTCTGCGACGCCCTCCTGGGCCTGGCCGGTGCCGCCCTGGCGGGGGATGTGGACCGGTTCACCTCTGCGCCGCACCTGGCGCCCCTGCGTCGCCTGGACGAGACCCTGGCCGCCCGCAAACCCCGCCTGACCTGGCGTCCGGCCGAGTCAGGTGTGGCGCCGGCGCCGCTCGCCGCCGAATAGCGGCTTCCGCCCGCCGGGGGGAGGTCGCCCCCGGGGTCGGACGCCTTTACGCGCCCCTGCCGGGGTCGCATAGCCTTTGCCTGCCTTCGGCGGGAGTGGTCCCCGCCAGAGGCCCTGATTCGGGTTCTGATGACCGTGGCGCACACTTCTCCGGTCCCGCCTCTCCAGCGTGCCTGCGCCCCCTGCGCGGACGGGTTGGCCTCGGTGTTGCGCCGGCGCCATTTTCCTGTGGTTACAGCATCCCAGGTCTCAGCCTCAACGAAGACCCGGACCCCTTCCGCCGTCTCGTGTCAGCGGAACTGAAGCCTGTGTCCGAGGCACCCAAGGAGAAAAAGTCGGTCTACCGCGAGGCGGACGCCCTGGCGCGCAACATCTTGTCCAGGATCGCGCGGACGGCCCTGACTGTGGGCGGGCTGATCCTGGTGATTGCGGGGGTGGTGATTGCGCCGCTTCCGGGACCCCTTGGGCTGCCCCTCACGGTCGTCGGTCTGATGATGGTGCTGAGGGGATCCTTCCGGGCCAAGCGGGAGTTCATTCGCTTTCAGAACCGGTATCCCCGGTTCGTCCGGCCCTTCCGCCGGCTCCTGCGCCGGGATCCGGAGATCATCCCCTTCGCCTGGCAACAGTCGCTGAGGATCGAACGGCTGATCCTGCCCAAGCGCTTCCGGTTTCTCGTGAAGTCGCGAAAGAAGGCGAAGGGCCGCAGAACGGCGGCGGCCTGACGGCCTCAGCCGAGCTTTTCGGCGATCAGGGGAATGGCGCGATCCACCAGGGGATCGGACTTGGCGCCAGCGAGGCGGTCGGCCATGACCCGCTCGGCCATGTGGGCGGCGAGATCCACGGCGGCAGCGCGAACCTCGGCCTCGGCCTGGGCCTCGGCATTAGCGATCTTGCGCTCGGCCAGCAGCTGGCGACGGGCCAGGGACTCTGCGAGCCGGACCTTGGCGTCGGCCTCGTAGGCCCGGGCCTGCTCCTCGGCCGCGGCCAGCATGGCACGGACCTGAGCCTCGGCTTCCACGCGCTCGGCCTTCAGCTCAGCCAGGAGACGCTCAGCTTCGGCACGGATGCGGGCGGCCTCGTCCAGGTCGTGCTGGATGGTGTCCCGCTTGGCGTCGAGCTGGCCGGCGATCATCTGCGGGGCCTTGGCCACGAAGACGACAATGCCCAGGAAGATCAGCAGGCCGACCCCGACCCAGGTCTCAGACTTGCTCGGATCGAAGGAGATGTGGAAGGGATTCATCAGGCGGCTCCCTTGATGGCGGCGCGCAGGTCGGCGGCGGAAACCGTAATCCCGGTCAGGCGCTGGACCATGGCACCGGCCGTCTCAACGGCGATGTCGTCGACGCTGGCCATGGCCGTGTCGCGAAGGCCGCGGATGCGGGTCTCGGCGGCGGCCACCTCTTCGGCGATGCGGGCATCGGCCTCGGCCTGGCGGGCCGCAAACTCTGCGTTGGCCTTAACCTTGGCCTCAGCCGCCACCGACCGGGCTCGGGTGCGGGCCTGGTCGATCTCGGCGCGGGCTGCGGCCGCCTGGGCGTCCGCCTCATCCTGCACCCTGCGGGCCTCGGCCACCGCCGAGGCGATGGTCTGGGCCCGGGTGTCCTGCACCCTGCGAAGGCGCGGGATGAAGACCCTCGACATGAGGGTGTAGAGGACGATGAAGATCAGCAGCAGCCAGACGATCTGGCCACCCCAATACTGGAACTCGAACTGGGGCAGTCCGCCCCCGCCGCTCTGTTCGGCGGTCACAGTTCCGGCGTGCGCGCCCTCAGGGACCGCAGATGCGGCGTCGGGGACGTGAGGGATCTCTTCGGCGGCCATTTGGCTACGACGTCCTCAGGATGCGGTTTCGCCGTCCGACCCGCAGGCCGGCCGGCGTCTCCGCAGGATCAGTTGAATTCAGCTGAACAGGATAAGCAGGCCCAACACGAAGGCCAGGATGCCCAGGGCCTCGGTCAGGGCGGCGCCGAGGATGAGGTTGGTGAACTGACCACCGGCCGCTGACGGGTTGCGGGTCGCGCCCGACAGGAAGTTTCCGAAGATGGTGCCGACGCCAATACCCGCGCCGATCATGCCGAGGGTCGCCAGACCCGCGCCGATGAACTTAGCCGCTTCCGCTTCCATGATTTTAGTCCTGGTTGAGTGATGAAATGAGGGTGAGGGAGGTCCCGGCCGTCAGTGGTGATGGCCGAGGTTGACCACGTCGTTCAGGTAGACGCAGGTCAGAACCGCAAAAACAAAGGCCTGGAGAAAGGCCACAAGGAACTCCAGCGAGGTCAGGGCGACCACCCCGACCAGGGGCAGGACGGCACCGACGATGCCCGCGGCACCCAGGCTGGCAAGGGAGAAGACGAAGCCCGCGAAGACCTTCAGGGCCACATGGCCGCCTAGCATGTTGCCGAACAGTCGCAGGGCGAGGGTTACCGGGCGGAGGAAGAAGGAAATGATCTCAATCGGCGTCACCAGCAGCAGCATGTACCAGGGTATGCCCGCCGGGACGAAGAGCTTGTACATGTTGGCGCCGTTCCGCGCGAAGCCAACGATGAGCACGATCAGGAAGGTCATCAACGCTAGGGTGGCCGTAACTGCCAGTTGGGCGGTGGCTGTGAAGGCCAGGAAGAGGCCCAGCATGTTCATCGACAGGACGAACAGGAACATCGATAAAACGTAGGGTAAGAACTTGCGGGACTCGGGGCCGATGATCCCCGCCGCCATGTCATCGATATAGCTGAAGACCCCTTCGGCCATCAGCTGGACCCGGCCAGGCACCACGGCCGCACGGCTGGTCGCCACCGAGAAAAAGGCGATGACCAGGCCCGCTGCGATCAGCATGGCCATGATCGAGTTGTTCAGGGACAAGTCAACGGCGAGACCGCCGGGCAGAGGCACGGTCGGCAGCTGCAGACCCTGGTGGATCTTGAACTGTTCCATCGGGCTGGCCATGCCGCCTTGAACTCCTTCAATCGTCCTCGTCCTCAGCGTCGTCGGGCAGGTCCCGCGGAGGGCCCCAAACCCGCGCCGCCTCGGCGCTGTAAGTCCTGGCCGACCGAACGGCCATCCAGATCGAAATGGCGAAGCCCCCCAGGACCCCGACGATCATTCCCCAGGGTACCGAGCCGACCAGGAAGTCGACCACCGCCCCGAACCCCAGGCCCACGAACACCCCGCCAAGAAGCAGGGCCATGATCCGGTATCCATAGCCCGCCGCCTGGGCCCCATGGTCCGGAACCGCCCGCGTGGTGCGCGCTTCGAGGGCCGCAGCCTGCTCGTCAAGCCGACGAATGGCCTCTTCCCGCGATGGATCCGATCCTGGCATGGGTCACATGGTCTTACGGCCCCCTGGCGGAGGCCAGAACCCCGGGCTGGATTTCGGGCCGGAACCTATAGAAGCGGCCGCAGTGCGTCAAGGCTGGGCGGGACCCTTTTAACACGTTGAAATCAAAAAGGAATTTGACACTGAAAGGGGGCCGGGACCCCGGCCATCTCCCGCCGTCCGGGGATTCCCGCTACCGGGCTACTCCGCCGCCAGGGCTTCGGCCTGCCGCAGGTCCACCGAAACCAGCTGCGAGACCCCGCGCTCGGCCATGGTGACCCCGAACAACCGGTCCATCCGCGCCATGGTGACGGGGTTGTGGGTTATGGCGATAAAGCGGGTGCGGGTCCGCTGGCGCATCTCATCCAGCATGTTGCAGAACCGGTCCACATTGGCGTCGTCGAGGGGGGCGTCCACCTCGTCCAGGACGCAGATCGGGGCCGGATTGGCCAGGAAGACGGCGAAGATGAGGGCGCAGGCGGTGAGGGCCTGCTCCCCACCGCTCATCAGGCTCATGGTCGCCATGCGCTTGCCTGGAGGGCAGGCGAAGATTTCGAGCCCCGCTTCGAGCGGATCCTCGGACTCCACCAGCCTCAGCTCGGCCTGGCCGCCCTCGAACAGGGCCTGGAAGAGGGCCTGGAAGTGGCCGTTGATGACGTCGAAGGCGGCCAGCAGGCGTTCGCGGCCCTCGCCGTTGAGCTCGTCAATGCCCTGCCGCAGCTTGCCGATGGCGCCCGACAGGTCGGCCTGTTCGGTGCGCAGGGTGTCGAGACGCTCGGCATATTCCCGGCTCTCCTCCTCGGCCCGTAGGTTGACCGCCCCCAGGGCTTCACGCTGGCGCTCGAGGGCGTAGAGGTGGGACTCGATCCCCCCGGCCTCCGACGGGATGGCCACGGCCTCATCGGCCAGGGCCCGGGCGAGGGCCTCGGGCTCGACCTTGGCCGTCTCGCGGATCTGGCCGGCGATCTCGGCAAGTCGTTCGTGGGCAGCTTCCAGCCGGGCGTCCAGCCCCGCCCGCCGCTCGCGGACCTCCGAGGCTGCGGCGTCGCAGGCGCGGGCCTCCCGGGTGGCTTCGGCGCGTTCGGCCTCTGCGGCGGCCAGGGCGTCCCCGGCAGCGGTCCGCCGGGCCTCGGCCTGGCCCAGATCGGAAAGCAGGGCCTGGAGGCGCTCGGCGTGAGTCGAGGGCTTTTCCCGGGCCGCGTCCAGGGCGCCAAGGGCCCGGACCCGCTCGGCGACGAGCCGTTCCAGGCGGGTCTCCGCGGCGGCGGACCGGCGCGACCAGTCCTCGCGTTCAGACAGGACCCGGTCCAGCTGGCGCTGGCGCCCCTCGCGCTCTCGCACCTCGGTGTCGAGGGCGGCCCGGGCCTGGGCGGCGGCCTCGACGGCAGGTGCCGTCAGGGCCCTTGCAGCCTCGAGCCGGGCGGCGGCGTCACTTTCGCCCCCCAGGGCTGCGGCCTCGGCCTCTGCGCTCGCCAGGGCGGTCTCGGTCTCTATGCGTTCGGCGTCGAAGCGCCGGATGGTCTCGTCGAGGGATTGGCGCTGGGCGTCCCGGCGCGCGGCCTCGCGGTCATGGCGTTCCCGGGCCTGCCGGGCCTGGGCGAGGGCCTGCTCGGCCGCCGCCGGCTGGCGCCGGGCCTCGCGGACCGCCTGCTCGGCCGTGGCCAGACGTTCCGACGCTGTACGGGTTGTCGTCGCTGAGGCCTCCGCCTCGGGGCGCAGGTCTGCCAGCAGGGCCTCCAGCTCCGCAAGCCGGGCCCTCTGGGCCATCCGGACCGCAGCGGCGCGGGGGGCGTCGGCCCGGGCGGTGAAGCCATCCCATCGCCACAGGTCGCCCTCGCGGGAGACCAGGCGCACACCCGGCGCCAGGCTGCGTGCCAGGCGGTCGCCATCCAAGCGCTGGACCAGGCCCACCAGGGCCAGGCGCGCTTCAAGGGCGGGCGGCGCCCTGACCCGGGCAGCGAGGGGTTCTGCGCCTTCCGGAAGCTGCACATCCGGTTTCGCGGCACCGCCCCAGAAGGCCGGTGCTGAGGGATCAAGGGCGGCGTCCAGGTCATCGCCCAGGGCTGCCGCCAAGGCCGCCTCCAGGCCCCGTTCGGGAAGGATGGAGTCCACCGCCGGGGCGTATCCCTCCGTTCCACCATCCTCGAGAAGCCGGCTCAGTCCCAGGGCCTCGGCCTCGGCGGCGTCGAGCCGGGCCCGCACCTCGCGCACGGCAGACTGGGCCTGGGACTCCGCCTCGGCGGCGGCGGTCCGCACGGTCTCTGCGGCCTCCAGCTCGGCGCGGACGGCAGAGAGCCGGGCTTCGGCCTCCGCCAGGGCCTGGGTCGCGGCGAGGGCCTCGGGACCCTCGTCTCCCGACAGGGCCTCGCGCTCGCGCCGGGCCTGCTCCAGGGCCCTGCGGGTCCGGGCCACGCGGCCCCGGGCCTCCTCAACCCGCGCCTCGGCCGCCCGTTGCCCCGCGGATTCCGCAGCGACCCTGGCGGTCAGGGCCTCGACCTCGGCCTGGGCCTGGTCGCGTTCGGCCTCCGTGCGCCGCAGGGCGGCCTCGAGTTCCGGTCCCCGCGACGGTGCCGCGGCGATTTCCGCTTCCAGCCTCGCCACCTCTGTCGCCAGGCGGGAGAGGGCCTCGGCGGCGTCGGCCGAGTCCTGGGTCTCCCGGGCCCGGTCAGCGTCGATCCGGGCGATGTCGGCCTCAAGCCGCCGGACCTCGTCGGCCAGGGCCTCGGCCTCGCGCTCCAGGCGGTCGCGGTCGATGGCCAGCTTGTTGAGGACGGCTGTGGCCAGGGTCTCGGCATCCCTCAGGGCGGGCATGGCGACCTCGGCCCGGGCCGACCGGGCGCTCGCCACCGCTGCGGCCCGCGCCGTGTCCTCGACCCCCTGGACGGCTTCCGTGGTCTCGGCGGAGAGCCGGGCGACAGCCTCGCCAGCTTCGCTCCACCGGGCATACAACACCGCACCCTGGAGGGTCCGGATCTCGGCGGACAGGCGGCGGTAGCGCTCGGCGTTGCGCGCCTCCCGCCTCAGCCGGTTCAGGGTCGATTCCAGCTCCCGGGCGATGTCGTCCAGGCGAGAGAGATTGGTCTCGGCCGCCCGGAGCCTCAGCTCGGCTTCATGCCGCCGGGAGTGAAGGCCGGAAATCCCGGCCGCCTCCTCGAGGATCATGCGCCGGTTCTGGGGCTTGGCGGCGATCAGTTCCGAGATCTGACCCTGGCGCACCAGGGCCGGGGAATTCGATCCCGTCGAGGCGTCGGCAAACAGCAGCTGGACGTCCCGGGCGCGCACCTCCCGGCCGTTGATCCGGTAGGTCGATCCCTCACCGCGGTCGATCCGGCGGACCACCTCCAGCACGGGGCTGTCATTGTAGGCGGCGGGTGCCCGCCGCTCCGCATTGTCGATCGTCAGCACGACCTCGGCGTGATTGCGCGAGGCGCGGCCTCCCGAACCGGCGAAGATGACGTCATCCATCCCACCGGCCCGCATGGCCTTGGCGGAATTGGCGCCCATCACCCAGCGCAGGGCCTCCAGCAGGTTGGACTTTCCGCAGCCGTTCGGTCCGACGACACCCGTGATCCCGGGCTCGATGCGAAGCTCGGTCGCTTCGACAAAGGATTTGAAGCCAGAGAGTCTGAGCCGCTGGAACTGCACCTGCCTTACCGGTTGCCCTTACTTCGAGGCTTCGGCGACGGCTTTTTCCAGTGCCGCCAGGCTGATTTCACCCGAGCCCACGGACTTGCCGTTGATGAAGAAGGCGGGGGTGCCGGTAACCTTGTCCTGCTTGATCGCCCGTTCGACCCGGGCGTTCAGGGCCTTGAGCGCTGTCTCGTCTGTGATGCAGGTGTTGAACTGGCTCTCGGTCAGCCCCGCCGACTGGGCCACGCGCAGGAGGACACCCCGCATGTCACCGGTCTGGAAGATCTCCTGCTGGCTGCGGAAGATAGCGTCCAGCACGCTGAAATACTTGTCCTTGCCGGCGCAGCGCGCCGTGAGGAACCCGGCCGCCGCCAGCTCGTTGGGCGGGGTCAGGAATTCCTTGAGGGTGTAGTGGACCTTGCCGGTGTCGATGTACTTGGCCTTGAAGGCCGGCAGGACCGTATTGTTGAAGGTCGCGCAGTGCGTGCAGCTGGCGGAGGCGTACTCCACCATCTTCACGGCGGCCTTGGGGTCTCCCATCGTCATGTCGTCGGTGGAGGTTGTCGACCCGCGGCTGCAGGCCGCCAGGAGGAGGACGCCGGCAACGGCGATCAGGGCGAGGGGGCTAAAACGGGACATGAGACCTCCAGAAAATAGCAGGGACAAGAAATAAACCCCGATTCTTACGCATCCGGGACCGCGTGGAACCGTGGGATCAGGCCCCGGGGGGCGGGTTTCTGTGGACGGACCGGCCAAGGGACACCAAGGCGCGCTTCAGCCGCTCGCTCCGGGCCGGCTCGGCCGCCTCGGCCAGGGCGGCCTCCACGGCGGCGTCGAGGGGCGGCGGTCGACGTCGCGAGGGGGCCTGTCCGGGCGGGGTGGAGCCGGTCCCGCGCAGGGGCCCCTGGACCACCCGCAGCCTTCCGGCCGCGCCGGTGCCGAGGAACAGGTTCACCCGGTCAAGGATCTCTGCGCT
>CAMAOY010000084.1 GCA_945859865.1 Phenylobacterium deserti
GTCAGGGTCTGTTCCCGGGGCTGGACGCGCACCTCGACCGCCACCGACTTGAAGCCTTCCGGCACGCCGGCCCCGCGATAGACGTCGAAGATGCGGGCGTCGGCGACCAGGGCCTTGTCCGCCGCCAGGATGGGACGCACCAGGTCCCCCGCCGGGGTCGCTTCCGGCAGGAGGAAGGCAAAGTCCCGCGACAGGGGCATCAGTGCCGAGGGCTGTAAGGCCGGGCGGGTCTTCACGTCCCGCCGCTTGGGCTCGGGCAGGAGGTCCAGGTGGATCTCGAAGCCGAGGACCGGGCCGTCCACATCCATGGCCTTCAGGATCGCCGGATGGATCTCCCCGAACTCGGCGATCACCGTCTTGGGGCCCAGATGGAGCCGGGCGGACCGGCCGGGGCTCCACCAGGAAGACGATGCGCCCTGGACGGTCTGCAGGGGCGGGGCGGAGAGTTCGTCGAGCAGGGCCTCAAGCTCGCCCTTCAGGTCGAAGAGGGCGTCATTGTCCCGGCCGTCCCAGCGGCGCGAGGGATGGGGCGAGACGACGGCGGCGATCACCGCCGACTGATCGCCGGGCTGGTCGCCGCGATAGATCGGGCCGATCTCGAACAGGGCCGCGTCGGGATAGCCGCGCCGGGCGTTCCGCCCCACCGCCTCGATCAGGTTCGGCAGCACGGAGGGCCGCATGCAGTCCAGGTCCGCCGCAATGGGGTTGGACAGCACCAGTTCCGGGGCACCGCCGCCGAACCGCTCGGCCGTCGCCCGCTTCATGAAGCTCCAGGTCACGGCTTCGGCAAAGCCCGCAGCGGCCAGGGCCCGGCGGGCGATCCGCATCCGGCCCTGGCGCACCGTCAGCACGCCCCCCGGCGGGATGGCGACCGGCGGCAGGGGGGTGGAGGGCAGGGCGTCGTAGCCGGCGATCCGCGCCACCTCCTCGACGAGGTCTGCCCGGCCCTCGACGTCCCGGCGCCAGGAGGGCGGCGCCACGGTCTCACCTTCGAGGGTAAAGCCCAGGTCCGAAAGGATGCTGTCGATGCGCGCGCGCTCCAGGGACAGCCCCGAGAGGGCCCGGACATAGGTCCGGTCGAAGGGGAAGGGCGCCGGCCGCGGGGGCGCCTGCCCCGCAAGGACCGCCTCGGAGGCCTCTCCACCGCAGATGTCCAGGATCAGCCGGGTGGCGAGTTCCAGGCCGGGAAGCAGGCCCTCCGGGTCCACGCCCCGGGCGAAACGATACTGGGCGTCCGAACTGATCCCCAGGGTCCGACCCGTCTGGGCGATCCGGATAGGATCAAACCAGGCGCTTTCGATGAAGACCTCGGTGGTGGTCTCCGAGCAGCCGGTGGAGGCGCCGCCCATCACGCCGCCCAGGCCAAGGGCGCCCGAGGCGTCGCCGATGACGCAGATCCCGGGTCCAGCGGCATAGGTCTTGCCGTCCAGGGCTGCGACCGTCTCGCCCTGCCGGCCCAGCCGGGCCTCGATCCAGCCGCCTGACAGGCGTGCAGCATCATAGACGTGCAGGGGCCGGGCCCGGTCGAAGGTGATCAGGTTGGTGATGTCCACAAGGGCGCTGATGGGCCGCAACCCGATCGACTTCAGCTTCTGCTGCAGCCAGTCGGGAGAGGGGCCGTTGCGCACGCCCCGGATCAGGCGCCCCGCAAAGGCGGGGCAGGCGCCGCTGTCATCCAGCCGGATCTGGACCGGGCAGGGGAAGGCGCCGGGCACTGGGGTGATGGCCGGCGTCCTGAGGGTCCCCAGGCCCGTGGCGGCCAGGTCCCGGGCGATGCCGTCCACACCCAGCCAGTCGGGCCGGTTGGGGGTGACCTCGAAGTCGATCACCGCTTCCAGCCCAAGGGCCTGGGCGGCGGGCATTCCCACCGCAAGTCCGCCGTCCAGCTCCAGTATGCCGTCCGACTCCTCGGCTGTCTGGAGCTCGGCGGCCGAGCACAGCATGCCGTTGGAGACGACGCCGCGAACCGGCCGCGCCTCCAGCACCAGGCCATTGGCGGGAATGCAGGCGCCGAGGGGGGCGAAGATGGTGGTCAGGCCGGCCCGGGCATTGGGCGCGCCGCAGACGATTTCCTTGCGCCCGTCGAGGGTGTCGACCTGGCAGACCCGCAGCCGGTCGGCATTGGGATGCTGGACCGCCTCGACGATGCGGGCGACGGAAAAGTCGGCGAGGCGCGCGCCGGGGTCTTCCACGTGCTCGACCTCAAGGCCGGCCATGGTCATGGCCTCGACCACCTCGGCCACGGAGGCGGAGGTGTCGAGATGCTCGCCAAGCCAGGAGAGTGTGAACTTCATCTCAGTCCTCCTAGCTCAGGCCTGAAGCGGAATTGGGCGCGGCGAAGGCCGAGAACCCATAGTGGGCCAGCCAGCGGACATCGGCGGCGAACATGTCCCGCAGGTCGGGCATGCCATACTTCAGCACCCCCAGGCGGTCGACGCCGCAGCCGAAGGCAAAGCCCTGCCAGACCTCCGGGTCCAGCCCGCAGTTCCGCAGGACATTGGGGTGAACCATCCCGCAGCCGAGGATTTCCAGCCAGTCCTCGCCCTCGCCGATCCGGACCTCGCCCCCCGATCGGTCGCATTTCACGTCCATCTCCGCCGAGGGCTCGGTGAAGGGGAAGTGGTGGGGCCGGAAGCGGGTGGTGACCCGGTCGGTCTCGAAGAACCGGGCGATGAAGGTCTCCAGGGTCCATTTCAGGTGGCCCATGTGGATGCCCTTGTCGATCACCAGACCCTCGATCTGGTGAAACATCGGGGTGTGGGTCTGGTCGGAGTCCTGCCGGAAGGTGCGTCCCGGGATGATGATCCGGATGGGTGGCTCCTGGCCGCTGGCGATCCAGGACGGGAGCTTCTCGTTTGTCCGGTTCATGACCCGAACCTGGACGGGGGAGGTGTGGGTGCGCAGGACCTTGCGCTCGCCGTTCGCGTCCGGGGGCAGGAAGAAGGTGTCGTGCATTTCCCGCGCCGGGTGCTTGGGCGGAAAGTTCAGGGCGGTGAAGTTGTTGAAGTCGGTCTCGATGTCCGGCCCCTCGGCGACCCCGAACCCCATGTCGGCGAAGATGGAGACCATCTCGTCCATGACCTGCAGGGTTGGGTGCACGCCGCCCCGGCGACGGGGCGGGGCGGGCAGGGACAGGTCCACCCGCTCGGCGGCTAGGCGCGCCTCCAGCTCCGTGGACTCAAGCTCTGATTTCCGGGCTTCGATCCGGGCGGCCAGCCGGTCGCGCATCTGGTTGATCTGCGGCCCCAGGGTCTTGCGATCCTCCAGGCTCAGGCCCCCCAGGGTCCGCGCCAGCAGGGTCACGTTCCCGGACTTGCCCAGCAGCGCGACCCGGGCCTCCTCAAGGGCGGCGAGGTCGGCGGAGTCCTCAATGCGGGCGGTGTTGGCGGCTTCCAGTTCGGCGATGTCGGTCATTCGCGTCGATCTCGCAGGGGTTCTGGCGGATGGGACTTCAGGAAATCCAGTGGCGGCAGCAAAAAGCCCCCCGGACGCGCCGGGGGGCTTCTGAATGCGACGAAGCCGAGGGGCTCCGGGCGTCAGGCCAGTGCGGCGCGAACCTGGTCGGCGATGGCCTTGAACCCGATAGGATCGTTGCCGGCGATGTCCGCCAGCACCTTGCGATCCATCTGGACCCCGGCCAGGTCAAGGCCGTGGATAAATCGGGCGTAGGTCATGCCCTCGAGCCGGGCCGCAGCGTTGATCCGCTGGATCCAGAGCGAGCGGAAGCTGCGCTTGCGGACCCTGCGGTCGCGGTAGGCGTACTGTCCGGCCTTGTCCACCGCGGCCTTGGCTGCGCGGATGGTGTTCTTGCGGCGGCCATAGAAACCTGCGGCCTTCTCGAGAACCTTCTTGTGTCGTGCGTGGGCGGTGACGCCCCTCTTCACGCGTGCCATGTGTCAGGTCCTCCGATCAAAGGCCGTAGGGCAGGAAGATGCGGATGATTTTGGCGTCTGCCTCGGTCATCACCTTCGTGCCTCGGTTCTGGCGGATGTACTTGGAGCTATGGCTCATCAGGCGGTGGCGCTTGCCCGCCACCCCGGCCTTGATCTTGCCGGTGGCGGTGAGCTTGAAGCGCTTCTTCGCCCCCGACTTTGTCTTCAGTTTCGGCATTTCACGTCGGAAACCTTCCGGCTCCGTCCTCTGTCGTATTGATGAACCGCCCTGGCATGCCTTTTGGCCAGGCGGCTCCGAAGGGGCGGGTGAGTACGCCAAAAGGGGCGGCGGGGCAAGTCCTGACAGACTCTTCAGCCCGACAGCTTCGGCGCCCTGCGACTGGCGGAGATGGCCAGGAAGATGGCCGGGATCACCATCAGGGCGCCCATCAGGAAGGGCCCGTTGATGTTGATAGGGAAGATCAGGCCGGCGCAGAGGGGCCCCACCACCCGGGCCAGGGCGCCGCAGGCGTTGTTCAGGCCCAGGATCTGTCCCTGCCGGTGGGGGTCGGCGGTCCGCGTGATGATGGAGGCGACATTGGGGAAGGCCGCGGACTGGCCGATGGCGGTGACGCACATCAGCGCGATGGTCGCCGTCGTCCCGGGCGAGAGGACCTGCAGGCCCGCCCCGACCACGGTCAGCGCCATGCCGATCGCCAGCATCCGAACCTCCCCGTACTTCTCCGAGAGGGGGCCGGTGAGGAACATCTGCGTGATTGCCGCGGAGACTCCCACGAAGGCGAAACAGATCCCGATATCCCGGGGAGTCCAGCCGAATCGCGCGTTGGCCCAGAGCCCGAAGGTGGATTCGATGCCCGTGAAGGCGAAGCCCACCAGGAAGGTCAGAAGCATCAGGCGGCCAAGGACCGGGCTGCGCACGACGTCATCGATGGCGGACCAGCGGTTGACCCGGTGGGCACCGCCCTCCCGGCGGTGGTTGCTCTCGCGGATGAAGGCCAGGATGCCCAGCACGCAGAGGGCCGCCAGCCCCGAAGCCACGAAGAGGGGGATTCGGAACCCGGCTGGCCCGGCGTCGGGGTTGGCCAGGAGACCGCCCAGGGAGGGGCCGACGATCATACCCACGTTCCAGGCGGCCCCCTGGTAGGCCATCTGCCGCGTACGCTGCTCCGGCGGGGTGACGTCGGACAGGTAGCCCTGAATCACCGCGCCGTTCCCGGCGGCGAGGCCGCCGACCAGCCGGATCAGGAAGGCGGCCAGAATGTTGGGGGCGAAGGCCAGGGCCAGGTAGCACAGGCAGTTGCCCGTGATGGTCGAGATCAGGATCGGCCTGCGCCCGTAGCGGTCGGACAGCCGGCCCCAAAAGGGCTCGCCGAAGAAGGAGCCGATCGAGTAAGCCGAGAAGATCAGGGCGATCTGCCAGGCCGGGGCGTCGAAAGACTTGGCGTAAAAGGGCAGCAGCGGGACGATGATCCCGAAGCCCAGCATATTGATGAAAATGACCGCGATGAGGGCCATGGCCGCGAAGGGCGGCGTGGACCTCGGCTTATCTGCGGCCTCCGACATGCCGCGGTTGTTAGGGCTGCCCGCTCGGGCGGGCAAGGGCGGGCGACGACGAAATCCGGCGCCGCCCGGAAAAGGAGCCTACTTGGGTGCCAGGATCATGATCATCTGGCGGCCCTCCATGCGGGGCTCGTACTCCACCTTGGCCACCGGATCGAAGTCGGCCTTGACCTGCTGGAGAAGCTTCATGCCCAATTCGGGGTGCGCCAGTTCACGACCTCGGAAACGGAGGGTCACCTTGACCTTGTCGCCTTCGCCAAAAAAACGGTGCATCGAGCGCGACTTCACTTCGTAGTCATGGATGTCGATATTCGGTCGGAGCTTGATCTCTTTGATCTCAACGACCTTTTGACGCTTGCGCGCCTCGTTCTTTTTCTTCTGTTCCTGGAACTTGAACTTTCCAAAGTCCAGAATCTTGCAGACGGGCGGATCGGCGTTAGGCACGATCTCCACCAAGTCCAGCCCCGCCTCTTGGGCGGCCTCCAGGGCGGAGGAGGTGGGCATGACCCCCTGCTTCTCGCCAAGCTGGTCGATCAGCAGGACCCGGGGAACGCGGATGTCTTCATTGATGCGCGGACCGTCTTTGACGGGCGGCGCCTGGTTGGGCCGGCGAATAGGCTTCTACTCCTTGAACTGTTGAAGAAGTCGACGACGGGAAAACGCCCGCCTGGCATCGATATATGACCTTGTGGACCGCGGGGATCAAGCAGAGCCTTCAACGGGTAGCAGGCTGTCGGTGGCGCGCGACACCGTCGAGGGGTCCAGGGTCGACAGGTCGTCGGCCTGGACCACGATCACATGCCCCCTCGGTGCGGACAGGGCCGGGTCCGACGTCCGGGAGAACAGGACCACGGTCGGGGCCCCCGCCGCGGCCGCCAGGTGCAGGGGGCCGGTGTCGTTGCCGACCACCAGGGCGGCGTCGGCGCCGAACAGGGCCACGGTGGCGAAGTCGGTGCGGCCGGTCAGGTCCCGGGCCTGGGGCACGTGCTTCTGAATGGCTCGCCCCAGGGCGCTTTCCTGGGGTCCGCCGATGACCAGGATGTCGAAGCCCCGGTCATGCATCCGCCGGGCCAGCCGCCCGTAGTTCTCCACTGGCCAACGCTTGTCCAGCCTGTGGGCCGATCCGCCCGGGATCAGCATGACATAGGGGCGATCCGGACGTCGGCGTCGGCCCCGGGCGGTCCGGCCGATCCAGGACAGGTCCGGCGGCGGTGCCGACAGGGGCGTCGTCGGGGCATCCGGCCAGATCCCCGCCGCCTTCAGCTGATCGGCCTGCCGCTCCAGGGTGTGCATGGCGTCCTTGCCCGGTGTGCGATGGGGCAGGGCGCAGCCAAAGGCCACTCCGGACCACTCCGGCGGGAAGGGCCTCAGGAGGTGGAAAATCCGCTCCGAGGCAGAGGAGGTCTGCAGATCGTAGACCCGGTCGTAGCGCGCCGCCTTGAGCCGGCCCCGCAGTGCCAGCCAGGCTCCCGGTCCCTCGGGCTTCCCGTCAGTCTCGACCGCGTCGAAATAGGGGCAGGCCCGGGCAAGGGCCTCGAAGGGCGGCGTGGTCAGAAGGGTAATTCGGGCCTTGGGGTGGGCTTCCCGGATGCGCCGCATGGCCGCCAGGGCCAGCACGAAATCGCCCAGGGCCGACAGCTTGATCACCAGGACCTTGCGGATTTGGCGGCTCATTCCCTGGCTTCCCGCGCCTTGAGAAGTTGCTCATACACCGCAAGAGTCGCTGCGCACATGGCGTCGTTGGCATAGAGGCGGCTCGCCCGCTCCCGGGCGGTCCTCCCGAGAGCTGACAAGCCCTCGTGGCCGAGGTCGGCGGCGGTGGCCATGGCGCGGGTCCAGGCGTCGATGTCTCCGGGCGCCGCCAGCCAGCCGGTCTGGCCGGGCAGGACGGTCTCCGTGGTGCCGCCATGGTCCGAGGCGATGACCGGCCGTCCCATCACCTGGGGCTCCACCGCCGCCCGGCCGAAGGACTCGGGCACACGGGTGGGCAACAGGGCGACATCCGCCGCCAGGAAGGCCGCCGGCATATCGTCGCAGTGACCGACCAGACGCACCTCGCCCTCCAGTCCCGCGGCGCGGATGGCCGCCTCGAGGGACTGGCGAAAGGTCGTCCGGCCCTGGTCGTCGCCGGCGAAGATCACCCGTAGGTCCCGGCCCTGGCCCTTCAGCCGGGCGGCGGCGGCGATGATCGTCTCGTGGCCCTTGATCGGGGTCAGGCGGCCGGCCAGCAGGAAGACCAGGGCCCCCTCGCCCGCAGCCGGCAGGCCCCAGGCCCGCCTCAGGTCCTCCACGCGCTCCGGGGCGACCCGGGCCGGATCGAAGCGGGTGAGGTCCACGCCCCGGGGGATAGCGACGACCCTCTCCGGCGCAATCCCGTGCTCGGCCAGGATGTGATCCCGGGTGTAGTCGGAGTTGGCGATCACCCGGTCCACCCGGGTCATGACGGCGTTGTACCAACGCTTCACCCGGCCCTTGGCGACATAGATGCCGTGATAGGTCGCCACCGTCGGCAGGCCCTCGGCCCGGGCCGCCCACAGGGCCGGGAAGGCCGGCGCGCGGGATCGGACGTGGACCAGGCTGACTGCCCGTTCCCGGATCACCTGGCGCAGGGCCCGGGCGGTCCGAAGCATGACCAGGGGGTTCTTGCTGTGCATGGGCAGGCGGACCAACTCGCCCCCTGCTGACGACAGGGCCGCCTCCATCCGTCCGCCCCGACTGGCGACCAGGGCCCGGCCACCCGCGGCGACCACGGCGCGGGCGACGTCGAGCGTGGTCTGCTCGGCACCGCCGGTCTCCAGCTCGGGGACCACCTGCAGCAGGGTGAAGTTCGCGGGAAGGCTCACCCCGCCCTGATAGCGCAGGCCGGCGCCGGGCGCTATGCAGGGGCCATGCAGGAGACATCCGGTCATCTCGAGCGCGAGGCGGGGGTTCCCCTGGCCTGGCGGGCCGTTGCGGGGCGCGGGCCCACGGTCGTCTGGCTGGGCGGCTTCCGCTCAGACATGACCGGGACCAAGGCCCAGGCCCTGGCCGACCAGGCCCTCGCCACCGACCGGGCCTTCCTGCGCTTTGACTATTCCGGCCATGGGGAGTCCGGTGGGGCCTTCACCGACGGGACCATTGGCTCCTGGCGGGCGGACGCCCTGGCCCTGATCGACCGGCTCACCGAAGGCGACCTTGTGCTCGTGGGCTCGTCCATGGGCGGCTGGCTGGCCTGCCTGTGCGCCCTGGCCCGCCCGGACCGGGTCAAGGGCCTGGTCCTCGTGGCCCCCGCCGCCGACTTTCCCCAGGCCATGATGGTCCCGGAGATGACCGCTGCCGACCGCGCCGCCCTGGCTCGGGACGGGGTCTGGATGCGGCCGTCCGACTACGGCGATCCCTATCCCATTGCTCGCCGTTTCCTCGAGGAGTCCGCCGACTGGAGCCTCCTGCCCGGCCCGGTGGAGATCGACATGCCCGTACGCATCCTGCAGGGCGGGGCGGATCCGGATGTGCCCTGGCGTCACGCCCTGGCCCTGGCGGAGGCCCTGACCTCGCAGGACCTCGTCTTCAGCCTTGTCCGCGACGGTGACCACCGGCTGTCCCGCCCCCAGGACATCGCCCGCCTGCTGGCCCTCGTCGACGAGCTCTGTGGATAACTAACCGCCGCCGGCGAGGATGCCGGCCAGGCCCTCGCGGTAGGTGGGATGGGCCGGCCGCCAGCCCAGGGCCGCCTTGGCCCGGGCGTTGGAGACCCGCTTGCTTTCGGCCCAGAACCGCCGGGCGGCGGGGGTCAAGGCCTCCAGGTCCAGGGGCGTCTGCGGCGGTGGCTCGGTACCCAGCAGGCGGCAGGCCTCCAGGGTCACGTCGGCGGCCGGCGCCGGTTCATCGTCACAGAGGTTGAAGACGCCGGTCCGGTCCGGCTGGGCCAGGGCTGCGGCGAGGCCGTCGGCGAGGTCCTCCACGTGGATTCGGCTGAAGACCTGGCCAGGCACCGCCATGCGCCGGGCGGTTCCCTCCCGCACCCGGTCCAGGGCCGAGCGGGCGGCACCGTAGATGCCCGGAAGCCTGAAGACGGCCAGGGGGCGGCCCGTCCCGGCCCAGGCGGCTTCGGCCGCAACGCGGCGCCGGGAGGTCTCCGAGGCGGGCCGCAGTTCACTGGTCTCGCGGACCCAGCGTCCGCCGCGGTCGCCGTAGACGCCGGTGGTGGAGAGGTAGCCGATCCAGCTGGGTCCAGACCCGGAGGCGAGATGCGGGGCCAGGGTCTCAAAGCCGGGGCAGAGGCCGGTCTCCGGGTCCGGGGCGGCGGTGACAAGGAGGGCGTCCGCCCGTCCCAGGGCCGTCGCCAGGGCGTCGCCGTCCTGTACCGACACGGTCTCGACGGCGCTCCGCCAGCGTTCGGGGAGGGGACTGCGCACCGTCGCGATGATGTTTAGGCCGGGTGGCGCCCGCGCGGCCAGGGCGCGGGCCGAATAGCCGAAGCCGAAGACGAGGAGTCTCACCCTTCGCCCAGCAGGTCCTTCAGCATCGCCCGAGCCCCCTCGGCCAGGTCGGGCCGCTTCAGGGCAAAGGCGACATTGGCCCGCAGGAGGCCCAGCTGGTCGCCGCAGTCCTAGGTCGTCCCGTCATACTCCAGGGCGGGGAAGGCCTGGTCGGCCATCAGGTCGGCCA
>CAMAOY010000085.1 GCA_945859865.1 Phenylobacterium deserti
TGCCGCAGGTAGCTCTCGACCTGGAAGTCGGTGTCGAAGCCCCAGGACAGGCCGTCGCTCTGCAGTTCGCGGCCGAACTTCCGCTGCAGGGCGCCCTCGGACAGGTAGGTGATGTGGGCGGCCATGCGGGCCACGGCGAGGCCCTTCTCCGGTCTCACGCCTGCCGCCTCATAGGCCCCGCCGCGCCAGTCGGGATCGGCCATGATCGCCGCCCGTCCAACCTCGTGAAAGGCGATGTTCTGGGCCGAGTGCCGGGCCGCCCCGGCGATGCAGATGGCCGAGAAGATCCGCTCGGGATAGTCCGCCGCCCACTGCAGCACCTGCATGCCGCCCAGGGAAGTGCCGACCACGGCGAACAGGGTCTCGATTCCCAGGGCCTCCACCAGCATGGCCTGGGCGCGCACCATGTCGGGGATGGTGATCACCGGGAAGGCCAGGCCATAGGGCGTGCCTGTGGCCGGGTCGGTGGAGCTGGGGCCCGTCGTGCCCATGCAGCCACCCAGGACATTGGCGCAGATGATGAAGTGACGGTCGGGATCCAGGGGCAGGCCGCGGCCCACCACCCGTGTCCACCAGCCGGGCTTGCCCGTGACCGGATGGGTCGAGGCCAGGTACTGGTCCCCGGTCAGGGCGTGTAGCACCAGAACCGCGTTGGACCGGTCTGCATTCAGCTGGCCATAGGTCCTGTAGGCCACCTCCAGAGGCGACAGGGCGGCGCCCGAGTCCAGCCTCAGCGGACGGTCGGCGGGAAACCGCCAGACACCGCCGCCGGACTCAAATCCGTCGTGAGCGGGGGAGAGGGCCTTCATTCGCCCGTTTGGACCGCCTGTCCGTTTCGCTGTCAACCGCTTCGCACAGGGCACGGGTGCGGGTATGAACGTCCCGCACGAGATTTGGAGTGGTCATGGATAGGCTGATTCTCCTTCGCCACGGGGAGGCCGAGGCGGGTTCGGAGACGGGCGGGGACTTCGGGCGGCGGCTGACGACGCGGGGCCGGGAGGCCTGCGCCACCGTCGCCTCGTCCCTGGCCGACATCGGCCTGATCCCCGACCTGGCCCTGGTCTCCGCCGCCGTCCGCACCCGCGAGACCTGGACGGCCATGAGCGCCCTGCTGCCAGGTTGCGAGGTCCGCTTCGAGGACGCCCTCTACCTGGCGGAGGCCTTGGAGATGCGACGAATCCTCCTGGAGGCCGGGCGGGACGCAGGCCTGATCCTGATGATCGGCCACAACCCCGGACTGCAGGAACTCGCCGAGGACCTGATGACCGAGGCCTCGGGCCCCTCCAGCACCCTTTCTCGGATCCGCTCCGGCTTTCCCACCGCCGCCGCCGTCGCCTTCGCCTTCGACGCCAACGGCCGCGCGAGCTTCGACGGCTTCTTCCAGCCGGACGTCGCCGGATGACCCTGATCTACAAGATCCTGCCCCGGTCCGAATGGGATATCGCCCGGGCCGCAGGACGGTTCCGGGGGTCGGCGGTGGACCTGGCGGATGGCTACATCCACTTCTCCACCGCAGCCCAGGCGCCGGAGACGGCGGCCCGCCACTTCGCCGGCAAGGTGGGCCTCCTGGTCCTGGAGGTCGACGGCGATGCCCTGGGTACAGCCCTGCGCTGGGAGCCTTCCCGGGGGGGAGACCTCTTCCCCCACCTCTATGGCGACCTCCAGGTGGACGCCGTGCTGCGGGTTCTGCCGGCCCCCCTCGACGCGGAGGGCGTCCCCCGTCTGAGGCTGGTGCCTTGAGCCACCTGCATGACCTGGCTGCCGCCGTCCTGCGGACCCTGGACCCAGAGGACGCCCACGGGCTGACCCTCCGGGCCCTGGCCCTGGGCCTTGGCCCGGGGGCGCCGGGGGCGGACCCGATCCTCGCCACCACCATCGCCGGCCTGTCCCTCTCCAGCGCCCTGGGTCTGGCCGCTGGTTTCGACAAGAACGCCGAAGTCTTCGCGCCCATGCTGGCCGCAGGGTTCGGCTTCGTCGAGTGCGGCACGGTCACGCCCCTGCCCCAGGCGGGCAATCCCCGGCCGCGGCTGTTCCGCCTCGCGGACGACCAAGCCGTCATCAATCGGATGGGGTTCAATAACCAAGGGCTTGAGGCCTTCGCCGGCCGCCTCGCCCGCCCGGGTCGACCGGGTCCCGTGGGCGCCAACATCGGGGCCAACAAGGACTCTGCCGACCGCATCGGCGACTATGTGACGGGCCTGAAACGCCTCTGGGGTCTGGCGGACTGGTTCACCCTGAACATCTCCTCGCCCAACACCCCCGGCCTGCGCACCCTGCAGACCCGGGCCGCCCTCGAGGAGCTGCTCGGCCGCACAGCCGAGGCCCGGGACGCCCTGCCCACCCGCGGCCGCGTCCCCCTCTTCCTGAAGGTCGCCCCGGACCTCGACGACCCGGAGATCGAGGCCATAGTCGAGACCGTTCTCGCCTTTGGTCTGTCCGGAATCATCGTCGCCAACACGACCCTCAGCCGACCGGCCCTGGCTTCACCCGACGCGGGCGAGGCCGGCGGCCTTTCGGGAGCGCCCCTGCGCGACCTGGCCCAGTCGGTCCTTGGCCGGTTCCACCAGTCCGCCGCCGGGCAACTTCCCCTGATCGGCGTCGGAGGGATCGCTTCCGGATCGGACGCCTACGACCGGATCCGGGCTGGCGCCTCTGCGGTCCAGCTCTATTCGGCCCTGGTCTTCGAGGGTCCGGGGCTGGCCGTGCGCCTGTCCCGGGACCTGGCCGCGCGCCTACGCGCCGATGGCTTTCGCACCCTCGCCGAGGCCGTGGGCGCCCGCTGAGCCCCCAGCGCGTTGCCCGCAGGCCGGCTTTCCCCTAATGAAGGGGCCATGGTCGAGGTCCAGGCGCCAGAACCCGCCGCCGCAAGGGCCGGATGGGGTCGAACCGGCCGAAGACTGTTCTGGCCGGGCGGCCTGTCCGCGCGCCTTCTCGTGCTCACCGCCCTCTTCGTGGCCCTGGCCGGGGCCTTCATCCTGCCCCCCGCCCTGGCCGCCTTCGAGCGCAACTGGCTGCTGGACCGGGTCCGGGCCGCCGAACTGGCCTCCCTGGCCACCGAAATCGCGCCAGACCGGGTCGTTTCCGAGAAGCTCTCCTCCCAGCTCCTGGCCGGCGCCGGGGTGGAGACGGTGGCCATTCAGTCCCGGGGGCTCCGCCGCCTGGTGCTGCAGGGCCCCCGGCGAGACGAGGCGCCCTATTTCGTGGACCTTAGGCAGCAGGCGGTCAGCTCCTGGCTGATCGCCCCCTTCCTGACCCTCAGCGCCGGAGACGACCGGGCCGTCCGGGTGATCGCCGAGCCCCGCTTCCGGGAGGAGGCCGAATTCATCGAGGTGGTGGCACCTCACGCTCCCCTGAAGGACGCGCTCAAGGCCTATCTCTGGCAGATGGTCTTCACCACCCTGTTCGTCGCCGGCCTCGCCGGCGCCCTGGTCTTCCTGTCGCTGAACTACTTCCTGGTCCGGCCCATGCAGAGGATCACCCGGGCCATGGAGCGGTTCCGGGCCGACCCTGACGACCCGGCCGCCCACCTCGAACCGTCGGGGCGGCGGGACGAGATCGGCCGCGCCGAGATCGAGCTCGACCGGATGCAGGCCGACCTGCGCGTAGCCCTGGCCTCCCGGGCCCGCCTGGCCGCCCTGGGCGAGGCGGTGGCCAAGATCAACCATGACCTCCGCAACATGCTGACCAGCGCCCAGATGGCCTCGGAGCGGCTGGCCGCCGTGCGCGACCCCCGGGTCGCCCAGGCCCTGCCGCGCCTCGAGCGGGCGCTCGACCGCGCTGTACGCCTGGCCAGCGACGTCCTCGCCTATGGCAAGACCCAGGAGGCACCGCCGAGCCCGGTTCCCGTGGTCCTGTCCGACGCCCTGGCCGCCGCGGCAGAGGAAAGCCGGCTCACCGATCGGCCAGAGGGCATCCTCTTCGTCTGCGAAGTCCTGCCCGACGTCCAGGTCCAGGCCGACCCCGACCAGCTGCACCGCATACTGGTCAACCTGATGCGCAATGCCCGTGAGGCCATCGAGGCCGTGACCCCGGCCAGGTCGGGTGTCGTCCGCGCGGGCTGGCGGCGCGAGGGCGAGACCGATCTCATCACCCTGGCCGACAATGGGCCGGGACTTTCCGAGCGCGCCCGGGACCGGATCTTCAGGCCCTTCTCGGGCTCGGGGCGTCCCGACGGCGCGGGGCTGGGTCTCGCCATCGCCCGGGAGCTTGTCCAGGGGCACGGCGGCGACCTTGCGCTCACGGCCACGGGTCCCGCCGGCACGGTGTTCGAGGTCCAGCTGCCCGCCGCCGGGCCCCGCCCTGCAAGGCACGGCCGCGCCGAGGCCTGACCCCCCGCGGCGACCTCCGCCTCCGCAATCCTCCGCAACTTGACCTAGGCGTAAGGCGAGCTTACGTTCACGTAAGCTAAGTCGTCGGATCCAGAGAGGAAGTCACCTGACATGCCCACGGAACTTCGCAGTCCCACCCGCACCTTCACCATCCGTCAGCTCTGCCAGGAGTTCGACTGCACGCCCCGCGCCCTGCGTTTCTACGAGGACAAGGGCCTGATCTCGCCCGAGCGCGACGGCATGAACCGGGTCTATTCCTACAAGGACCGCGCCCGCCTCCAGCTCATCCTCCGCGGCAAGCGGGTCGGCCTCGCCCTTTCCGAGATCGGCGAGATCCTCGACCTCTATGAGCTGGGCGACGGCGGGGCGACACAGAACGCCATATCCCTGGCCAAGTTCCGCGACCGGATCCAGGCCCTCGAATCCCAGCGCCTCGACATCGACCTGGCCGTCGACGTGCTGAAGGAGTCCTGCTCGCGCCTTGAGGACCAGCTCCGCCGCACCCGGCCGGAGCTCCTGGAACAGCCGGTTGAGGCCATCCGCCCCCGACGGCTCCGCCCCGGGGAGATGCGCCGGGCCAGCTGAAGGCCCCCAGCTGCGTACGCCTGAATTTCCCCGGAGTTCCCGCATGCCCTACCGCCCTCCAGTCCGGGAACACGCCTTCCTCCTGAACGATGTCCTGAAAATCGGCGCCTATGCCGACCTGCCGGGCTTCGCAGAGGCCGGACCGGAGGTGGTGGCCCAGATCCTGGAGGAGGCCGGGCGGTTTACCTCGGAGGTTCTGGCGCCGCTCAACCCGGTGGGCGACAAGGAGGGCTGCACATGGTCACAGGATCACTCGGTCCGCACCCCCGCGGGCTTTGCAGACGCCTACCGCCAGCTGGTGGCGGGCGGCTGGGCGGCGATCGGCGCCGACACCGCCTTCGGCGGCCAGGGCCTGCCGCATGTGATCAACTTGTCCTTCTCCGAGATGAGCTCCTCGGCCAACATGGCCTTCTCCATGTATCCGGGCCTGACCCACGGGGCCTATTCGGCCATACGGAACGGCGGGTCCGACGCCCAGAAGGCCCTCTACCTGCCCCGGCTTGCCTCGGGCGAGTGGTGCGGGACCATGAACCTGACCGAGCCGCACTGCGGCACCGACCTGGGGCTCCTGCGCACCCGCGCCGTCCCCCAGGCTGACGGCAGCTACCGCATCTCGGGCACCAAGATCTGGATCTCGGGCGGCGAGCACGACATGGCGGAGAATATCGTCCACCTGGTCCTCGCCCGGGTGGAGGGCGCACCCGAGGGCGTGCGGGGCATCTCCCTCTTCATCGTGCCCAAGTTCATCCCCGATGCCGGGGGCAAGCCGGGCGCCCGCAACGGTGTCTGGTGCGACGGTCTTGAAGACAAGATGGGCATCCACGGTTCGGCCACCTGCGTCATGCGCCACGAAGAGGCTGTGGGCTGGATGGTGGGAGAGGAGAACCGGGGCCTGGCCCTCATGTTCGTGATGATGAACGAGGCCCGCATCGGCGTCGGCCTGCAGGGGATCGCCCAGGCCGAGGCGGCCCTGCAGGCGGCGGCCGACTTCGCCCGCGACCGGCTCCAGGGTCGGGCCCTGACCGGCCCGAAGAACCCTGGCGGACCGGCAGACCCCATCATCGTCCACCCGGATGTCCGCCGCCAGCTGATGGAGGGCAAGGCCCTGGTCGAGGGCGGCCGGGCCTTCCTCTTCTGGTCCGCCCTCCAGGGCGACCTGGCCCACGGCCATCCCGACGAGGCCGTACGCCAGAAGGCCTCGGACTACGCCGCCCTGATGACGCCGGTCGCCAAGGCCTACCTCACCGACCGGGGCCTGAAGGTCTGTTCCGACGCCCTGCAGGTGCATGGTGGGTCCGGCTATACCGAGCACTTCCCCGCCAGCCAGTACATGCGCGATGTCCGCATCTCCCTGATCTACGAGGGGACCAACGGGATCCAGGCCCTGGACCTGGTGGGGCGCAAGCTGCCCGCCAACGGCGGCCGGGCCATGCTGACCTGGCTGGCCGAGCTGGAGGCCTTCTCCAGTGCCGCCCGGGGCGAGCCCGCCACCGATCCCTTCCTGGACGGCCTCGACGGTGCCCGCGCCCAGCTGCAGGAGGGCGTGGGCTGGCTCATGCAGAACGGCCTCGCCCATCCCGACAATGCCGCCGCTGGCTCGCACGACTTCCTGCATCTGGTGGGCCTGACCGCCCTGGCCTGGATGTGGGCGCGGATGGCCCTGGTCGCCCAGGCGAAAATCGCCGCCGGCGACACCGATCCCTTCTGGGCGTCCAAGCTGGCCATGGGGCGCTTCTTCCTCGCCCGGGTCCTGCCTGAGACCCAAGTCCACCTGGTCCGCCTGAAGTCCGGCGCCGAGACGGTCATGGCCCTGCCGGCCGAGGCCTTCTGAAGACGGGGAGACCCAGATGTCCGACCACGACGCCTTCGTCACCTGGACCCTCCAGTCCGACGCCGACTTCCCCAAGGGGCGCTACAGCCGGGCGCACAGGATCACCTTCGACGGGGGTGCCGAGATCCTGGCCTCCGCGGCCCCCTCGGTGTTGGGCCGCTGGGCCGACCCGGCGGGGATCGACCCCGAGGAGATGCTGGTGGCGGCCCTGTCGAGCTGTCACATGCTGACCTTCCTGGACATGGCCCGGCGGGCCGGCTTCGTCATCGACCGCTATGCCGACGCCGCCCGCGGCCGGATGGGCGAGGTCACCCCGGGCCGCAAGGGACTGGTGGAGGTGGTCATGCGGCCGGACATCACATGGGTCGGCCCGGTCCCGGACCCCGAGGCGCTGGAGGCCCTGCACGCGGCCAGCCACGCCGAGTGCTTCATCGCCAATTCGGTGCGGTGCGGGGTCAGGATCGAGGCGCCAGGGCCGTCAGAAGCCTACTGAGCCGCACCTTCAGCTCGGGGCCGGCACCCGCCCTCAGAGGCCGTCGAACAGGGCCGTGGAGAGATAGCGCTCGGCGAAGGATGCGATGATGGTGACAATGGTCTTGCCGGCGTATTCGTCCCGTTCCGCCAGGCTGAAGGCCGCTGTCAGGGCTGCACCCGAGGAGATACCCACCGGGATCCCCTCTTCCCGCGCCACGCGCCGGGCCATGGCGAAGCTGTCCTCGTTCGAGACCTGGACGATCTCGTCGATCACACCCCGGTCCAGGATCGCGGGTACGAATCCGGCGCCGATGCCCTGGATTTTGTGCGGGGCGGGGCTGCCGCCCGACAGGACCGGCGAGGCCGCCGGCTCCACCGCCACCATCTTCAGGCCAGGCTTGCGCGCCTTCAGGACCTGTCCGATGCCGCTGATGGTGCCCCCCGTGCCGACACCGGAGACGACGGCGTCCACCGCCCCGTCCGTGTCGTTCCAGATCTCCTCGGCGGTGGAGACCCGGTGGATCAGGGGGTTGGCGGCACTTTCGAACTGCTGGGGCATGACCGCCCCGGGTGTGGCCTCGACGATCTCCCTGGCGCGAGCGATCGCCCCGGCCATGCCGCGCTCGGCTGGGGTCAGCTCCAGCTGGGCGCCCAGCAGGAGCAGCATCTTGCGGCGCTCGACGGACATGCTCTCAGGCATGCAGAGGATCAGCTTGTAGCCCTTGGCGGCGGCCACAAAGGCCAGGGAAATGCCGGTATTGCCGCTGGTGGGCTCGACCAGGGTGGCGCCCGGCGCGATCAGGCCCTGGGCCTCCAGGTTCTCGATCAGCGAGACGCCGATCCGGTCCTTCACCGAGGCGATGGGGTTGAAGAACTCCAGCTTTGCCAGGACCCGCGCCTTGGGCTTCAGGGCCCGGGTCAGGTTGGGAAGGGCCACCAAGGGCGTATCGCCGATGGTATCGAGGATGGACTCATAGACCTTGCCCCGGCCGACACGACGATAGCGGGCGGCATCATAAGCGGACTCAACCATGGCGAAGTCTCCGGGAAGTTGAATATCGACCTTCAGGCGCCCAGGCGGCTTTGGGAAGGCGGGTTTTCGGGGCGACGGCTCAGGAATTCTAAACCCGGGACGGTGGAAGGGCCTCCAGCAGAGGCTCCAGCAGGGTGTCGGCCAGCCAGCGGACGGTGGGAACGCAGACCCCGTCCCCGACCACGTGCAGGGCTGCCGACACGCCGCGGGGCAGGACATAGGCCTCGGGCAGGCCCATCAGCCGGGCCGCCTCCCGGGGCGCCAGCAGGCGGGTTCGCACAGCGCCATCCTCGACGACGATCACCGACTGGCGGGAGGATCCACCCCGGGGGGTGCGCAGGCATCCGGCCAGGCCGTCGAACCGGGCCTCGGCCCTCTGCACGCTTTGCCCGTCCTCACGCCGGGTGCGGCGGAAGAAGGCACCCACATGCCGCCCGCCTGCCGCCTTCAGGGCCTCCAGCCGCGCCGCCTGTACAGGCGACATCATGGCGACCAGACGGCGGGTCAGGTCGGGAGGGTTCCAGGGAACCTGGTCATCGGGCTCGAGCAGGTCCGCCAGGCGGGTGTTGCGGCCCGCTGGCGCCCGGGGGGACCAGTCGGTCCAGGCGGCGCGCGCTGCCCCCTCCAGCCGGTTCCGGGCCCGGCCCACCGCCGGGGTGACGAAGGCACTGCCGCCGGAGAGGTGCGCCGGCGGCTCGCCCCGGAAGGCGACGACGAACAGGCGCGGGCGGGACTGGGGGGTGAAGTCCGCGGCGTCCGCTTCCAGGGCGCCCACCCGATAGCCACGTCCCGCCAGGGCCCCACAGAGGGCGGCGAAGTCCGCCCCACCCCGGGAGGTGAGCAGGCCCACCACATTCTCCACCACGATCAGGCGCGGTGCCCGCCCGGCGTCATCCAGGGCCTCCATGAGACTCCAGAAGCCGAAAAAGGCCGAGGACCGCCCGCCCGACAGCCCCGCCCGGCCGCCGGCCAGGCTGAAGTCCTGGCAGGGCGAGGAGGCCCAGGCCAGGTCCGCCGGCCCCGGCAGGTCGGGTGCTGAGAGGTTCCAGACATCTTCGCCGGAGACATGGGCGTCCGCATCGGGGAAGTTGGCCCGATAGGCCGCCCCCTTCACCGGGTCGAAGTCATTGGCGAACAGGCAGGACCATCCCGGCCCCAGCCCAAGCCGCGCCATCCCCCCACCCGCAAAGAACTCCAGGAACCTAGATCCCATCTGACCCCCGACTCATCCGCCCAGCATAGGCGCCGGGAGAGGGGGTGGCGACGGGGGGAAGCCCCTAAGCCAGCCGTACCGCCGTACCGGTGGCCGTGACCATCAGCATGCTGCCCGAGCCCAGGGTCTCATAGTCCAGGTCGACACCCACCACGGCATTGCCGCCCATGGTATGAGCCTCCTCGCCCATCTCCTTCAGGGCGATCTCCCGGGCGTCCCTGAGGGCCGATTCATAGGCCCGCGAGCGACCGCCGACGATGTCGGTGATCCCGGCCAGCAAGTCGCGAAAGATGTTGGCCCCGACGATGGCCTCGCCGGTCACCACGCCGAGGGTCTCGGTGATCTCGCGGCCAGCGATGGTGGGGGTTGTGGACGTCAGCATGGGGAGGGTCTCCTGATCAGCAAGTTTGGCCCTGAGATGGGCTTGAGGATCGAAAATTGTAAGGCCGGG